>NZ_BAAGZR010000003.1:0-325101 GCF_054778255.1 Yimella radicis
TAGGAGTCTGGGCCGTGTCTCAGTCCCAGTGTGGCCGGTCACCCTCTCAGGCCGGCTACCCGTCAAAGCCTTGGTGAGCCACTACCTCACCAACAAGCTGATAGGCCGCGAGTCCATCCCCCACCAAAAAATCTTTCCACACACAACCATGCGACCATGTATGAATATCCAGTATTAGACCTCGTTTCCAAGGCTTATCCCAGAGTGAAGGGCAGGTTACTCACGTGTTACTCACCCGTTCGCCACTAATCCACCCCAGCAAGCTGGAGCTTCATCGTTCGACTTGCATGTGTTAAGCACGCCGCCAGCGTTCGTCCTGAGCCAGGATCAAACTCTCCGTAAAAAAACAGAAAAACCATCCTGGCCGAAATTGATCAAGAGCATCCATAAAAAATGCTACTGAGTACAATCTCAACCAAACAAACATTTGGCATCAATCACTCGACACGCTGTTGAGTTCTCAAGAAACGATCAGACATTGTCGAAAATGCGATGAAGCATCTTCTTCAAGCTGATTTTCTGGTTCTTCCGAATCTTGGGCGTCAGATCCGTGGATCCTCGCGCGCTTGGCTCCGGAAGGAGTGACCAGCTTAGCTCCGCTCTAGGCGAGAGTCAAACCGGCCTGCCAGCCTGCGGTGCGGCCCCACCTTCCGGTGTTCCCGCCTCCCTGTCGGGCTGACGTCGTAAACATTAGGTGACCATCGCGGAAACTTCCAAATCCGCAGGTCAGAGGCTGTTTTTACTTGATCGCACCTGGGCGCACCCCGACGAAACCAGTACGTCAGTCGGCCAGGATGCCCAGCAGATCCGCACGGGTCAGCACGCCGATCGGTTTACCGCCGTCCACGACCATCAGGGCGTCGTTCTCGGCCAGCTGTGCGCGCATGTGCTCGACCGGTTCGCCGGCACCGACCAACGCAAGCGCCGGCTCCATGTGTTTCTCGACGGAGTCGGCAAGATGGGCCTTGCCGGCGTAGATCGCATCCAGCAGTGCACGCTCGCTCACGGAGCCGGCGACCTCTCCGGCCATAATGGGCGGCTCGGCCTTCACGACCGGCATCTGCGAGACGCCGTACTCGCGCAGGATCGCGATGGCGTCCCGCACGGTTTCGTTCGGGTGGGTGTGGACGAGCGCAGGCATGTCGCCGCTCTTGGCCGCCAGCACATCGCCGGCGGTGCGGCTCTCCTGCCCCCGCATGAAGCCGTACGAGGACATCCAGTTGTCGTCGAAGATCTTCGACATGTATCCCCGCCCGGAGTCGGGAAGCAGGACGACCACGACCGCGTCGGAGGGCAAGTCCTTCGCGTGACGCAACGCGGCCACGACGGCCATGCCGCACGACCCGCCGACCAGCAGGCCCTCCTCCAGGGCCAACCGGCGCGTCATCTCGAAGGATTCGGCGTCGCTCACGGCGATCACGTCGTCGACCACCTTCGGGTCGTAGGCACGCGGCCACATGTCCTCACCCACGCCCTCCACCAGGTAGGGCCGTCCGGTGCCCCCGGAGTACACCGAGCCCTCGGGGTCCGCGCCGATGATCCGGACCCGTCCGCCTTCCCGATCGGCGGAGATCTCACGCAGGTAGCGGCCGGTGCCGGTGATCGTGCCTCCGGTGCCGATGCCGGCGACGAAGGAGGTGATCCTGCCGTCGGTGTCGTTCCAGATCTCCGGGCCGGTCGTCTCGTAGTGCGACGCGGGCCCGTTCAGGTTGGAGTACTGATCCGGCTTCCAACCACCCTCGGTCTCCTGGGCGATGCGGTCGGACACGCTGTAGTAGGAGTCCGGGTGCTCAGGCGCCACTGACGTGGGGGTGACGATGACCTCCGCCCCGTAGGCGCGCAGCACGTTGCGCTTGTCCTCGCTGACCTTGTCCGGGCAGACGAAGATGCACTTGTAGCCCTTGCGCTGTGCGACGAGGGCCAGACCGACCCCCGTGTTGCCTGAGGTGGGCTCGACGATGGTGCCACCCGGCTGCAACTCTCCCGACGCCTCGGCAGCCTCGACCATCTTGAGCGCGATGCGGTCCTTCACCGACCCGCCCGGGTTCATGTACTCGACCTTGGCCAGCACCGTGCACGCGACGCCGTCCGTGACGCTGTTGAGCTTGACCAGAGGTGTGCCGCCGACGAGGTCCACGATGTGCTCCGCATACTTCATGCCGCGAATGTCTCACATCGTGGTCGGAATACGAAGTAGCGGTCACGTCGCCCGGCTGCGGGACGTTGACCTGTGAGCACGCGTCCGGGGACCCGTGGTGAGAGGATCCACCGAAAGCGAAGCAACCGAATCGAACGGGGTGAGGCATGACCGGGGCACGCAAGATCGCTTCCACTGCGGCGTACGCAGGATCGATCGGGGCCGCCGGCCTGGCAGGTGTCGGTCTTGGCGCGTACGGGCTGCTGCGGATCGAGGCGATGATCGCCCGTCGGGTCGTCGGCCAGCCCTTCGAAGGAGCGCCGGAGGACTCCGGCACCTACGGGCACGCACCCGGCGCGCCGGTCGAGTTGCTCGTCGTCGGCGACTCCACCGCCAAGGGGATGGGTGCCGACCGGTCGACCCAGACCGTCGGTGCGATCGTCGCCACCGCGGTTGCCGCCATTGCGGGACGTCCGGTGCACTTGACCAACGTCGCGTCCGTCGGAGCGATCTCGACCGACCTCGGCGCCCAGGTGGAGCGCGCCCTCGAACTCGTCGACCGACCGCACGTCGCGCTGATCATGATCGGCGCGAACGACGTCACGCGCAGTGTCCAGCGCGCCACCTCGATACGCCACCTCGCCGCAGCCGTCGCAGCCTTGCGCGCGGTCGGGTGCGAGGTCGTCGTCGGCACCTGTCCCGACCTCGGAGTGATCGAACCCGTCCCCCAACCGTTGCGCTTCCTGACCCGCAAGTGGTCGCGTGACCTCGCCGCAGCCCAGACCGTCGCGGTCGTCGAGCACGGCGGCCGCACGGTGTCCCTCGGCGACCTGCTCGGTCACGAGTTCGAGCAGACGCCGTCGGTGATGTTCAGCAAGGACCGCTTCCATCCCTCCGCAGCCGGCTACGCGCGCGCGGCATCGGCGTTGATCCCCTCCGTGTTGGACGCGCTCGGCCAGGCCTCGACCGACACCGGCCGTGCGCCCGATCGCCGCCGCGGAGAGAGCATCGGTCCGGTCTCCGTCGCGGCGATGCGAGCCGTGCGAGATCCGGGAACCGAGGTCAGCGCCACCGCGATCGGCGGACAGGAGTCGGGCCACCGCGGACGCTGGGCGGTGCTGTTGCGACGCCACCATGAACCGCTTCCGGCCGCCGTCGAACCGCCTGCGCCGGACGCATCCGTGACCGGGATGAGCGACGACGAGACGCCCGTCACATCGGACGTTACCGAGTCGTAGACTCGGAGGAAGCCCCGGCACCACCGCGCCCGCGCGTGCCGTGAACCCACCGACATCGGAGGACCCATGCCCGAAGCAGTCATCGTCTCGACCGCCCGCACGCCGATCGGTCGCGCATTCAAGGGTTCGTTGAAGGACGTCCGCCCGGACGACCTCGCGACCCAGGTCGTCCAGGCCGCACTGGCCAAGGTGCCGAATCTCGACCCGACGTTGATAGACGACCTCTACCTCGGTTGCGCCGAGCCCTGGGGCGAGCACGGCAACAACATGGCACGCGTCGTCGCGGTGCTGGCCGGCCTCGACACCGTTCCCGGTGCGACCGTCAACCGCTTCTGCTCCTCATCGGTGCAGACCACACGCATGGCGTACCACGCGATCAAGGCCGGCGAAGGTGACATCTTCGTCTCGGCGGGCGTCGAGTGCGTGAGCCGTTACCTCGACTTCTCCAGCGCCGGTTCGTCGCGCGAGGACATCCAGAACTCCAAGTTCAAGGACTCCGTGGCTCGCACGGCGAAGATCGCAGCCGAGAACACCCCCTGGACCGACCCGCGCGACGAGGGCATGCTGCCCGACGTCTACATCGCGATGGGCCAGACCGCCGAGAACGTCGCGACCTCGCGCGGCATCAGCCGCGAGCGCCAGGACGAGTGGGGCGTCTCGAGCCAGAACCGTGCAGAGCACGCCATCAAGGACGGCTTCTTCGAGCGCGAGATCGCGCCGGTGACCCTGGCTGACGGCACCGTCGTCTCCACCGACGACGGTCCACGTGCCGGCGTCACCCTGGAGAAGGTCTCGAGCCTGCAGCCGGTGTTCCGGGAGAACGGCACCGTCACCGCAGGTAACTGCTGCCCGCTGAACGACGGCGCCGCAGCGGTCGTCGTCATGAGCGACACCAAGGCCAAGGAACTGGGTCTGACGCCGCTCGCTCGCGTCATCTCCACCGGCGTCTCGGGCCTCTCCCCCGAGATCATGGGCCTCGGCCCGGTCGAGGCGTCCAAGCAGGCGCTGAAGCGCGCCGGTATGACGATCGGCGACATGGACCTCTACGAGATCAACGAGGCGTTCGCCGCTCAGGTGCTGCCCTCGGCCGACGACCTCGGCATGGATTTCGACAAGCTGAACAAGTTCGGTGGCGCGATCGCCCTCGGCCACCCGTTCGGCTCCACCGGCGCCCGCATCACGACGACGCTGCTCAACGGCCTGCAGACCGTCGACGGCACCTACGGTCTGGAGACCATGTGTGTCGGTGGCGGCCAGGGCATGGCGATCATCTACGAGCGTCTGTCCTGATCGACCCCAGACCCGAGGCGGTACGCCTCGAACTCGGACGCGTGGTCCGACGGTGGCAACAGCTGCCGTTGGACCGCGCGTCCGCGCTGTGTCCGCGGGTTCGTGCGTCGGCACGTGCGTTGTTCGACCTCAGCGGCCCGACCGACGACTTCGCGGAGCTGGGACCGGTCGCGACCATGGACCAGTTGAAGGTCGCGGCGTACGACGCGTCCGCGTCCGGGCACGGCGACGCGGCGGCGCAGGAACTCCTCCGGCTACGTCACGCCATCGGCTGAACGCACCGACGAAGAAGGCCCGCACCAAAATGGTGCGGGCCTTCTTGATGCGGTGGTGATCAGTCGCGGCTGATCGCGAGCAGGCGCAGCAACTCCAGGTAGAGCCACGCGATCGACACGATCAGACCGTGAGCCAGCAGCCACGAGGTCTTCTCCGGCACACCGGCATTGGCGGCGTACTGGATGGTGTCGAAAGCGATCGCCAGCGAGTACGACGCAAGGGCGACAGCGAACAGGCACAGGATCATGCCGAAGGTGCCCATGCTGAAGAACCCGAACTGGTCGAGGACACCGGTGAACTGCAGCACCAGGTTGACCATGGCGAACAGGAAGTAACCGAGCGCGGCGAAGGCGAAGATCTTGCGGGTGCGGTCGTTGACCTTGATCAGGCCGAACTTCCAGCCGGCGAACATGCCGGCGAACACGCACAGGGTCGCCAGCACCGCCTGCGGGACGACGCCGTTGAACATCGTGTTGAAGAACTGGCTGATCGCACCGAGGAAAGCGCCTTCGATGACCGCGTAGGCCACGATCAGGGGCACCGAGATCGTCTTCTTGAAACTGATCACGAAGCCCAGGACGATGCCGGCGATCATGCCGCCCATCCAGATCGCCATGCCGGCCGGACGGTTGTTGGCCGCGACCATCCAACCCGCACCGGCGCTGATCAACAGCAGACCGAACAGGCCGAGCGACTTGGCGACGACGTCGTCGAGCGTCATCCGCCGACCGGTGGCCTCCGGTACCATCGGCGCTCCGAACTCAGGGCTGCCGTAGCCGGGAGCCTGCGGTTGCTGCATCGCGTTCGGGTTCATCTGGCCGTACTGGCCCGGCGTTCCGTAAGCCTGCTGGCTGTTCTGCGGACCCGCATAGGGGTCGCCCTGGCCGTACTGTCCGTACTGCGGCTGCTGGCGGTTGCCGAAACCGGCATACTCACCGCGCTGCATGTCTTTCTCGAACCGGTCGAACACCGGGTTGGTTGCCATCGCTCTCCTCCGTCGACGATCGCGTCCCACGGGGTGTGGGCTCAGTTCTCTACACAAGTAAAGCGTTCGGATGTGCGAAATCATCCCCGCGCACACCGCGATTGTGGATCGTGACCGCCTCGAGACAGTGCCCCCGACGGGACTCGAACCCGCACTGAAGCGCTTTTAAGGCGCCTGCCTCTGCCATTGGGCTACGGGGGCAGACACAGATTAGACGGTCAGTGCGAACTGCCCTGCCATGCCAGTGGTGGCACCTGGATGACCACACGGCCAGGCGCGCGCAGGCGGGGCGCCCCGTGGTCGGCGCGAGGAACGAGCTCCGACCACGACCGGCGCAGGAGCCGGTAGAAAACATCCCGGTTCGAGTCCGGTCGGGGCACTCAGTTGTTCGCGATGGAGAGGGCGATTCCGTCGAGGATGTCCTTCTCGCTGGTGACCGTGTGCTCGATCGCGCTGTGCTCACTGACCCGCTGGACGATGGTGCGCCAGATCAGGGACCCGGCGCCGATGACGTCGACCCGGCCGGGATGCATGAACGGCATGGCCGCCCGCTGCTCCCGGGTGGCGGTCAGCAGTTCGGTGGCGGAGCGTTCGACGTCCCCGATCGGGATACGTGCGCCGTGGATCGCTGACTTGTCATAGGTCGGCAGGTGCAACGCGTTCGCGGTGATCGTGGTGATGGACCCGGCGAGACCGACCAGCGACCCGATGCCGTCGAATCCGACCGCGTCCTGCGCCTCGTCGATCGCAGCGTTGATGTCGCGCAACGCGCCCTCGATCTCGTCCGGGGTGGGCGGGTCGGACTTCAGGTGGCGTTCGGTCATCCGGACGCATCCGATGTCCATCGAGATCGAACGCTCCACCTCGTCGGTGCCGCGCACGAACTCGGTCGAGCCGCCGCCGAGGTCGACGACGAGGTATGGCGACGCAGCGTCCTGGGCGATGAGATCGCCGGTGGCGCCACGGAAGGACAGCGAGGCTTCTTCGAGCCCGGAGACGACCTCCGGAGCGATGCCATAAGCGGCGAAGGCCGCGCGCACTCCGTCGATGAAGTCCTGCGCGTTGGACGCATCACGGGAGGCGGATGTCGCGACGAAGCGCACCGCCTCCACGTCGAGTTGTTCGCAGACCTTGGCGTAGTCGTTCGCGGCGTCGAGGGTACGTTCCATCGCGTCATCGGTGATGCGACCGGTCATGTCAACGCTCTGCCCCAGGCGCACGATGCGCATCGTGCGCTCGACATCGGTCAGCACGCCGTCGTCGATGTCGGCGACCAGCAGTCGGATCGAGTTCGTGCCACAGTCGACGGCGCCGACCCTCATGCGTTCTCCCGGTGGTCGATGTTGGAACAGCAGCCGTTCTCCCACCAGTTCGGCAGTGCGGCAAGAGCCTTGTCCCCCAATGGATTCACGCCGGGTCCGACGGCGATCGAGTGAGCGACCAGCACGTGCAGACACTTCACCCGGTCGGGCATCCCGCCGGCGGAGATGCCGTCGATCTCCTCGACCTGACCGAGCTCGGTGCGGCGACGCAGATAGTCGTCGTGGGCCGCACGGTAGGCGGAGGCGAGTTCGGGATCGTCCTTGAGTTCCTGCGTCATCTCGCGCATCATCCCGTTCGCCTCGAGCGTGCTGATCGCTCCGGTCAGGCGCGGGCAAGTCGCGTAGAACGAGGTCGGGAACGGCGTGCCGTCGGGCAGCCGCGGCAGGGTGCGGACGACGGTCGGGCAGCCGCACGGGCAGCGTCCGGCGATCTCGACGACACCCCGCGGGAGGCGTCCGAGTTGGCGTTCGACGGCGTCCAGATCCGCTCGGTCGCTGTCGGGGTGGCTCTCTGCGGTCACTTCTTGTCGCCCCGGTTGGCCGCGAGTGTCGACTGCCACACCTGGCCGTACCAGGGGTTGGTGGAGACCTTCTTGCCCGACGGGTCGACGGTGCCGACCGGCTTGCCGTTCTCGTCGACGAGGACGGTCAGCGTCTCTCCTGGGCTGACGAAGCCGAGGCGGTCACGTGCCTGCTGCTTGACGAACTTGGGGTCGTTCGTCCACTTCTTGAGTTCGGTCTCCTTGGTGGAGACGTCCTTCTGCTTCTGGGTGACCTGCGCACCGAGCTCGTTGATCTGGTGCTTCTGCTGCAGGTAACTGTTCAGCGTGGGCGTGATGATCACGGCAAGGAAGAGCAGCAGGACACCGAGGATCGTCATCCTCTTCATCGACTGCGGACGCCGACGAGTGCGCTCGCGTATCGCGGCGAGACGACCGGTGGCCGAACTGCCGCGCGAGGCGTCGCGGTGTTCCGGACGCGTGCTGCCCCGCCGCGCGGCGGCAGGACGAGACGTCGACCTACCGCGGTCACGGCCGTTGTTTCGACCGGCGGGTCGCGAATCGCGAGTCATCGGAACAACTTTCGTCGAATCTCTGGGTCGGTCGGGTCAGGGTGTGACTCGGCTCGGGCGCCGCGAACGACGCCCGAGCCGGTTCATCACTTCTTCTTGGCGAAACGCGGGAAGGCGGCGGCGCCGGCGTACCTCGCGGCGTCGTCCAGCTCCTCCTCGATGCGCAACAGCTGGTTGTACTTCGCAACGCGGTCGGAACGGGCCGGAGCGCCGGTCTTGATCTGGCCGCAGTTGGTGGCGACGGCGAGGTCGGCGATCGTGACGTCCTCGGTCTCACCGCTGCGGTGGCTCATCATGCAGCGGTAGCCGCTGCGGTGGGCCAGGTCGACGGCATCCAGCGTCTCGGTGAGCGAGCCGATCTGATTGACCTTCACCAGCAGCGCGTTCGCGGTGTCGGTGTCGATACCGCGCTGCAGGCGCTCGGGGTTGGTGACGAACAGGTCGTCGCCGACCAGCTGCACCTTGTCGCCGAGTTCGGCGGTCATGGCCGCCCAGCCGTCCCAGTCCTCCTCGTCCAGCGGGTCCTCGATCGAGACCAGCGGGTAGGCGTCGACCAACTCGGCGTAGTACTTGATCATGTCCTTCGAGGACTTCTTCTTGCCCTCGAAGGTGTAGCCCTTCTTGTCGCCGAACTCGCTGGCCGCGACGTCGAGCGCGAGCCCGATGTCCTTACCCGGCTCGTAACCGGCGGCCTTGATCGCCTCGATGATGAGGTCGAGTGCGGCGCGGTTGGACTCCAGGTTGGGGGCGAAGCCGCCCTCGTCGCCGAGGCCGGTGGACAGCCCCTTGTCGTGCAGCACCTTCTTGAGGGCGTGGTAGACCTCGGTACCCCAGCGCAGACCCTCACGGAAGGAGTCGGCGCCGATCGGGGCGATCATGAACTCCTGGATGTCGACATTGGAGTCGGCGTGCGCTCCACCGTTGAGGATGTTCATCATCGGGACCGGCAGCACGTGGGCGTTCGGGCCGCCCACGTAACGGAACAGTGGCAGGCCGGCCGACTCCGCTGCCGCCTTGGCGACCGCGAGCGAGACGCCGAGGATCGCGTTCGCGCCGACCTTGCCCTTGTTGGGGGTGCCGTCCAGTTCGATCATCTCGGTGTCGATGAGGCGCTGCTCGTCGGCGTCGTAACCGAGCAGGGCCGGCGCAAGCTGCTCGACGACGGAGTCGACGGCGTCCTCGACACCCTTGCCGAGGTAACGCTTCTTGTCCCCGTCGCGGCGCTCGACGGCCTCGAACTGACCGGTGGACGCTCCGGACGGGACCGCAGCGCGGCCGAGGGCGCCGTCGTCCAGGACGACCTCCACCTCGACGGTCGGGTTGCCGCGGGAATCGAGGATCTCGCGGGCGATGATGGCGTCAATGCTGGCCAAGACAGGCTCCTGAACTATGGAAGTCACGGATACGACTCCACCCTAACGGCGTGCGGTTGTACGGGCAGGTAGCGACAGGCTCGATGCCTGTGGCAGCCGGCTCAGCCGGAAGCGAGGCGGCGGACGGCGATCCGCAGAGCCTGGTCGGCGTCGACGCCCTCGGCGCGCGCCCGAGCCACGAGAGCGAGCAGCCGGTCGCCGATTCCGTCGCCCGTGAGCACATCCTGGTGACCGGCGCGCTCGCGACGCGCGAGCACCTTGTCGGCCACGATGAGGGTCGACAGCGACTTGGGGATGCCTTCGAGCAGCGGCGTCTCACTGTCCGCACGCTCGGCCTTCTCCGCCACCTTGATCTGCTCCCAGGCCGCCTCGACCTCTTCGGGCGTGGACGCGTCCCCGTCGGCGAAAACGTGGGGGTGACGCCGAATCAGCTTGTCCACCAAGCCTGCTGCGACGTCGTCGATGTCCCAAGGGTCGTCCGGGTCGTCGGCGGCGATACGGGAGTGGAACAGCACCTGCAGCAGGACGTCGCCGAGTTCCTCGCGCAGATGTGTTCGATCCGCGGAGTCGATGGCCTCGACGGCCTCGTGAGCTTCCTCCAGCAGGTATTTGGCCAGGGACTCGTGGGTCTGCTGCGCATCCCAGGGACAACCGCCGGGCGAGCGAAGGGTGTCCATCACGGCCACGGCATCGGCAAGGCGAGCGCCGGGTTGGTCCCACGAGCCGACGAGCATCTCGACCGGGGCAGGATCGGCCGCCCGGGTCAGCTCGCCGGCGAGGGTATCGGTGAGCCCGGGATCTCCGTCCGGGGAGACGATCCAGACGACCTTCTGCCCGACTGCGCGCTGCGCGAGCTCGCGACCGAGCTCCATCGTCGATGCGGTCTGTGAATCCTCGACGGCGACACCGGAGCTCGCGATCGCGCTCGCCACCGGGTCGTCGACCGAGGCGGCCAGCACGAGGTCGGCGTCGTCGAGTGCACGCCAGGCGTCTCGCGTCAGCACGCCGGCCGGGACACGCGGACTCGTGACCAGCAGCGTCAGGCTGCCGGTGTTGTCACCGGGCACCGGGTTGCCCGATCAGCGCGCCTGCTCCTGCGGTGCGACCTGCTTGATCCAGTTGCCGGTCTGGGAGACCGGACCCTCGCCCTTCTTCCACGTGCCGTAGCGCGGGTTGAGCTTCACGTCGGCGTCCTTGAACAGCTTCTGCAGCGCGGGGCCGCCCTGCTGAGACTCACGCAGATTGGAGAAGTGCATGCTTCCCTGGACGGTGCGGATCGCGGACTGCGAAGGGTCCTTGACGGTCTTGAACGCTGCCTTCGCGGCATCGATCGAGGAGTAGACGCCGTACTTCTTGGCGATCTGTTCCATCTGCGGACCGAGCACCATGAACACAGCGGCGGACGTGCCGTCGAAGTTGGAGCTCGGTGCTTCCTTGGTGATGTCGGTGACCGCGTCCTGCACCTGTTCGGTGGTGACCTTCTCGCCCTGGTAACTGGCGGCCGTGCCGGGGGACGTGCCGCACCCGGAAAGTGCGGTCGCGACAGCCAGAGCTGCAACAGCGGTGGTGACGCGCATCGTGCGACGAGACATGGGTTCCTCTCCGGGATGATCGAGCGGGTTCATCTTGCCACGAAGGTGTGATTGCACCGATCAGCCCTTGGGGTCGTCCAGCAGGATGCTGCGGATGAGGTGCGCGGCCCACTGCAGCACTTCGGTGTTGCGCACCGGCTTGCCGCCGACCGGGCTGGTCATCGGCGCCGGCACCAGGATGGTCTTCAGTGCCGGGTTGAGCTTCGCGCCCTTGTACAGCCGCTCGAGCCGCAGCTGCCGGCTCTCCGGAAGCGACTCCACCGGACCGAACCGGATGAACTTGCCCTGCGTCCCTACGTCGCCAATACCTGCCTGACGGGCCAGGACGCGCAGTCGTGCGACCTCGAGCAGGTGCTGCACGGGCTCGGGCGGTGCACCGTAACGGTCGAGGAGTTCCTCTGCGATCTCGGCGAGTTCGTCCTCGGTGGTGACCGTCGCGAGCTTCTTGTACGCCTCCAGACGCAGCCGCTCCCCGGGCACGTAGTCGTGCGGCAGGTGGGCATCGACCGGGAGTTCGATCTTGATCTCGGCCGGGCCGCGATCGGGTTCGTCCCCGCGGAAATCGGCGACGGCCTCACCGACCATGCGGACGTACAGGTCGAACCCGACGCCCGCGATGTGGCCCGACTGTTCGCCGCCGAGCAGGTTTCCCGCGCCACGGATCTCGAGGTC
The DNA here is from genome assembly GCF_054778255.1 of Yimella radicis. Taxonomy (NCBI): domain Bacteria; kingdom Bacillati; phylum Actinomycetota; class Actinomycetes; order Micrococcales; family Dermacoccaceae; genus Yimella; species Yimella radicis. The sequence continues at coordinate 11,958 of NZ_BAAGZR010000003.1, forward strand.
CTTCATCGCCACCTGCATGCCGGCCCCGAGGTCGGTGTGCTGTGCGATGGTCTGCAACCGGTCGTGCGCAGTTTCGGTGAGCGGTTTCTCGGTCGGGTAGAGGAAGTAGGCGTACGCGCGCTCGCGCCCGCGTCCGACGCGTCCACGCAACTGGTGCAGCTGGGACAGACCGAGGACGTCGGAGCGTTCGACGATCAGGGTGTTGGCGTTGGAGATGTCGAGCCCGGTCTCGACGATCGTGGTGCAGACGAGTACGTCGAGGCGCCGCTCCCAGAAGTCGACGACGACGTCCTCGAGACGGTTCTCGGACATTTTTCCGTGGGCGGTACCGATGCGGGCCTCGGGCACGAGCTCGCGCAGTCGAGAGGCGGCCTTCTCGATCGTCTGCACCTTGTTGTGGACCAGGAAGACCTGTCCCTCGCGCATCAGTTCACGTCGGATCGCGGCGACGATCTGCTTCTCGTCGTAGGCACCGACGAAGGTCAGCACCGGGTGCCGCTCCTCGGGCGGCGTTGCGAGCGTGGACATCTCACGGATCCCGGTGACCGCCATCTCGAGCGTTCGGGGGATCGGCGTGGCCGACATCGCGAGCACGTCGACCGCCGTCCGCATCTGCTTGAGCTGCTCCTTGTGCTCGACCCCGAAGCGCTGCTCCTCGTCGACCACAACCAGACCGAGATCCTTGAACTGGATCTCCTTGCTGAGCAACCGGTGTGTACCGATCACGAGATCGACTGCGCCACTTGCCAATCCGTCGATGACCTCGCGCGCTTCTTTGTCGCTCTGGAAACGCGAGAGTGCCTTGACGGTGACCGGGAAGCCGGCGTACCGCTCGGAGAAGGTGCTGAAGTGCTGCTTGACCAACAGCGTCGTCGGCACGAGCACAGCGACCTGCTTGCCGTCCTGGATCGCCTTGAACGCGGCGCGGACGGCGATCTCGGTCTTTCCGTAGCCGACGTCGCCGCAGATCAGGCGGTCCATCGGCACGGTCTTCTCCATATCGGCCTTGACCTCGTCGATCGACGACAGCTGGTCGGGCGTCTCGACGAACGCGAACGCATCCTCCAGTTCGCGCTGCCACGGGGTGTCCGTGGCGAATGCGTGGCCGGGGGTGGCCATGCGTGCCGAGTAGAGCCGGATCAGTTCGCCGGCGATCTGGCGGACGTGTCGACGCGCCCTTGATTTGGTTGTCTGCCAGTCAGATCCGCCCATCTTGTTGAGGGTGGGCGCCTCGCCGCCGACGTACCGGGTGATCTGGTCGAGTTGGTCGGTCGGGACGAACAACCGGTCCCCGGGCTGGTTGCGCTTGGACGGCGCGTACTCCAGCACGAGGTACTCGCGGGTCGCGCCGCCGACAGTGCGCTGCATCATCTCGACGAACTTGCCGACACCGTGTTGTTCGTGGACGACGAAGTCTCCTGGGCGAAGTTGCAGCGGGTCGACCTGGTTGCGTCGACGCGACGGCATGCGGCGCATGTCCTTGGTGGAACCGCCTCCGGGCTGGTTCGAACCGATCAGGTCGGACTCGGTGACCAACACGAATTCGCTTGACGGCAGCGCGAATCCACGCCCGAGGGTAGCTACCGCGGTCGTGACGCGTCCCTCGGTGAGGTGCTCGTCCAGCGGCACCTCGTGTTCGATCAGCAATTCGCGGACGCGTTTGGCAAGACCCGGACCGTCGGTGAGGATCAGTGTCCGCAGACCCGCTGCCGCCCAGGTGCGGATGTCGGCGATGGCGGCCTCGGTGTCGCTGCGGTACTGCGGCACCTCCTCGGTGCGGATCGTGACCCGCTCCCCCGGCATCTCGTCCTCGCTGAACTCGATGAGTTCCTCATCCGTCGCGAACGACGACATGGACCACCACGGCAGTCCGTGATCGAGGGCGTGGTCGCGCAGTTCGACCAAGGACCAGTAGGACGCGGTGCCGAGCACGCTCTGCAGGTCGACCGGGATCACGTTGCCGGCAGCGGCGTTGGACCAGCTGGCCTCCAGGAACTCGTTGCTGGTCGCGACGAGGTCGTGTGCACGGGTACGGACGCGTTCGGGGTCGGACAGCACGACGTGAGTGCCCTGCGGCAGCACGTCGAGCATGGTCTCCATCTTGTCGCCCAGCAGGATCGGCGACAGTGACTCCATGCCCTCGACCGAGATGCCCTCGGCGACCTTGTGCAGCATGTCGGCGACACCGGGCAACTGCTTGGCGAGCACCGAGGCCCGCTCGCGTACGTCGTCGGTGAGCAGCAGTTCGCGGCACGGCGGCGCCCACAGTCCGTGTTCGGCGATCTCCATCGAACGCTGGTCGGCGACCTTGAACCAACGGATCTCATCGACCGTGTCACCGAAGAAGTCGACGCGCAACGGGTGCTGTTCGGTGGGCGGGAAGACGTCCAGGATGCCTCCGCGCACCGCGAACTCGCCACGGCGTTCGACCAGGTCGGTGCGGGTGTACGCGGCGTCGACGAGCGCCTTGACGACGTCCTCGAGTTCAGCGTCCTGACCGGCGACAAGGCTCACCGGCACGAGGTCGCCCAGGCCCTTGGCGATGGGTTGCATGACCGCCCGCACACTCGCGACCACGACGTCGAGGGCTCCGTGAGTGACGTCATTCTGGTCGGGGTGCGAGAGCCGGCGCAGAACGGCCAATCGGCGTCCGACGGTGTCAGAGCGTGGGCTCAGCCGCTCGTGCGGGAGGGTCTCCCAACTGGGGAACTCTGCGACCTTGTCCGCGCCGATCAGGCCACGCAGCGCGGTCACCATGTCGCCCGCGTCACGGCCGGTGGCGGTCACGACGAGCAGCGGCGTCCGCGCGCCGGTCGTGTTCATCAGCGCGAGCAACGGCGGACGCAGGCCGGGTGCCGATGCGATGTCGACCATGTTCGCGTTGCCGCGATGACCCAGAACTCGCTTGACCCCCTCGTCCTGAGCGAGCAGGTCGAGCATCGGTTGCAGCGCACTCACAGCGTGGGGACCCTTCGGGCAGACAACACAGAACGCCCCGGATCAGGAAATGACCAGGGGTTGAGCACCCATTCTACGCCTGTCAGCCGGGTGAACAGGCAGCCCGGAACGGCCGGCTCAGCGTGCGTGGACCTTGTTCTGCGCGTCGGCGAGCCCGAGGTCGACCAAGGTCTGTGTGGCGTCCGCTGCATCGTCGATGAGGAAGGGCAGTTCCTTCTTCTCGGTGGCGTTGAAATCTTTCAGCACGAAGCCGGCGACATCCTGTCGTCCGGGCGGTCGACCGATACCGACGCGCACCCGCAGGTAGTCCTTGGTGCCCAATGCGCTTGATATCGAACGCAATCCGTTGTGCCCGCCTTCACCGCCACCCTTCTTCAGGCGCACGTCGGCGAAGTCGATGTCCAGTTCATCGTGGATCACGATCAGCTTCTCGACCGGCACCTTGAAGAAGTTCATCAGTGACTTCACCGGGCCGCCGGACACGTTCATGTACGTCGTCGGACGGGCGATGATCGCGGCCGGACCACCGGGAGCACCGGAGGGCTGCGGGAGACGCACGGACGCACCGAGGGCCTGTGCCCTGTGCGCCTTGAGGGTGGAGCCGGTGCGTCGGGCGATCTCCTCGATCACCATGACGCCGACGTTGTGCCGATTGCCGGCGTATCCGGGGCCGGGGTTGCCGAGTCCGACGATGAGCCAAGGTTCCACGGGCAGTCAGTATGCCGGGTGGCAGGGGAGCGCCGAACGTGCACCCGAAATGCACTGCGGCCCAGGCATCCACTGGATACCCGGGCCGCAGCCGATGAGGTGAAGGTCAGGCGTCCTCGCCCTTGTCGCCCTCGGACTTCTCTTCGCCCTCGCCCTCGGTGGACTCGCCCTCGGCGGCCTCCTCGTCGGACTCCTCGTGCTCGATGCCGGCCTCGGCCTCGGCCTCGGCAAGCTCGGCTTCCATAGCTTCGGCGGAGACCTGCTGGGTGACGTTGACGACGAGCAGTTCCTCGTCGGCGATCAGGGTGACGCCCGAACCGAGCTCGACGTCCTTGGCCAGGATCTGCGAGCCGGCCTCGAGACCCTCGACGGAGACGGTGAACGACTCCGGGATGGCCAGCGCGTCGGCCTCGACCGACAGGACGCTGTTCTCGACGATGACGTTGGTCTCGACAGCAGCCTCGCCCTCGACGTGCACGGGGACGTCGATGGTGACCTTCTCGCCCTTGCGGACGGTGACCAGATCGATGTGCTCAATGAACGGACGCAGCACCTCACGCTGGACGTCCTTGGCGAGAGCGAGCTGCTCCTCACCGTTCGGCATCACGATGGTCAGAACGGCGTTCGGGTTCTTCAGCGCGAGCATCGTGGCGTGGCCCGGAAGGGTGATGTGCACGGGGTCGGCGCCGTGGCCGTAGATGACGGCCGGGATCTGGTCGGCGCGACGGATGCGGCGAGCCGCGCCCTTGCCGAACTCGGTACGGTCCTTCGCCTCGAGGCGGAGGCTGATTTCCTTGGCCATGATCTGTTCCTTAGCGGGAGTCGGGATGAGGGTCGTCCCCTCGGCACGGGAAGCTCGCGCGGGACACAGGTGGGTTCCGTGACGCTACGGGTAGAAGGCTCGACGTCGAGCACTGCTCGATGGAGCTGATTCCACCGCGTCGATCACGGACCGCCTGCATACGCACGCGACGTCCCTCGCCGAGGCAACGCCGACCATCCTACGGGCGCGGCCCGCACCCGCCAAATACGCCCAAATACGATCGGTCAGCCGAGTCCGTCGAACATCGAGGTGACCGAGCCGTCCTCGAACACCTGGTGGATCGCCTCGGACAGCAACGGCGCGATCGACAGCGCCGTGAGCTTGTCGAACTGCTTCTCCGGGGTGATCGGCAGGGTGTCGGTGACGACGACCTCGCGGGCCACCGAGTCCCGCAGTCGCTCCACCGCGGGACCGGAGAAGATGGCGTGCGTAGCCGCGATGATCACGCCGGCCGCCCCGTCGTTCATGAGAGCCTCGGCCGCGTTGCAGATGGTGCCGCCGGAGTCGATCATGTCGTCGACCAGCACGCAGGTGCGGCCCTCGACCTTTCCGATCACCCGGTTGGCGACACTCTGGTTCGGACGCGTGACGTCGCGCGTCTTGTGGATGAACGCCAGCGGCGCCCCGTTGAGACGCTTGCTCCACTGTTCGGCGACCTTGATGCGGCCGGCGTCCGGGGAGACGACCGCGAGGTCCTCGCCCTCGTACTTCTTGCCGACGTAATCGGTGAGGATCGGCAGCGCCTGCAGATGGTCGACCGGACCGTCGAAGAAGCCCTGGATCTGGTCGGTGTGCAGGTCGACCGCCATGAGACGGTGCGCTCCGGCGACCTTGAACATGTCGGCCATCAGACGCGCACTGATCGGCTCACGACCCCGGGACTTCTTGTCCTGGCGGGCGTAGCCGTAGAACGGCGTGATCACCGTGATGCGCTTGGCGGAGGCGCGCTTGAGCGCGTCCACCATGATCAGCTGCTCCATGATGTTGTGGTTGATCGGTGCGGTGTGCGACTGGATGACGAACGCGTCGCAGCCACGGACCGATTCGTCGAATCGCACGTAGGTCTCGGAGTTGGCGAAGTCGCGCGCCTCGGTCGGCACGAGCGTCGTGCCGAGCGAGTCGGCGACCGCCTGCGCCAGCGCGGGGTGAGCACGGCCGGAGAAGACCATCAGGTTCTTCTCGGTGGTGGCCTTCATTCCGCTCATGTGTTCAGTTCCCTTCACTGGTGCTGCGTGCACGGGCGGCCCTGGCAGCCTCGTCCGTCTTGGTTCCGGCACGGCGGCGCTCCACCCAACCGTCGATGTTGCGCTGGCGCCCGCGGGCCACCGCGATCTGTCCGGGCTCGACGTCCTTCTCGACCGCGGAACCGGCACCGACGTACGCGCCGTCGCCGATGGTGACCGGCGCGATCAGCACCGAGTCGGATCCGACGAAGCTGTGCGCCCCGACGTTCGTGTGGTGCTTGGCCACTCCGTCGTAGTTGGCGAAGATCGTGCCCGCCCCGATGTTGGCGCCCTCACCGATCGTCGCGTCGCCGCAGTAGGTCAGGTGCGGCACCTTGGCGCCGTCACCGATCTTGGCGTTCTTGGTCTCGACGAACCCGCCGATCTTGCCGCCGGTGCCCAGTTCGGTGCCCGGACGCAGATAGGAGTACGGACCGACGGTGGCGTCCGCGCCGATCACCGCGAGGTCGACATGCGCACGGACGACGCTGGCGCCGTCACCGACCTCGGCGTCCTTGAGCGTGGTGTCCGGACCGATCTCGCAGTTCTCGCCGACGGTGGTGGCGCCCTGCAACTGACAGCCGGGGTGAATCACGGTGTCGCGTCCGACGGTGACGTCCGCGTCGATCCAGGTGGACTCGGGATCGACCACGATCGCACCCGACTCGCGCATCAGCTTGTCGAGCAGGCGGCGGTTGAGTTCGCGGCCGAGCTTGGCCAGCTGGGCCTTGTCGTTGACGCCTTCGGCCTGGACGAGGTCGGTCAGCACGTCGGCGATCACGCGCCGCCCCCGGGAGACGGCGAACTCGACGACGTCGGTCAGGTACTTCTCCCCCGCGGCTTCGTTGATCCCCAGGCTCGCGAGCGCCTCTCGCAGCAGATCGGCGTCGAAGGCGAAGATGCCCGAGTTGAACTCACGGATCTCCAACTGCTCCGGGGTGCACTGCTTGTGCTCGACGATCGCGACGACGTCGCCGGACTCATCGCGCACGATTCGCCCGTATCCCGTTGCGTCGCTGAGGATTCCGGAGATCACGGTGACGGCGGCGTCGTTGTCGGCGTGGGTGTCGGCCAGGCGGCGGAGCGTGCCGGCCTCGAGCAACGGGGTGTCACCGGTGGTCACGATGACGGTGCCGTGCAGGTGTTCCGGGAGCGCCAGCAGACCACACTCGGCTGCGCGCCCCGTGCCGTAGATGTCGTCCTGGAACGCGACCACGATCTCGGGCAGAGCCTCACGAGCTGCGGCGGCGACCTTCTCGCCCTGAGCCCGGACCACGACGGCGACGTGCTCGGCGCCCGCACCGGAAGCCGCGCTCACCGCGTGACCGACGAGGGTGCGTCCACCGATGCGGTGCAGAGCCTTGTTGATGTTCGACTTCATCCGAGTGCCGTCACCGGCGGACATGACAATGACGGCTGCAAGGGGTGCGCGCACGCGGAGACTCCTGAATGCGGTCGGGAGGGTGGTGTCGTTCCGAGGCCGATGCTACCGCTCCGTCACCTGCCGTTCGTTCGCGCTCGGTCGGTCGGGTCATGCCCGATCACGCAGCGAGTGGAGTCGGCATCCCGGTCGTTCGTGCAAGGACTTCTTCGATTTCTGCAGCCAGGCAGCGATCGGAGTGTCTGCGCGAGCACATCTGTGCCGGTCGATGTAGTTGGCTGGACCGACCGACGAATAGGAGCAGACATGGTGTCCAGCGACAACGATGGCCAGATCTCGGAGACCTCGATGGCGGTGCCGGACGCCGGCGCCGACCAGACTCCGGGAACCGAGGAAGGTACCCCGTCAGCAGCCGACTCGGGACACGAGCCGCACGAAGGTCCGCGAGACTACGCAAGCACGGACCGCACTGCATCAGGCGAAGAGACGGACCAGGCATCCTCGAACAATGAGTAACGGTCCGGCCCCGAGTGGGGGCCGGACCGTTCGGCGTCCTGCTGATCAGGCGGTGGCTGGACGCGCGACGCGCTTGGCGTGACGCAGACCCATCAGGGCCAGCACCAGGAACACGAGCGCTCCGAGGAAGGCGCCGATCGCGGCCCACAGGGCGACCTTGGCCATGGTGCCGAAGGCGTAAGCGTTCAGCAGCATGCCGCGCAGGGTGTTGCCCATGAACAGCGACTGGCGCAGTTCGCCGAGCTTCTTGGTCTCTTCGGCGTTCGGGGCCGACTTGTTGGCCTTCATGTACTCGCCGCTGACCTCTTCGTAGGTCTTGTTGTTCGATTGAGTGTTCATGTGGACGAGGATGTACTGGTCGGCGAAAGCCTTGGCCTGGTCGCCGGTGGTCATCTTCTGACCGGCGAACTTCTCCAGGGCGGCCTTCTGCTCGGGGGTCTCGAGGCGGTCCTTCGCCGGCATGGTGATGTTCTGCTGGCTCAGCTGCTCCTCCACGTTGTTGTTGATGAACCAGGAGCCGTAGGCCAGCAGGGCACCAGCGACGAGCAGGACGGCGGCAAGGGCGAAGCCGAACCAGGAGACGAGACGATCGAGCGCGCTGCGCATGGGAGTTTCCTTCTTCAAAGTGATCCCGGGTTTTTCTCGGGGCTGATCACCATGTTCCTACGTTCGATAGTAGTTGACAAACCAACTACTACTCCAAGTCGTTGTTTTAGGTCGATGCCGCAGTGGCCGACATCACGAAGGCTTCCCTGATCAGTCGAATATCGTTGTATGCCAGCGGCATTCAGACAGAAGCGCGTGCGTCGAGGAGGCCATTACGCTCACATTTCGAGATACGCATCTCAGCCGGCAGTCGGCGACCAGGGCTACTGAGCCCCACCGACAGCATGCCGTCCGGACGGTCTACGCCGCCAGGTCAGCACCCGGCGGATCGATTCGCCGATCATCGCCAGGCTGACGACGGCGAGGAACATTGTCCCGACGAAGGCGGACCAGCCGCGCGCGTAGACGGCGTACGGCGTTTCACCGTCCCCTTCGTACAGAACGGGGACCGAATCGCCGACCTTTCCCGAATCTCCCACCAACTCGACGTCGGAGAACGTGTACCTGCCGTCAGTGCTGCGAAAGGTGCCCAGATACATGCACCCGCCCCTACCGCCACACTCCGCGGACGTCACGGTGAAGTGACCAGGCACACCGCGCCCATGGGCGGCGTCCCACGACGGACTCAGATCCTGCACGCTGAACCCCAGAACGGCCACGCCGAGCCCGAACATCACCACCTGAACCAAGGCATCGACGACGCGTGAGGGACGCCCGACACGACGACCCACTCCGGCGGTTCCCTCGTCGCCGAGCGAACTCCAGCGGCGAAGCGGCTGCACCGCTCCGGCCACCGGAAGCACACCGACTTCGGTCGTGATGCTGACCCAGCCGCCGTCGGCGACCGGACCGTGGACCACAGCCGGAACACCACGCATTCCGTGCCGCGGGAGCAGGTCGGTCTCGCTGACCCTGAGCCTGGCCACCGGGTGGGTGCTCGTCGCCAGGATCAGTTCGATTGCGCGCGGGTCGTCCGCCCTGCGTACGCGATGGACGGCCGGCAATGTGTCGACCCGGCGGGCGCGTGATCTCACGACCCGAGCAGTCGTCCAGCCGAGGCCGAATCCGCCGAAGGTCGCCCAGCCGACCCAATGGGTGAAACCCTCGGGTTCGCCCACGAGCCTGTTCCAGGTGGGGTCCTTCGGGTCGATGAGCACCTGCTCCATCGACCCCACATCGAGCTCCTCGGCCACCGCGATGGTCCGCAGGGCTCCGGCCTCAGGGCCGGTCTCGATGCGAAAGACCTGGCGGTAGTCCTCGTCCAGATGGGTCGAAACTCGCGCCGGCGCGACGACAGCACGGTCGCGATGAAGCTGCTCACTGTTGGCTTGATACAGATAACCGATCAGGCAAAGCAGCATCAGCACGGCCCCACCCACACCGACCGCCCAGAGATGCACCGGGAGGCGAGATCTGCTCGCGGCCGGCCGCACCCGAGTCTCGGCACCCCACGCGTCCGTTGCCGGCTCTGCGGCCAGGACGTGCCAGGCGGGCGGTTCCTGGTCGCGGGAGGCTTCCTGCGCGATCCTGGCCTGGCCCTGCCGGCGGGAACTCAGAAGAACAAGACCACCGGCTGCCACGACGGCCAGGCCCGCAGCCGCCCACCGTCCGCTCCGACTGGGATCGAAGAGGGTCCCGAGGACCGCCCCGACGAGTCCGGCGATCAGGGCAGTACGCGGCAGCCACCAGAAGGCAAAGACGGCAATACCCAGCAGCGCCGCGACAACCGGGAGGACGTAGTCGGGCCGACAGGGGCTCTGGACGGTACAGGCCAGGCCCGGGTCGCCGATCAGACTGGATACAGCCGTTGCGACGAGCGCGGCCCACCAGACGAACGGAGACCAGAACGGGGGCTGGAGCGACTGCCAAGCACGCTCGGTCTGCCGACCAGGAACGTAGGTGTTCACGGGTTCCGACGTGCTTGCAACACTCGCCCCTCTGGCTCGACGACCACACTGAACGAGGCCGCCTGCGGCCGGCCGGTGGCTCCCCGGGAAGGAATCGAACCTTCGTCGCTAATCCTGATTCAAAGTCAGGCGGCCCCTGCCAGCAGAGCAACCGGGGAATGCGCCCTAGCGGGCGCGGCGTCCAGGGTATCCGACGAGGTCAGACCTGCTGAATCTCGATCCGATTGCCGCACGGATCGTCGGTGTGAAAACGGCGAACGTTCGGGACGTTCGTGTCCGGCCGCACTGGGCCGCCGACCTCTTCGATCCGGGCGGCAACCGCGTCCAGGTCGTCGACCAGGAAGCACGGGTGCGCCTTGCGCGCGGGAATGAAGCCGTCCTCGACGCCGCAATGCAACTCCTGTGGTCCCACCTGGAACCACACTCCCCCGCGCGCAGCGAGCATCGGGGGCTTGGGGATCTCGGGCAGACCCAGCACGGTGCCGTAGAACGCGCGCAGACGATCCTCCGCCCCTGCGGGGCAAGCGATCTGTAGGTGATGAAGGCCTAGAACGGTCATCGTGTACCGCCTTTCGCGCCGACCGCGAAGATGCGTCGGAAAGGGAACAGCACACCGTACGGGCGACGCGGGTAGGCGACTGCCAACTCGTCACCCAGGCTCGCGAGGAACGGGTCGACCTCGTCGGGTCGAAGCGCACCGAGGATCGGACGCAGCGCCGTGCCCTTCACCCACTCGAGCACCGGATTCTCCTGCGTTCCAGCGGGATCCAAGATCTGCACATAGGTGGTCTCCCACGCGTCCACGTGACCACAGCGCGTCGAGAGCAGATCCGCATACTCCTCGGGTTCGAGTACCGGGTCGTGCCGCAGGAGCTGCGTCAGCTCCTGCGCTCGTGAGTGCGACGAGACGACCTCCCGGATGATCCGATGCGAGTCAGCAGCAAAGTTCCCGGGCACCTGCATCGCGAACACCGCTCCCTGCGACGCAGCGTCAAGCCAACGCTCGATCAAAGATGCATGATCCGGCACCCACTGGAGCGTGGCGTTGGTGACGATCAGATCGGCAGACACATCCGGATCCCATTGCACAACATCGGCATTCAGCCACGACACTCGACCGTCCCCGTCATGCGCCCGCGCCTGCTCGAGCATGTCCGAACTGGAGTCGATCCCGATGATCCTTGCGTCCGGCCAGCGTAGGAGCATCGACAATGTGGCCAGCCCGTTCCCGCAGCCGAGGTCGACAATGGAACCCGGGTCAGCGAGCGGGATCCGACTCAACAGATCGGCGAACGGGCGAGTGCGGTGATCATCGAACTTCTCGTACTGCACAGCGTCCCAGCGCATCGGCTTCCCCTCGAAGATCTCTTGATATCAAGATACTTTACATCAAGTATGGTGGCACCATGGCCAACCAGCGCACCGACGAGGTCGATGTCATCGTCGACGCCTGGCGTCGCGAGCGTCCGGATCTGGACGTCGACCCGCTTCTTGTCCTGTCCCGCGTCACGCGCCTGGCACGCCGCCTCGATCAGGCTCGATCGTCTGCTTTCAGCACTCACCAGTTGGAAGCGTGGGAGTTCGACGTATTGTCGGCGCTGCGCCGAGTGGGGGAACCCTACGAACTCTCCCCCGGCGCCCTCGGCCAGCAAACACTGGTCACCAGCGGCACGATGACCAACCGGGTCGACCGGCTCGCCGGGCGCGGTTACGTCGAACGACGCCCCGCACCGAACGACCGCCGCGGTGTCCTGGTGCGGCTGACCCAACGTGGCCGGCAAGTCGTCGACGCAGCTTTCGAGGACCTTCTCTGCCAGGAACGCGCCTTGCTTGCAGCACTCCCGGCTCGCGAACGCACCCAACTCGCGTCCAGCCTGCAGCGGTTGCTGGCAACCCTCGAAAGCTGAGTACCGTCGCTCCGCCACCGATGTCGTACGTGGTGAGCGTGAGGTGCGACTCCCACGTCCGCCCGTCCGCGGTGATGCGCGCGGTGTCCTTCCACGGGCCGTCACCGGTGAACTCCATCGCGATGTTGACGCGGAAGAACTCGCCCGGCTCCGTTCGGGTGGCAACGACCACGCAAGATACCAGCGCTATCCAACACCACCAGTTCAGTCATATGTCCAGCACACCCCGCACAACGACACGGCCGCCCACCCTGCGGGTGGACGGCCGTCGCGCGATCGAAGCAGGCTCAGGCCTCTTCGGAGGTGGCTTCCTCGGAGGTGAGGTTGCGGGTCTTGGTGAAGTCCAGCGGGATACCGGGGCCCATCGTCGTCGACATGGTCGCCTTGGTGATGTAGCGACCCTTCGACGAGGCCGGCTTCAGACGCAGGATCTCCTCCAGCGCGGCGGCGTAGTTCTCGACGAGTGACTTCTCGTCGAAGGATGCCTTGCCGATGATGAAGTGCAGGTTGCTGTGCTTGTCGACGCGGAACTCGATCTTTCCGCCCTTGATGTCGCTGACAGCCTTCGCGGTGTCCATGGTGACGGTGCCGGTCTTCGGGTTCGGCATCAGACCACGCGGGCCGAGGACCTTACCGAGACGACCGACCTTGCCCATCAGGTCGGGGGTGGCGACGACGGCGTCGAAGTCGGTCCAACCGCCGGCGACCTTCTCGATGAGGTCGTCGGAACCGACGAAGTCGGCGCCTGCAGCCTCAGCAGCGGCCGCCTTGTCACCGTTGGCGAAGACCAGCACGCGGGCGGTCTTACCGGTGCCGTGCGGCAGGTTGACGGTGCCGCGGACCATCTGGTCGGCCTTGCGCGGGTCGACACCGAGGCGGAACGCGACCTCGACGGTCGAGTCGTACTTGGTGTTCGCCGAGTCCTTGGCCAGACGGACGGCCTGCAGCGGCGCGTAGACCGAGCCTTCGCCGATCTTCTCCGCGGACGCGCGGTAGTTCTTGCTGCGCTTCATGAGTGCTCCTCGTGAATGATGTGGGAGTTGTGGTTCTGCGGACCAGCGCCGGCCCAACCACCTGTTGCCAGTAGGCAACCTGTCTATTGTCGCGCATGAACGGGGCTGACGCGAAATCGCGTCAGCCCCGTTGCTGCACAACGTTATTGCTGATCGATCAGGACTCGACGTCGATACCCATCGAACGGGCGGTGCCGGCGATGATGCGCGACGCCATGTCGATGTCGTTGGCGTTGAGGTCCTGCATCTTCTGCTCGGCGATGGCGCGCACCTGGTCCTTGGACAGCTTGGCGACCTTGGTCTTGTGCGGCTCACCCGAACCCTTGGCGACGCCGGCAGCCTTCTTGATCAGCTCAGCGGCGGGCGGGGTCTTGGTGATGAAGGTGAACGAGCGATCTTCGTAGACCGTGATCTCGACCGGGATGACGTTGCCACGCTGGGATTCGGTCGCGGCGTTGTAGGCCTTGACGAACTCCATGATGTTGACGCCGTGCTGACCGAGGGCCGGGCCGACGGGCGGAGCCGGGGTGGCCGCACCGGCCTGGATCTGCAGCTTGATGAAGCCGGAGACCTTCTTCTTGGGAGGCATGTAGCTTCCTCTTTCTTTTCAGTGTGGGCCTACGCCGTGGGCGATGACCCGGTTGCATGTCCTCACCCGAGGCCCGGGCAAGGGGTTGAGCGACGACTCAGATCTTGGCGACCTGGTTGAAGCCCAGCTCGACCGGCGTTTCGCGGCCGAAGATTGAGACCAACACCTTGAGCTTCTGGGTGTCGGTGTTGATTTCGGAGATCGTCGCCGGAAGCGTCTCGAAGGGACCTTCCATGACGGTGACGGACTCTCCGACGTTGAAGTCGACCTCGGCCGGCGTGGCAGCCTTCTTCGCAGCACCACCGGTCTTCTGACCTGCGGCGGCCTCCGTCTCGGGCTCCTCGAAGGTCGGGTTCAGCATCGTCACGACCTCGTCGAGGTTCAGCGGCGACGGCGCGTGCGCGTTGCCGACGAACCCGGTGACACCTGGGGTGTGGCGCACCGCGCCCCAGCTCTCGTCGGTGAGGTCCATACGCACTAGCACGTATCCGGGCATCCGGACACGGGTGCCCATCTTCTTCTGGCCGTTCTTGATCTCGGTGAAGTCCTCCATCGGAACCTCGATCTGGAAGATGTAGTCCTCCATCGAGAGGTTCTGAATGCGGTTCTCCAGGTTCGCCTTGACCTTCTTCTCGTAACCGGCGTACGAGTGGATGACGTACCAGTCGCCGAACTGCGAACGCAGTTCGCGCATGTACTCCTCGCGCGGGTCGACGGCCGGCTTCGTAGCCTCGGCCGCGCCTTCGTCCTCGGAAGTCTCGGACTCGGCATCCGCGACATCGGCAGCCTCGACGGCAGCGTCCTCGGCCTCTGCGTCGACCTGGGTGCCCTCGCCGTCGACGTCGTCGGCGTACGCGGGCATGCCCTCGTCCTCGGCATCGGCCACGCGCAGGTCGTCGTCGGCGTCGGCACCCGGTGCCGGCGAGGTCACGTCCTGGGCAGCGTCGGGCAGTTCGACGGACTCGGCCGTCTCCTGTGCGTCGACGTCAGGGCTGTGCTGCTCAGTCATGGACCTGCTTCCTTGATTCGTTTTCGTTTGCGTCGGTGCGGACGTCGCGGCGGGTCAGCTGGTGCCGAAGACGAACGACACGGCACGGCTGAAGACCCAGTCGAGGCCGAGGACGAACAACATGATGAACACGATGAAAGCCAGTACCACGATGGTGTACTGGGTGAGTTCGTCGCGGGTGGGACGGACCACCTTGCGGATCTCGGCGATGACCTGCCGGATGTACAGCAGAATCCGACCGAAGAATCCCTTGGAGGACTGCTCCGTGTCGCGAGCGCTCGCGGTGCTCGTGTCGGCCACGGTGTCGCCTCTCTCCTGATCGATCACGTATGCGCAGGGCACGAGGGACTCGAACCCCCAACCCCCGGTTTTGGAGACCGGTGCTCTACCAATTGAGCTAGTGCCCTGTGGTCGGGACGTTGGAAATCCTGACCGGGTGGCCGCCTGCGGACACGACTGAGCGTGGCTGACAGTCAACCGAAGAACGAGTCTACGTCAGACCCCGCTACGGAAGCCAACCCGGCTCGACCACTAGCGTTCCGCCATGGCTGCAACGAAGGATGCGACGACGGACGACACCACTCGCGGACGCTCGCTGCTCACGTTGCCGAAGGCGCATCTGCACCTGCATTTCACCGGCTCGATGCGCATCGAGACGGTGCGCGAGATGGCCGACAAGCACGGTCTGCGGCTGCCGAACGCACTCACCCATGACTACCCGCCTCAGCTGTCCGGGGTGGACGAACGCGGCTGGTTCCGGTTCCAGCGACTGTACGACGCCGCCCGCGCGTGCGTTCGCGACGAGCAGGACATGCGACGCATCGTCCGGGAGGCTGCGCAGGACGACGCTGTCGAGGGCTCGAAGTGGTTGGAGATCCAGGTCGACCCGACCTCGTACGCCGGATTCGTCGGTGGCATCACGCCGATGCTCGAGATCGTGATCGACGAGGCCAAGGCCGCCTCGAGCGATCTCGGGATCGGCGTCGGAGTGCTGGTGGCCGCGTCCCGCATCAAGCACCCCTACGACGCCCGGACCCTTGCCCGCCTGGCCGTGCAGCACGCCGGCGACGTCCTGGCATTCGGTCTTTCCAACGACGAGCGCCGCGGCAACACCGAGGACTTCGCCCCGGCGTTCCGCATCGCCCATGCCGGCGGCTTGGCGTCCGTACCCCATTCGGGCGAGCTTCTCGGACCGCAGGCGATCAGCGAGACCATCGACTCACTCGGCCCGCAGCGGTTGGGTCACGGCGTCCGGGTAGCGGAGTCGGACGTGGTGCTGGAGCGGGTGCTCGACAACGACATCGCACTCGAGGTGTGCCCGGGATCGAACCTCGCCCTCGGCGTCTACTCCTGCCCCGAGGACGTGCCACTTCGCCAATTGTTCGACGCGGGCGCGACCATCGCGCTCGGAGCCGACGACCCACTGCTGTTCGACAACCGGCTCGCCGCGCAGTACGAGACGGCTCGGACGGTGCACGGCTTCAGTGACGAGGAACTCGCCGAACTCGCCCGGCACTCGATCCGCGCATCACTCGCACCGGACGACAGCAAGCGCGAGATGTTCGCCGAGGTCGACGCCTGGCTCACCGAACGCCCGCAGAACTGACACGCTGACCCGCACGTTCTGCGGACACCCGCTCCTGAATGTCCGCAAGGTGGCCGAGTTGACGCGCGAGTTCTGCGGACTCTCGAGTCAGAGGTCGTGGCCGATGAAGACGGGTTCGTTGACCAGTTCCACGCCGAACGCGTCCCGGACGCCGTCGCGCACCGTGCGTGCCAACTCGGCGACGTCGTGAGCAGTCGCCTTCCCGCGGTTGGTCACCGCGAGCGTGTGCTTGGTCGACAGCGCAGCGGGGCCGGGCATCCCGAAGCCCTTGCCGAAACCGCCCTTATCGATCAGCCATGCCGCGCTCGTCTTGACCATGCCGTCGGGGGCCGGGAACTGCGGCGGCTTCGGGCCGTCGGCACCGAGCCGCTCTGCGGCACGCTTCTCAAGCTCCGCGAACCGTTTCAGGGACAGGATCGGGTTGGTGAAGAACGAACCGCAGGACCAGGTGTCGTGATCGGACGTGTCCAGCACCATGCCGCGCTTGCGGCGCTGGGCCAGCACGGCCTCGCGTGCATCGGCAAGCGACACCCGAGTGCCCTGGTCGACCCCGAGCTGGGCGGCCAGGTCGGCGTACGCGACCGGCTGCGACAGGTCGGCAACCGTCAACTGGAAGAGCACGTCGAGGACGACGAAGCGTCCGGTCTGCTTGAAGACAGAGTGCCGGTAGGTGAAGTCGCAGCGCTGGTTGGTGAAGGTGCGGATCTGCTGGGTGTCGCGGTCGAAAGTGCGCACCTGGGCGATCGTCTGCGCGACCTCTTGTCCGTACGCGCCGACGTTCTGCACCGGCGTCGCGCCGGCCAGACCGGGAATGCCGGAGAGCGCTTCGATGCCCGACCAGCCCTCGGCGCACGCACGCGCGACGAACTCGTCCCAGTTCTCCCCCGCTGCGACCCGCACCATCGCGCCCCCACAGGAGTCGCTCGACTCGACCTGGATACCGCTGTTGGCGATGTGGACGACCGTGCCGGCGAAACCGTCGTCGCTGATCACGAGGTTCGAGCCCCCCGAGACGATGAGGAGGGGTTCGTCGGCGTCGTCGACCTCACGCACGGCATCGACGATGTCGTCGATGGATTCCGCAGTGACCAGCCGGCGCGCCGGCCCACCGACGCGCATGGTGGTGAGCGTCGCGAGCGCGACGTCGTGTGCCTCCTGCATCAGCGCTCGCTCAGGTCGACGGTGGCCAGCGCGCGGCTGAGCACCTTCGTCCCGCCCTGGGTGGCAGTGAGTTCGACCGTGACGCGGTCGCCGTCGATCTTCTTGATCGTGCCGGTCACCGCGAGCGGGGTGGCCGAGTCGTACTCGACGACGACCGGTGCGCTGAAGCGCACTCCGTACTCGACGACTCGTCCCGGGTCGCCCACCCATTCGCCGACCAGCGAGACCGCGGCGCCCATCGTCCACATGCCGTGGCCGATCACGCTCGGCAGGCCGACCGAGGTCGCGAACTTCTCGTCCCAGTGGATCGGGTTGAAGTCACCGGACGCGCCGGCGTAACGGACGAAGGTCGCGCGGTCGACGGCGATCTCGGTGCTGCCTATCGAGTCGCCGACGGCGAGTTCGGAAATCTGCGGCATCACGCTTCACCTCGAATCACGACGACACAGTTCACGTCGCAGACGGGGTCACCCTCGGTCGTGGTGATCGCGGTCTTCAAGGTCACCATCGAGTGCCCGCCCGCCGACCGCACCCGGTCGACGGTCGTTGCAGCGGTGATCTCGTCACCGGCCACCAACGGGCGGTGATGGGTGAAGCCTTCTTCGCCATGAACCAATCGGCTGAAATCGATGCCGGCCTCGGGGTCGGTGATCGCGGCGGCTTCGGCCTGCTGCGCCACGATGACCGCGAAGGTCGGCGGCGCGACGACGTCGGAGTAGCCGAGCGAACGGGCGTGCTCGACATCGGTGTGGACGGGGTCCTTGGCGCCGGCGGCGGCGGCGAACTCGGCCACCTTCACCCGGGACACGACATACGTCGGAATCTTCGGGTAGGTACGGCCCTCGACTTCTGGGTTGACCGGCATGTGCCGACCCTATCCCCCGCCTGCGACAACCGTCGCCCGATGGCTGCGGACGCCGAAGGACACCGGCCGTGGCCGGTGCCCTTCGTGCGTGTTCGGTTCGGTGCGGGGTGGATCAGGAGCCCGACGGGGCGTCGGTGCTCGTCGGTGCCTCGGACGCCGGGGCCGCCGACTTCGAGGTCGGAGCGGGCGCCTGGGTCGAGGCCGGTGCGCTCGAGGACGACGGAGCCGGTGCCGCGGTCGACGACGAAGCCGAGATTGATCCAGTGGAGGAACTCGTGGATGACTTGGCTGCGGGTGCCGCCGAGGTCGAGGCGTCGGTTCCACAACAGCCGGGAGGAGTCTTCAGGTAGATCTTGCTCACGGTGACCGGCTGGTGAGTGTACGGGTCGTTGGCCGGGTTCGCGTTGTGCGACCACGACACGACGACGTTGAGGGTGAAGTTCTTTCGGTTGGCACTATTGCTGTCACCGGCTCGGTACACAAGGGTGACGCACCCGTTGTTCGCCGGGACCTTCACCGGCAGCGCGGGTTCGGTGTTCAGGAACTGCAAGGTCGTACCTTGGATCGACGAAGCAATCTCGTAGATCCAGATATCGACCGGCGACGGATTACAGATGCTCATGTAGACGCGGTACGCCTTGCTGTACCCGTCGCAGCTGTTACCCGGATACTTGCAGGCGTCACCGACAGTGACCGTCGGCGGCGTCTGGAGGGAGCTGGCCAGCGCCGGCGCAGCGGACGCGAGGGCAACGGTCGGGACGCTCCACCCGGCCCCCTTGGCGAGCGTGCGTCGTGAGATGGAGCGACCGGGTGTACGAGTGTCAGCCATGTTGTTATCCCCTGAACTTTCCCGAAGTTTCCGCGCGGTGATTCGGGTACGCCGGCCGAAGCCGAAGTCACCGTGGCCGAGCAGTGCCAGCAAGCCCCGAGCGGGCCCACTAACACGAGGGTTTGCGGTAAGTCACAACCCCCCCCCCCCCGGCGCCGATAGTACAGGTATCTTCGTGGACGCGCACCTGTGACACGCGAAACAGGGTGCGGTCACCGCGTCCGACCCCGCCAGAGCGCACGAAACCCCCGGGCGCAAGCGCCAGGGGGTCTCGAACTGCGAAGGAGCCGCGGATGCAATCAGCGCGTCTCGCGGTGCGCGGTGTGCTTGCCGCAGCGCGGGCAGAACTTGGCCAGCTCGACCCGGTCGGGGTTGTTGCGGCGGTTCTTCTTGGTGATGTAGTTGCGCTCCTTGCAATCCACGCACGCCAAGGTGATCTTGGGACGGATGTCTGCGCTCTTGCTAGCCACGGGGCAACCTGCTCTCGAAACGATGAATGTGGGTACTACTTGGGATTGGTAGCGGGAGCGGGGCTCGATCCCGCGACCTCACGATTATGAGTCGTGCGCTCTAACCAGCTGAGCTACCCCGCCTTGGGGAACACGTCTCGCCTGAAAATCATTCCAGGCCCTGACGTGGACCAGAGCCCCCAAACGGAATCGAACCGTTGACCTTCTCCTTACCATGGAGACGCTCTACCGACTGAGCTATAGGGGCCTGCCTCCACCGACCGTCGAAACCTTGCGTTTCGAACCGTTCGGTAGCGCAGCGAAGAGGTTACCGGACACCTCTTCGATTCACGAAATCGAGTCGGGCCCGTGCTCCCCGATGTGTTCCACGACCACTGATCCGACGGCGTGCACGGTGTCCTTGCGGGCCGCGCGAAGCACCAGATCCCAGCCGTTCTCGGCCTCGTCCGCGATGAAACGGACCTTGCCGGGGATGAGCACCGGCTTCTTGAACTCGACGCTGACGGTGTACTTCTCCGGCAGCCGGTTCTCGACGGCGGCGAGCATCTTCGACTTGCTCCACATGCCGTGGACGATGGTCGTCGGGAAGCCCAACGCCTTCGCGGCCAACGGGTGCATGTGGATCGGGTTCACGTCACCGGAGACGGCGGCGTAGCGGCGTCCCAGGTCGGCAGTCAGCGCCCAGGTGACGCCCGCTCCGTCGGCCGGCTCCGGCTCGTCCGACTTCGACGGCACCTCGCCCGGAACTTTCTGCCCGCGGAACAGGTAGGTGGACGTCTCGGCCCAGACGACCTCGTCCCCCACTATGATCGTGGACACGAGGTCGGCCTGCGCGCCGCGGAAGTGTGGGCGGAGGTTCTCGATGCCCACCTCCAGGTCGAGCACCTCGAGGGCTCCGACCCGACGGTGCTGGGTGATCGTGTTGGACAGGTGCACGCTGCCCATCAGCGGGAAGGGGAACTCCTTGTCCGCCATGAGCGTGACCTGCAGCGGGAACACCAGCACGTGCAGGTAGGTCGCCGGCAGCAGGTGTGTGACCGGGAAGCCGCACACCTGGTCGTAGGCGGCGAGCGCGCCCTGGTCGACCTTCACCCCGCGCTGGACGACGCGGACGTCAGGCAGCGTGCGGCCCTTGCGGGCGAACCCGGTGGCCGCGGCCTTCGCCAGCACCGGCCCGAGGGTCGGCGTGGCGTCGAGCTCGATGGTGCGCGTCATGGACTCATGCTCCCAGCTGGGACTGGCCGCAGACCCGCAGCACCTGACCGGTGACACCGGCGGATGCGGACTCGGCGAAGAAGGCGATGGCCTCGCCCACGTCGACGGGTTGGCCACCCTGGAGCAGGGAGTTGAGGCGTCGGCCGACCTCGCGGGTCCCCATCGGGATCTTCGCGGTCATCTCGGTCTCGATGAAGCCTGGGGCGACGGCATTGACGGTGATGTTGCGTCCCTCGAGCTCCTTGGCGAGTTGGCGCACCATTCCGATGACACCGGCCTTCGACGCGGCGTAGTTCGACTGGCCGCGGTTGCCGCCGATGCCACTGATGGATGCGACGGAGACGATGCGGCCGCCGTCCTTGAGCCCACCCTGGACGGAGGCGTCGAGCAGCACCCTGTTCATCCGGAACTGCGACTGCAGGTTGACGTCCAGCACTGAGCCCCAACGGTTTTCGTCAGTGTTGACGAACAACTTGTCGCGGGTGATGCCGGCGTTGTGGACGATGACGTCCAGTTTGTCGGCGTGCTGAGCCACGGCCTTGGCGATGCGCTCACCGGCATCCGGAGCGGTGATGTCGAGTTGGAGCGCAACCGCACCGATGGAGTTGGCGACCTTCGCAAGCGAATCGCCCGCGGCCGGGATGTCGACCGCGATCACCTTCGCGCCCGCACGAGCGAAGACCTTGGCGATCTCCGCGCCGATACCGCGAGCAGCGCCGGTGATCACCGCGACCTCACCCTTGAGCGGGACGTGGACATCAGCGATCGTGGGCACGTCGCCGGCGCCGATCGTGACGGGCTGACCGGACACATAGGCCGAACGGCTGGACAGGAAGAACCGCAGCGGCCCCTCCAGAGCTTCGTCGGGCGCGTCCTGGCTGATGCGCAGGAGGTTGGCGGTGCCGCCGGCCCGCATCTCCTTGCCCAGGCTGCGGGTGATGCCTTCGAGCGCCTGCTGAGTGGCCGCTGCTTCGACGTCGGTCTCCTCGGCGGGCACGGCGGACAGGACGACAATGCGACCGTTCTTGCCGAGCTTCTTCATCGCCGGTCCGACGGTGGCACGCAGCTGCTGGAGCTGGTCGAGCGTGCGGGCCGCGGTGGCGTCGAACACGACCGCCGACAGCTTCTCGTTGTACTCCGAGTCGGACTGCGCATCAAGGACATTCGCACCCGCATCCGAAAGGACGGAGCGGACGGCGTCGAGCGCCGGAGCATCGCCGATGCCGGCGATCGCGGCCGGGCCCTCGATCAGTTGCTGCCCGACCGCGTAGCGGCGCAACACGGTCGGCTGCGGTAGGCCCACGGTGCCGGCGATCTTCTTGCCGAACCCGCCGTTCACGAACTTGGTGTAACCGTCGATACCGCTCACTTGGCAGCCTCCAGAATCGCGACGACGCCCTGGCCACCGGCAGCGCAGATGGAGATCAGGCCGCGGCCCTCCCCCTTCTCGTGCAGCATCTTCGCCAGCGAGGCGACGATGCGTCCGCCGGTGGCGGCGAAGGGGTGGCCGGCCGCGAGCGACGAACCGTTGACATTGAGCTTGCTGCGGTCGATCGAACCCAGCGGGGTGTCGAGACCGAGCTTGTTCTTGCAGAACTCCGGGTCCTCCATGGCGGCCAGGTGGCACAGCACGGTGGACGCGAACGCCTCGTGGATCTCGTAGAAGTCGAAGTCCTGAAGGGCGAGGTTGTTGCGCTCGAGCAGTCGCGCGATGGCGTACGGCGGAGCCATCAGCAGACCCTCGTTGCCGTGCACGTAGTCGACCGCAGCGGTCTCTGCGTCGACGAACCGCGCCAGCGGCGTGAGCTTGTGCTCGGCCGCCCAGTCCTTCGAACCCAGCAGCACCGCGGACGCACCGTCGGTGAGAGGGGTGGAGTTACCGGCGGTCATGGTGGCCCCCTCGCCCTTGCCGAACACCGGCTTGAGGGTGGCGAGCTTCTCGACCGAGGAGTCCGGACGCAGGTTGTTGTCGCGAGTGACGCCGAGGTAGGGGGTGACCAGGTCGTCGAAGAACCCGCGGTCGTAGGCGGCGGCGAGGTTCTGGTGGCTCTTGACCGTCAGTTCGTCCTGCGCCTCGCGGCTGATGCCCCACTCCTTGGCGGTGATCGCCATGTGGTCACCCATCGACAGACCGGTACGCGGCTCACCGTTCTTCGGCTGCTCCGGAGTCAGCTGGTTGGGGCGCACCTTGAGCAGCGCCTGGATGCGCTGCTGCGGGGTCTTGGCGTAGTTGGCCTTCATCAGCGTCTTGCGCAGGTTGTCGTTCAGCGCGAGCGGTGCGTCGGAGGTGGTGTCGGTACCACCGGCGATGCCGGAGTCGATCTGACCGAGCGCAATCTTGTTGGCCACCAACACAACTGCCTGGAGACCGGTGCCGCACGCCTGCTGGACGTCGTACGCAGGGGTGGTCGGGTCGAGGTGCGAACCGAGCACGCACTCGCGGGTCAGGTTGAAGTCGCGCGAGTGCTTGATGACGGCGCCGGCAGCGACCTCACCGAGGCGCTCGCCACCCAGGCCGAAACGTGCGACAAGGCCGTCGATGACGGCGGTCAGCATGTCCTGGTTGGAGGCCTTCAGGTACTTGCCGCCCGAGCGGGCGAACGGAATGCGGTTGCCGCCGAGGACGAAAACGTCACGCGGGCCTGCGGTGAGGCTCATGGAGGACTCTCCCGTGGTTCGATCGAGGAGGCGAGTGTCGAACTCGCCTAAATTTACCGATACCGACAGTAGCAGGTACGCCGAGTTTCGGATACTGTCGAAGCATCATGAGTTCGCACACCGAGCGCCTCGACGGCCGCGACACCCGCTGGACCACGCACCGCGTCCAGCGGCGTCGTCAATTGGTCGAATCGGCGATCAAAGCGATCCGCAAGCACGGTGCGACCGTGGGCATGGACGAGATCGCAGCGACCGCCGGCACCTCCAAGACCGTCATCTACCGCCACCTGGGCGACCGGCTCGGGCTCTATCTCGCCGTCGTCGAAGCGGTCGACTCGCTGATCCTCAACGACTTCGACAAGGCCATCTCGACCGGTGTCGACCTCGACGATCCGGCGTCCCTGCGCAGCAGTGACCCACATGCCGTGCTCGTCGCAGTGATCGACAGCTATCTCTCACTCGTCGAGAGCGACCCGGAGCTCTACCGCTTCGTCGTCCGGCGTCCGCTGGTCGATCTGGACGCCGACTCCGACCCCGTCGCCGGCCTGACCGACGCCATCGCGGGCCGCCTGTCAGAGATCTTCTCCGCCGCATTGATCGCGGCTGATCGCGACCCGGCCCCCGCCGCGACCTGGGGTCACGCCCTTGTCGGCTACGTGCGGGAAGCAGCTGACCGCTGGCTCGCCGACCCCGATCGTCCCCCTCGGGCGGACGTCGTCCAGCACCTCGCCGAATTCGCGTCCGTCGGACTTGCCGGCGTCCTCGGCTCCCCGCAAGACACCGCCCCCAAGTCTTCCCTCTGAGACTCCTCGAAATGAACGGAGCACTTTCATGAACGACCCGATCGCACTCGAACTGCGCAAGGCCCTCGACGGTCCGTGGCAGCAGGTCCGGCAGGACTTCCGCGACCAGATCGAACCCGACATGCTGCTCGGCACGCCCGGGGAATCCATTGAGGCTCAGCGTGATCGGGTGACCAGTCAGCTGGTTCGGTTGGCGTCGCTGGGCCATGGCCGGGTGGGCTTCCCGGAGGCGTACGGCGGCACCTACGACTACGGCGCATCGTGCGCACTGTTCGAGATGCAGGGTTACGGCGACCTGTCGTTGCTGGTGAAACTCGGCGTCCAGTTCGGCCTGTTCGGCGGCGCGGTGTCGCGCCTGGGCACCGAGCGCCACCACGACGAGGTGCTCACCGACATCATGGACGCAAAGATCCTCGGCTCGTTCGCGATGACCGAGATCGGCCACGGCTCCAACGTCCAGCGCCTGGAGACCACGATCACCTTCGACCCCGAGACGAACGAGCTCGTCGTCAACTCCCCCACCCCGAGTTCGGTCAAGACCTACATCGGCAACGCCGCCAAGGACGCCCGGATGGCTGTCGTCTTCGGTCAACTGCTCACTCCCGCAGACGCTCCCGCAAACAATGAGTTCGTCGGGCACGGCGTCCATGCCGTGCTGATGGACGTGCGTGACGAATCCGGCAAGGTCGTCGACGGCGTCACGATCGAGGACAACGGTGTCAAGGGCGGCCTACCCGGAGTCGACAACGGCACGTTCGCGTTCGACAACGTCCGCATCCCCCGCTCGGCGCTGCTCAACAAGTTCGCCGACATCGACGACGAGGGCAACTACCAGTCCGACATCGAGAACGAGAATGCCCGCTTCTTCACCACGATCGGCACCCTGGTTCGCGGACGCATCTGCGTGGGTGGCGGGGCCGCGAGCGCCGCGAAGAAGGGCTTGGCGATCGCGCTGCGGTACGGCGCACGACGCCGCCAGTTCGAGGCGCCGGGCCACGACCAGGAGATCGTCGTCCTGGACTACCTGGCCCACCAGCGCAAGCTGTTCCCGCGCCTGGCCAAGGCGTACGCGTTGAGCTTCGCGCAGAACGCGATCACCGAGTCGCTGCAGGAACTGCACGGTGACACCCGCGCCGACGGTGATGCGCCGGTGAAGGAAGAGATCCGCGAGCTGGAAACCCGCGCGGCCGGCCTCAAGGCGATCAGCACCTGGCACGCGGTCGACGCGCTGCAGGCGGCGCGCGAAGCCTGTGGTGGCGCCGGTTTCATCTCCGAGAACCAGCTCACCCAGGCCCGGGCCGACGTGGACGTCTTCGCGACCTTCGAGGGCGACAACACCGTCCTGCTGCAGTTGGTCGCCAAGGGTCTGCTGACCGAGTACAAGGAGATGTTCGGCGACCTCGCGATGGCCGAGCTCGCCGGTCTGGTCACCAAGCAGGTCGCCGAGGGCCTCGTCGAGCGCACCGCCGGCCGCGCCGGCATCCAGCGCCTGCGTGACATCGCCAAGGGTCGGGGTCACGAGTCCGCGATGGACGACTCCGGCTGGCACCTGTCGATGTTCGAGCAGCGCGCCGACCACGCGCTCGAGACCGTCGGCAAGCGGCTGCGCCGAGCGAACAAGGAGAACGGTTTCGAGCTGTTCAACGACGCCCAGGACCACGTGCTGTTCGCAGCCCGCGCGCACATCGACCGGTGCATCCTCGAGGACGCGCTGGAGTCGATGGAGCAGATGCCCGACGGCGAGGCGAAGGACCTCATGGCCCAGGTGCTCTCGCTCTACGCCCTGTCCTCGATCGAGGACGACAAGGCATGGTTCCTCGAGCACGGACGCCTCAACACCGTCCGATCGCGCGCGGTGACCTCCGCGGTCAACGACCTGTGCAAGGAGCTGCGTCCGCACGTGCACACCCTCGTCGACGGCATGGGCATTCCCGAAGAACTCATCACCGCCCCGATCGCCACCGGCGAGCAGACCACCAGCTACGCCTGAGCATTCGTCGATGACGGGGGACGGGACCGGACGGTCCCGTCCCCCGTTCCATACCCGTCGCCGAAACTGCTCGGCAGGAACCCGAGCCGCTCACTAGTGTGTTTCCATGACGGGGGACAACGATCGCGCGATGCGCGAACTGGCAACGAACGCAAACCGATTCATGAAATGGGTCCACCAGAACGGAGCCGCCACCGAGTCGCGTACCGAGATCCAACGAATGCTGCAACAGCGCCTCGGCGACGGCGCCGCGCAGTCGGTCGTCAGCCGCAATCTGCCGCTCATGGAGCAGGTCAATCTGCAGGTCGCGTTGGACGCGTGGATGAGGCAGGACGGACGAACGGTCGACGTGCACGGCATCTTCGTGCCGAAGCACCACGGGTCGGCAGACCTCACCGGTCTCATCACCGGTACCGGTTCACCGGTTCAACTCGTGGCCCCGGCGATGACCGACCTGCCGGACGGCCCTTCGAGCACCCGGGCGTGTTTCACCCGGGCGTTGCTGCTCGTGAGCGACGCCGACGGCGATTACGCACTGTTCGTGACGACCGGTGAGCACGAGCCGGTGCTCGAACTGGAGATCGCGGGACTTTCGGTCGCGAAGGCGCAGGCCGTGTTCGCGTCCCTCGACGCCCTGCGCGACGAACTGAACGTCTACCGCGGACAGCTGGTGCAAGCACACGCCCAGCCGATGGGCGGAATCCGGTTGGGCTTCCTCGACCCGACACCGATGGACCGTGAGCAACTGATCCTCCCGGACGACATCCTGAGCCGGATCGAGGGTCAGGCTCTCGACGTGGCAGCACACAGTGCGGCGCTGCGCCGGGCCGGCCAACACCTCAAGCGCGGCATCCTGCTGTACGGCCCGCCCGGCACCGGCAAGACGCACACCGTCCGCTACCTGCTCGGCCGGCTGCCCCGGTACACGCGGTTGTTGCTGCAGGGTGCGGCACTGCACGGGATCGGCCCGGCGACGGAAATGGCCCGCAAACTCGCCCCGGCGGTCGTCGTCCTCGAGGACGTCGACCTGGTCGCGAGGGACCGCTCGTTCGGCTCGGGCGACAATCCCATCCTGTTCGAACTCCTCGACGCGATGGACGGCGCCGCCGCGGACAGCGACCTGATGTTCCTGCTCACGACCAACCGCGTGGAAGTTCTCGAAGAAGCGCTTGTCGCGCGTCCCGGACGTATCGACGTGGCGGTGCACATCGACCGTCCGGACGCGCAGGCCCGCGCCCAACTGTTCCGCCTGTATGCCGCGAACGCACCGCTGGAAGTGACGACGAAACTTGCGGACGAGGTCAGCGAAGCGACCGAGGGCGTCACCGCTTCTTTCCTGAAGGAGCTCGTTCGCCGCAGTGTTCTGACTGCAGCACAGCGGGATTCGTCCTTGCCGTCCGTCTCTGCCGACGACGTCCGATCCGCGCTGGCGGATCTGCTCGACTCCTCCCAGGGTGTCACCCGTGCGTTGCTCGGAGCCGGTGACGAGCACATCCGCGACTCCGACGACGAGGTCCAGGAGGAGCACTTCCCCGGCGTCCAGAACCTCGACGGTCGTGCACGGTTCGGTGGAGAGCCGGGCGGTGCAGGTTGGTTCGCCTACGCGCCCGACAGTGACTGCTGACTACACCCGTAGTAAAGGATCCCGGTCGCAACAGCGGCCGGGATCCGTCATCGGCGCTGCCTGTCCGGACGCAAGCCGACGAACGTCAGTGCAGCGCCGACGAGCACCCACCCGGCGCACCACCACATCGACGCGCGGTAGGCGTCCGCCACCTGGTGCGGGATGCGGTAATCGTCCCCGGACAGTCCGACCAGGAGTGGCAGCGCCGCGATCGCGAGGAGCCCCGCGGTCCGCGAGACCGCGTTGTTGATGCCGGACGCGACCCCGGACCGGCTGTCGGGAACGGCGGCGAGCACCGTGCCGGTGAGTGGCGCGACCAACATCGACAGTCCGAAGCCCTGCAGCAGGACGCCGGGGAGGATGTGCAGCAGAAAGTTCGGTCGGTCGGGGGCGAGGGCGAGCAGTGCGAGTCCGGCGGCGAGCACCAGGGCGCCGGCGACCATCGGCGTCCGAGCTCCGTGCCTGGTGGCGTACCCGCCGAACCAGGAGGCGAGGAACAGCATCACGACCGACACCGGAACGGTCGCGGCCCCGGCTTCGAGCGGCGTCCACCCGGCGGTCACCTGCAGGTAGACGGCGAGGAAGAACATGCTTCCCGCGAGCGCCGCGTAGACGAACAACGTGACGAGGTTGATCACCGTGAACACCCGACTGGCGAACAACTTCGGCGGCGTCATCGGGTGGGACGCGTGCCGCTGCGCCACCACGAACGCGACCCCCGCGACCACACCCACCACCGCTGCGGCGGGAGCGCCCTGCCCCGGCCATGCCGTCAGCGCCCAGGTGATTCCGGCGAGCGCGATCGGTGCCAGCAGCAGACCGGCGACGTCGTACCGGCCCGCGGCTTCGGCGTCCCTGGATTCCGGAGCAGTACGTAGCAGCCAGAGCACGAGCGCCGCGATCGGCAGGTTGATCCAGAAGGCGATGCGCCAGTCGATCCCGACCAGCCAGCCACCGAGCACCGGACCGCCCGCGGTGGCGACGCCGAGCATCCCGGTCCAGGCGCCGATGGCCTTCATCCGATCGTCCGGATGGAAGCCGGCTTGCAGCAGCGCCAGACTCCCGGGCGTCAGAAGCGCTGCGGCCACGCCTTGGAGTACGCGCGCGGCAACCAGCGGTTCGATCGTCGGCGCAACAGCCACCAGGACGGACGCCAGCGCGAATCCGACTGTGCCCCAGCCGAAGACACGTTTGCGTCCGAGTCGGTCACCCAGCGACCCGCCGACCAGGATGAGCGAGGCGAGCGCCAGCGTGTAGCCGTTGACCACCCACTGCAGTCCGGCGAGTTCGGCGTCGAGCTCGGTGCCGATCCGCGGGAGCGCGACATTGGCGACCGTGCCGTCGAGGAACACGAGCCCGGAACCAGTCACAGCGGTCGCGAGCAGCCGTCGTCCGGCGGGATCGGTCAGGCGCAGCGAGGTGGACACCGAAGCACCGTAGACCGGCCGTGCAGCGGCCGTTGGTGCGACCGCCTTCATCGACTACGGGTGTAGCGGACGGTCCTGGTGAAGCAGTGCGCGCAGGGCACACGCGCACAGGTAGATCGAGAACGGGCAGCCGAACGCGAACTCCACCGGCACCGTCCGGGCGTTCCGGACGCTCCCGCCCTGACCGTCTGCGTCCGCGCCGGACAACAGCATCACCGACGAACCGATGATGAGAGCGGGCGCAGCAAGGAGGGCGTACCACTATTCCGGCAGACTTGGGCGTGCGCCGACCGGCGCGTCCATTCAGCGGAGGGATCCGACATGCCCCACGGCGACATCACGCACATCGACATCCCGGTGGCCGACACGAAGAAGGCCTCGGAGTTCTACGGCAACCTCTTCGGCTGGCAGATCGCGGAAGTGCCCGGCTACGAGGGCTACCCGATGTGGCAGGCACCCAACAAGATCAGCGGCGGCGGCCTCGCGCCTCGCAGTGACGGTTTCAGCCAGCCGCGCTCGTACGTCGAGGTCGACTCGATCGAGCAGACCCTCGCGAAGGTGAAGGAGACCGGCGGCGAGGTCGTGATGGAGAAGAACCCCATCTCCGAGACGAGTTGGTGGGCGATCTTCCGTGACCCCGACGGCAACGATGTCGGACTCTACGAGGGTGTCACCGACGCCGGCAGCTGAGTGCCTGTCACGTCGGGCGGTCCACCCAACGTGTGCCGGCCGGTTGCAATATGCCTGCGCCCGAGGTGATCTCGGCGACCGCGGGAGCCAGGTCGTCGAGGTCTCCGGCCAGGTGCAGCAACGCCCGGTCGAGGTAGTCGACTCCGAGCACACCGACGCCCCGGGCCCGCAGATCCGACTCGACCTTGCCGGCGTCCGCATGGGAGACCGACAGGTCGAAAAGGTCGTCCTGAGCCCGCCGGACGAGCGGTGCACCGTCGAGCGCCGCCGCGACCGCATCGCCGTACGCGCGGACGAGACCGCCGGCTCCGAGCAGCGTGCCGCCGAACCACCGGACGACAACCGCTGCGACGTCGCTGAGTTCGCGTCCACGCAGCACGTCGAGCATCGGGCCACCCGCAGTACCGGCAGGCTCGCCGTCGTCGTTCGACCGCTCGATCGAGGGTGTCGGCCCGAGGATGAATGCGCTGCAGTGATGTCGGGCGTCGTGGTGCTGCTTGCGCAGGTCGGCCACCAATGCGCGGGCGGCGTCCTCGTCGCCCACCCGGCGGACCACCGCGAGGAAGCGGGAGCGCTTGATCTCGATCTCCGCCACCAGGTCGGTGCGCGAGGAGATAGTCAGGTAGCTGCTCACTGGCCCGACGGAGTCGGAACGGGATGCACCTTGGGGCGCATCAGCTTACCTCCCGCACCCGGCCTGTGGCGCAGGTGGCTCATCCAGAACAGGACCGCGACGATCTCCAGAGCGAGCGCCATGAGGGCCATCTGCGCGAACGAGCCCGTGACGTGTGGTGCGACGAACCCCGCCATGGAGCCGTTCAGCACCAGGGTGAAGAAGGTGAACAGGGACACCGTTGCCCCGCGGCTGCCGGGAAACATGTCGAGCAGGGTCAGTTGCAGTGCCGGGTAGGACGCGCCGGTTCCCACTGCGATCAGGGCCGGGCCGATGACCGCGTGGGGCAGACCCTGGGTCGCCGGGATGACCGCGAACGCCAGGTTCACGAGTGCGCCGAACAACGCGAATGCCATTGCGGCACTGACCAATCGGTTGATCGTGACGTGGCCACTCGTTCGCGAACTGATCCACGAACCGAGCACGACCCCCGAGATCATCGGCACGAAGAAGATCCAGAAGTCCTGCTCGCCCTTGCCGAGCAGGTCCATCACGAAGATCGGCGCGGCGCCGATGTAGAGGAACTGGCCGGCGAAGCTCAGCGATGCGGCCCAGGACACCCGGTGAAAGGCAGGCGAACGTCCGGCTTCCACCAGGCCGCCGAAGATCGCCGAGGGGGTGAACGCCGTCCGCCGCTCACGCGGGTGCGACTCCGGCAGTACGAAGATCACCAACGCCATCAGCACGACAGCGACGCCCACCAGGAAGTAGAAGATCGCGCGCCACGACCCCATCGTCAGCAACCAGCCACCCACGATCGGCGCGACGGCCGGGGCCACACCGAAGATCATCGTGACTCGGCTCATCAGCCGCTGCGCCTCGGCGCCCTCGAACATGTCGCGGATCACGGCACGAGAGACGATCACTCCCCCACCGGCCGAAAGCCCTTGCAACACACGGAAACCGAGCAGCATCGGCAAGCTGGTCGAGAGGGCACAACCGACCGACGCGACGGCGTACATCGACAGGCCGGCGAGCATGACCGGGCGGCGACCGACCGCGTCCGAGATGGGACCGTGGAAGGGACTCATCAATGCGAAAGCGAGCATGTAGGCGGTCACGACCAACTGCATGTCGTCGGTGCTGACGGAGAACTCGCGCCCCATCCTGCTGAACGCCGGGAAAGGAGTGTCGATCGAGAACGGGCCGAGCATCGACAACGCCGCCAACACGACCAGCAGCAACCAGATGCTGCTCTTCGTCGCCCGCTCCACGTCCACTCCCCTGCTGGTTCGAAAAGGCGAAGGCCCCGGACGGAGCCGGGGCCTTCTGCACGTGGTGCCAGGTGAAGGATTCGAACCTTCGAAGCTTTCGCGACGGATTTACAGTCCGCTCCCATTGGCCGCTCGGGCAACCTGGCGTAGTGCGCGTGTAAGGGTAGCAATCCGCCCGCGTCCGAGCCAATCGGATCCGGACGTCGTGGTGAGCAGTTGATGGCCATCGCCTGAGTCGGTGGCCATCGGCGCAGTTCCAACTCCCGATTCAGCCACCAACTCCGCACTCAGCCACCAACCCGTCCAGGTCAGTGGCGGGATAGATCCGCTTCTTCCGGCTTCACCTTGGGTGCCTTGGTGACCAGCTTGTGCCCCCACCAGAGAGCCAGGAACAACGGCAGGCCCAGGTAGGAGGACAGCAGTCCTTTCATGTCGGGCGTCGAGGTCAGCCACGCCTCGTAGTTCTGACCGATGATGACGACCACACACATGCCGAGGGCGAGCACCGGGCCGAGCGGGAACCACAGCGCCTTGAACGGCAGGTCGTTCACGTCGCCACCCTGGGCCACGTACGCACGGCGGAACTTGTAGTGGCTCCAGGCGATTCCGCACCAGGTGATGAAGCCCGCGAGTCCGGACGCGTTCACCAGCCAGGTGTAGGCGACGCCGTCACCGGCGAGACTGGTGATGAAACAGAGTCCACCGATCGCCGTGGTCGCGAGCAGAGCCGGCATCGGGATGCCCCGCTTGTTGAGCCGACCGAAGATCGCCGGTGCTTTGCCGTCGCGCGCCAGGCCGAACAGCATGCGGCTGGAGACGTAGAGACCGGAGTTACCGGCGGACAGGATCGCGGTGAGGATGACCGCGTTCATCACGGCCGCCGCGAACGCGATGCCGGCCTGGTCGAAGACGAGCGTGAACGGGGCGATGGTGATGTCCTCGTTCTCCGACGCCGACAGCAGTCGCTTGTCGGTGTACGGAATGAGGAAGCCGATGATCGCGATCGCACCGATGTAGAACAGCAGGATCCGCCAGAACACCGCGCGGATCGCCTTCGGGATCGTCTTCTCGGGGTTCTCCGCCTCACCGGAGGCGACAGCCACCATCTCGGTGCCCTGGAACGAGAAGCCGGCGATCATGAAGATCGCGAGGATACCGCCGATACCGCCGACGAAAGGCGCCTCACCACGCGTCCAGTTGGAGAATCCGGGCGAGTCGCCGCCCATCACACCGAGGATCATCAGCAGGCCGATACCGAGGAACACGATCACAGTGATGACCTTGATCGTGGAGAAGATGAACTCGCTTTCGCCGAACGCCTTCACGTGAAAAGCGTTGAGTCCGAACAGAATCGCCAAGAAGACCGCCGACCACACCCACGAGGGCACGTCCGGCAGCCAGTACTTCATCACCAGTGCGGCGGCGACGAGTTCGGCCGCGACGGTGATCGCCCAGTTGAACCAGTAGTTCCAGCCCTGCGCGAAGCCGAAGGACGGTGAGACGAAGCGGGTGCCGTACGCCTGGAACGAGTCGGCGACCGGCAGGAAGGTCGACATCTCCCCCAGACTCTGCATCAGCATGAAGACCATGAGTCCGATGAGGGCGTACGCCAGCAGCGCGCCACCCGGGCCGGCTTCGCTGATCGTGCCACCGGACGCGAGAAACAGACCGGTGCCGATCGCACCGCCGATGGCGATCATGTTCAGGTGACGCGCCTTGAGTCCGCGATGCAGATCGTCGGTGTGGCCGTGCTTGCTTTCCTGCTCGCTGACGGTAGTGGTCTTGTCTGACAAGAGCGGAGCCTCTCCGGTTGTGGTGGCCGCAGCACGGTATCGGATCGAGGCGGCCGACGGGCCTGCACGACCGCCAGGCGTCCGCGTACGCTCGGTGCCGATCACGACTGCCCCGACCCGAAGGAGCCCGCCATGGCCGACTCATCGTTCGACATCGTCAGCAAGGTCGACAAGCAGGAGGTCAGCAACGCTCTGACCCAGGCCGCCAAGGAGATCTCGACGCGGTACGACTTCAAGAACGTCGACGCCAAACTCGAGTGGTCGGGCGAGAAGATCCTGATCGAGGCGAACGCGACCGAGCGTTGCCTGGCCGTGCTCGACGTGTTTCAAACCAAGCTGGTCAAGCGGGGCGTGTCACTGAAGTCGATCGAGCTCAGCAACGACGGTGAGCCGAAGCTGTTCGGCAAGATCTACCGACTCGAGGGCACTCTCAAGGAGGGCCTGTCGCAGGAGAACGCGAAGAAGATCAGCAAGATCATCCGTGACGAAGGCCCGAAGTCGGTCAAGGCACGCATCGAGGGCGACGAACTCAAGGTCAGCAGCAAGTCACGCGATGACCTGCAGGAAGTGCAGCGCCTGCTCAAAGCGTCCGACCTGGACGTCGCGCTGCAATACACGAACTACCGCTGACTCAGCGAGGAGACATTTGCTGCGCGAGAAGGGAAAGTCTCCTTCTCGCGGAGTAAAACCCTCCTTGTTCCTGCACTGACTTCGGTCAGGACGAACTGACCATCCGTAGGGCGATCTCGGCGAAATGGTCGGCGATGCGCTCCGGCGTCCACCGTGCGTCCGCCTCGTACCAACGCGCGACGTCCACGCACATCCCGCTGATCGCGTTGGCGGTCATACCCACCTGGTCGATGCTGAACACACCGGCGTCGACTCCGTCCTGGACGGTGCGGCGCAGACTGTGCTGGATGCGTCCGCGCAGACGCTCGATGACCTCGCGGTGCTCGGGCGTGAGTGCTTCGAGTTCGTAGTTCACGACGCGGGCCGTCTCGTGATCGATCGCGTGGGTGAGGACGAGTTCGTGGACGATCGCGCGCAGCCGCGTCCGGGCGTCGCCGTCGGCACCCGCTGCCGTCTCCACACGATCGGTGATCCGTTCGTGCCCGGCCCGACTGATCTCGAACAGCATCGCCTCTTTGCTGCGGTGGTGTACGTAGACGCCGGCCGGCGACAAGCCGGCGGCGGACGCGATGTCACGCGTTGTCGTCCCGTGAAATCCCTTGCGGGCAAAAGAGATCCGAGCAGCATCGAGTAACCGGTCACGCGTTGTCGTCGTGTCGACAGTCATCCGCTGCAGCTCCTTGTCGCCGGCCAAACCCTACGCGCTCGTCGCACAGGGTGCGCCCCACTCGTTGACGAGGATTCACCGGAATGAGACGCTAAGCAAGCGCTTAGTCAGCGCTCCCGAGCCGCCTGTGTATAAGGAAGTACGCCATGCCCCGCAACGTCTACACCGAGGACCACGAGGCCTTCCGCGCCTCCGTCCGCGAATTCGTCGACCGCACCCTCAAGCCGCGTGCCGAGGAGATGCTCGAGCAGAAGGTGATTCCACGGGACATCTGGAAGGAAGCCGGCCGCCAGGGCCTGCTCGGCCTCGACATCCCCGAGGAGTTCGGCGGGGCCGGCGCGGACGACTACCGATTCAATGCGGTCGCCGCCGAGGAGATCGCCGCCTTCAATGCCGCCGTCTCCAGCTGCTTCGGCATCCACTCCGATGTCTGCCCGCCCTACCTGGTCGACCTGGGCACGCAGGAGCAGAAGCAGAAGTGGTTGCCGGCAATGGCTGCCGGCGACCTGATCTGCGCGATCGGCATGACCGAGCCCTCCGGCGGTTCCGACCTCGCCGCACTGAAGACCACCGGTGTTCGCGACGGCGACGACTGGATCATCAACGGCTCCAAGACCTTCATCACCAACGGCCACCAGTGCGACATCGCGATCGTCGCCGTCCGCACCGACCCGAGCAGGGGTTCGAAGGGCATCACGCTGTTCATGCTCGAGGCCGACATGCCCGGCTTCACCAAGGGCAACAAGCTGGACAAGGTCGGCCAGGTCGAGTCCGACACGTCCGAGCTGTTCTTCGAGAACGTCCGCGTGCCCGACGCCAACCGCATCGGCGAGGAGGGCATGGGCTTCATCTCGATGATGCAGCGCCTGCCGCAGGAACGCGTCGGAGCTGCCGTGTCGAACACCGCGCACGCCAAGCAGATTCTGCTGGAGACGATCGAGTACACCAAGGAGCGCAAGGCGTTCGGACAGTCGATCGGTTCCTTCCAGCACAACAAGTTCAAGATCGCCGAGCTGGTCACCCAGATCGAGGTCACCGAGGCGTACGTCGACGACTGCATCGCAGCGCATGCGGAGGGCAAGCTGACCCCGATCGACGCGGCGAAGGCCAAGTGGTTCTCCGCCGAGGTGCAGAACAAGGTGCTGGACGAGTGCGTCCAGTTGCACGGTGGATACGGCTTCATGAACGAGTACCGCGTGGCGCGCGCCTGGCGCGATGCGCGCGTCACGAAGATCTGGGCCGGCTCGAACGAGATCATGAAGGAGCTCATCGGGCGCGACCTCGGCCTCTGAGCGCGAGGCGGAGGTTGGCGGTGCCGCGAGGGACGAGCGGAGCCGCCAGCCGGAGCCGAGCGCGACCCAAGATGCTGGACAGCGTTTCTGAGGAGCGAGCCCACCATTACGAAGGTGGCCACCCGATGGGGTGGCCACCTTCGTTTGCTACCACCGAGCAAACGCGGACCGGCACAGCCGCAGTGGTCGAATAGCGATCAATTTCGTTGCACCTCAACCACTTTCAAACAGAGTTACTTTCGTGACCTTCTACGGCGCCGTCGCTGAACACGCACCGCGAATCCCGCAGGCGCGGCCCATGCGCAACAAGCGACAGGACCGGCCTCGTCGTCGTGCAGCTGCTGTTCTGGGGGCTGCTGGGTCTCGCCGGTCTCGCCGGTCTCGCCGGTCTCATCCCGCGCAAGAAGCACGAGCACGTGCACGTGCACGAGACGCACACGCGTCCGACGCACACCACGGGCACCCACACCAACACGCCGGGCACCGTGCACGACAACAACCGCGCGGGCAACGACCTGCGTGACGGTCGCGCCGACTTCGACAACGACGGTCGCAACGACCTGCCGGGCAACCGTCGTAACGACCTGCGCTGATCCCAGCCGGTCGCTTCGACGAAAGGTGCCGCGAACCGTCTCGGTTCGCGGCACCTTTCGTCTTCGTCACGCCCCGATGAGAGACACTGATCACATGTTTTCGGCTCCACCCAGGAGCGCATCCGACGAAGGGAACAGCAGTGACTGAAGCACGCACCGCGATCGTGACCGGAGCAGCCCGAGGAATCGGCGCAGCCGTGGCCGAGCGCCTGGCCTCGGACGGCTTCAAGGTCGCCGTGGTCGACCTCGACGAGGCCGCCTGCCAGAACGTCGTCGACAAGATCAAGGAATCGGGCGGCGAGGCCCTCGCCGTCGGTTGCGATGTCTCGAACGAGGAGGCCGTCAACGCCGCCGTCGAGCGCATCGCGTCCGAACTCGGTGCGCCGACCGCGCTGATCAACAACGCCGGCGTGCTGCGCGACAACCTGCTGTTCAAGATGAGCGCGGACGACTGGGACACCGTCATGAACGTGCACCTTCGCGGCAGCTTCCTGATGACCCGCGCGACCCAGAAGTACATGACCGAGGCGAAGTTCGGACGCGTGGTGAACCTCTCGTCGACC
Organism: Yimella radicis; assembly: GCF_054778255.1. Classification (NCBI taxonomy): domain Bacteria; kingdom Bacillati; phylum Actinomycetota; class Actinomycetes; order Micrococcales; family Dermacoccaceae; genus Yimella; species Yimella radicis. The sequence continues at coordinate 49,361 of NZ_BAAGZR010000003.1, forward strand.
TCGGCACTGGGCAACCGCGGCCAGGCCAACTACGCGGCGGCCAAGGCCGGTCTGCAGGGCTTCACCAAGACCCTCGCGATCGAACTCGGCAAGTTCGGCATCACCGCCAACGCCATCGCCCCGGGATTCATCGTGACCGACATGACCGCGGCCACGGCCGAGCGCGTCGGCATGGACTTCGATGAGTTCCAGAAGGCCGCGGCCACCCAGATCCCGGTGGCGCGCGTGGGCCGTCCGGACGACATCGCTGCTGCGGCGTCGTTCTTCTGCCGCGAGGACGCGGGCTTCGTCAGCGGCCAGGTGCTGTACGTCGCCGGTGGACCGAAGGACTGAATCATGCGTGTTTTCAACGGAATCGAAGACCTCCAGGCCGCTGTGGGCGACCACCTCGGCTACAGCGAGTGGCATGAAGTCACCCAAGACGCGGTCAACCAGTTCGCTGAGGCCACCGGTGACCACCAGTGGATCCACGTCGACGTCGAGAAGGCGAAGTCGGGACCGTTCGGTGGCACCATCGTCCACGGGTACATGACGCTGTCGCTGTTGCCGATGCTCTCGTGGGAGGTCTACACGGTCGAAGGCGTGAAGATGGGCGTCAACTACGGCTCGAACAAGGTGCGCTTCCCCAACCCCGTTCCGGTGGGTTCGAAGGTGCGCGGCGGCTTCGAGATCGTGTCGGTCGAACCGTCGTCCCTGGGCTTCACCGTGACGACCAAGTGCGTCATCGAGATCGAGGGCCAGGACAAGCCGGCCTGCGTCGCGGAGACGCTGTCGGTGATCGTTCCCTGACGTTCGCCGAACACGACGGCGGTCCCGCTTCGGCGGGGCCGCTGTTCGTCCTTCAGGCGAGCAGCGTCTGCTGCGCCAGCGAGCGCATCTCCCCGGCGATCCGCCGGGTGAACGGCTCCCCCGGCTGCCAGTGAGCCATCGCGCAGTAGTGCACGGTGCGTCCGTTCGAGGTGATCGAGCCGAGGTCCACCCGCACTCCGTCGTCCGAACCCGTCTTGTTCAGCAGACCGGGTTCGTCGTCGATGTGGGCGAGCGGATCGAGCGCGAGCACACCGGCCGACAGACTGAGGTCGACGTTCAGCTTCATCCAGTCACGCACCCTCGCCGACACCACACCGTGGTGCACCAACCCCATGAACCGGACCAGCGACGCAGCCGAGCCGAGGGCGAAGGTCGGCGCCGTGTCCGGCCCACGCTCGTCACGGATGAAGTCGAGCAGTTCGTACGGGGTGACGTCGAGGCCGGTGGCGAACTCACGCACCCGGTCGAGCCCCGCCCGCTCCAGCAGGACGTTCGTGGCGAGGTTGTCGCTGACCACCGCGACCAGTCGGCAACAGTCCAGTACCGACAGGGCGGCAGCATCGAGGTGCTGCCACAAGCCCGAGTCCTCCACTCGCAGTACGGATTCCTTGGCGAGCAGTTCAGCCCCGTCCAACCGCTCGGCATCCAGTTCGGCGGCGACGTGCGCGAGCAGCAGCAGCTTGCCGACGGACGCGATCGGACGCACCGCATCCACGTCACCGACGCGGTGCAGTTCGCGACCGTCCGTGTCGACGACGAGCAGCGTGTGTTCGGTCCTCGACGTCATCGACCGAACCGCTGCAGCGAGGCGAGTGCCTCGTCGAGTTCGGCGGTGCCGTCGACGATGGCTCGTCGGACGTTTGCAGTCATGCGCCCGGATCGCAACGCTTCCTGCGCGGCGTCCGACGTCGCCTGCTCGGTGACCCCGACCGGGAAAGCGGCAGCCGCGATCTTCTGCGAGGCGAACTCGCCGAGGCGGTCGGCCAACTTCGGCAGCACGCGGAAGTAGCGCTCGACGTGAGGACGAACCAGTTCTGACGACGGCGCGACGAAGATGGTCTCTGCGATCGCGAGTGCCTCGTAGTTCGACAATGCGGCGTTGGACTCCAACTGGGCCCATGCCCATTCCTTCGCCTCGGGAGTCGGGCGAACAGCCTTGGCCCGCAACGCATTCTGTTCACCGGCCATCGTGCGGTCCTGCGCCGCGAACTCGTCGATCGCCGCATCGTCCGCACGGCCGAGTTGGGCGAGACGGGTCAGTGCGGTCCACCTCACGTCCAGGTCGCCCGCGAATGCGTCGGGTAGGTCCTCTGCAGCCACCCACCGGCGCAGCAGACCCTCGTCACTCGAGGTCGCTGCCAGCAGACGACCAGGAGTGACCGCGCGCTCCGCGTCGGCCGCACCCAGCGCGACGGTCGCTGCAACCGCGATGCGCTCGGTCGCCTCCTGCCTCTCTGCGTCCGGCAGGAAGTATCCGAGCCTGCGCCGCACGAGACGAGCCGTCCAGTGCCGCAACGACTCGTTCTCCTCGGTCGGGAACGACGCCTCGAACACCGCCAGCACGGTCTGTGGGTCGACGGTGGACAGGGCCATGCCGTTGAGCAGGCCGGCCCAGACGACCTGCCTCACCTGCGGGTCTTCGACCTTCGGCAGTTCGTCCGGCATCGCGGCCAGGGTGTTGTCGTCGAACACCGGGATCGTCCAGGTGAGGTCGGAGGCGTTCGGCACCAACAGCTTCGGACGCTCCAGCCCGGTCAACGGCGTCTCCTCTCCTGACGTGGCACCGAGGGTGAAAACCGGTGTGCGCCATACCTCCTTACCGCCGCAGAAACCTGCGATGTCGAGCATGTGCGGTCGGTCCGCCGGGTGCGCTTCGGGCGTCGTGCGCACCGCCTCCACCACACCGATCGGGTCACCGTCGACCACGACGGCGATCTCGTCCGTGCCGGCGGTCTCGAGCCAACCCTTGGACCACGCGTCCAGATCGACATCGGTGTGCGCGCTGATCGCGTCCAGGAAGTCGGCCAGCGTCGCGTTGCCGTAGGAGTGATCACGCAGGTAGTCGCGCACTCCCCCGACGAATGCGTCGTCACCGACATACAGCGCGAGCTGACGCAATGCAGAGCACCCCTTCGCGTAGGAGATGCCGTCGAAATTGGTGAGCGCGGAGTCGGTGTCGTCCGCAGCGTTGCCGGCGATGGGATGGGTGGACGGCGCACGGTCGGCGGCGTAGCCCCAGTTCTTGCGACTGATCCCGAAATCGACCCAGGCGTCGTCGAATTCCGTTGCCGCGGAGCATGCTCGGTGCGCCATGTACTCGGCGAACGACTCGTTGAGCCACAGATCGTCCCACCACTTCATGCTCACCAGGTCGCCGAACCACATGTGTGCCATCTCGTGCAGGATCGTGTTGCTGCGTTGCATGACCTCGGCGCGACCGACAGAACCGCGGAAGATGTACTGGTCGCGGAAGGTCACGCAGCCGGGGTTCTCCATCGCGCCGGCATTGAACTCGGGCACGAAGAACTGGTGGTACTCGCCCCACGGGTAGTCGATGCCGAAGAGGTCCTCGAAGTAGTCCAGCCCCTGCTTGGTCACATCCAGCATCTGCGGGGCATGACGACGCAGGTCCTGCCCGAGCGAGGCTCGGGCGTGCAACGCGAGCGGAATGCCGCGGTGCTCATCACGCACCGTCTCGTAGGGTCCGGCGCAGATCGTGAAGAAGTACGTCGCCAAAGGCTTGGACGTCTCGAACTCCCAGCGACCAGGGGATGTCTGCTTCGCGGCGCTGTTACCGGCGACCACCCAGTCCTGCGGCGCGGTGACCGTCAGGTCGTAGGCGGCCTTCAGGTCGGGTTGGTCGAAGCAGGGAAAGATCTGCGGTGCCGCGTCCAGGAACGACATCCCGTACACGTACGCCTTCTCGTCCGCCGGGTCGACCGCACGGTGCAGACCCTGACCGTCGCGGGTATAGGCCATGCGAGCGGTGACCGAGAGTTCGTTGGCATGCTGCAGCTGGGTGAGGGTGAGCCGGCCGTCCGAGATCGCGGATGGGTGAATATCGTTGCCGTTCAGCGTGATCGACTCGACCGACACTGCCTTGAGATCGATGAACGTGGACGCGCCTGGTTCGCTGCATGAGAAGCGGACGACTGTGCGAGACCCGAACTCGGTGTCACCGAGCGTGAGGTCGAGGTCAACGATGTAGGAGATGCCGGCGATCAGCCGGGCGCGTTCGACCGCTTCGGTCTGCAACAGGATGGGCATACGCCCACTCTGCCAGGCGACCCGATGCTCGCTCTCAGGCCAGCCGCTGTCGCAGAGCCTCGTGCAGCACGATCGAACCGGCGACTGCTGCGTTCAACGAACTCGCGCCTCCGACCATCGGGATGCTGACCACCTGATCGCACGCCTCGCGCCAAGCGTGGCTGATGCCGCGGGTCTCGTTGCCCACGACCAGCAGCGTCGGTCCGGTGAGGTCGACCGCGCGCAGATCCTGCTCGCCGCCCTCGTCCGTGGCCAGCACTCGCCATGAATCGGGCTGTCCGGCAATCCAGTTCAGAACCACGTCGGCCGAATCGAGCCGGACGGTCGGGATGTTGAAGCACGAACCCGTGGACGCACGCACCGCCTTCGGGTCGTACGGGTCGGTGGCGTGCCCGGTGACGATCAGACCGGTCGCACCGAAGGCGTCCATCGACCGTTGCAGGGTGCCGATGTTGCCTGGTTGCGTCGGCCGGTCGAACACGACGAGCAGCGGATCGGGTGCGCGGAGTCGGTCGAGATCGTCCGGCGGCATTGCGACCACCGCGACGAGTTCCGGTGCGGTGTCGGCACGGTCACCGAGTTCGCGCACCATGTCGGCGGGCATCTCGACCCGCTGACAGGACGCCTCGTCCCACACCCGCGCCGCCCACTTCGACCGGTGCCCGTCGTTCGGGCGGATGAGCGCGAGCAACTCCCAGCCGCCATCGATCGCGAGCGTGATCGGCCGCACCCCGTGTACCAGGAACTGGGCCTGACGATGCCGCTTGGTGCGGTTGGTCAGCAACGCCTGCCACTGCTGGAAGGTCGCATTTCGGGTGTGGATCCGGGTCGGCGCGCTCACCCGGTCACGGTATCCACAACCGCTGTGGACGCACGGACGCCGCCGTGGTCGAGCCACGACGGCGTCCGTTTCGACGTCCTCGGGAAGCGGTCGCTGCTACGACCGGTTCCCTGGACTACGGGCGTAGTCAGCTCAGGCGACGTCCGAGCACCCAGGCTCCGGCGAGGAGCATCGCGAACAGCGCACCGGCACCGGCGAACAGACCGCCGTTGCTCGATGACGATCCGCCGCTCTGGTCACCGTCGGTCACGACGGGCGGGCCGGTCACAGTGCTGGTCGGCGTGCTGGTCGGCGTGCTGGTCGGCGTGCTGGTCGGCGTACCGGTCGGCGAAGCCGTCGGCGACTCGGTGCCGGTGGGCGAAGCCGTCGGGGTCGACGTCGGGCTCGGCTGGTCCGCGGCCACCACGGTGACCGGCATGGTGACGGTCGTGCCGGTCTGCGCGGCCTTGACGAAGAGCTGCTGTGCTCCGGTCATCGCGTCGGCCGGGATCTTGACAGTGATCGTCGCGGTCTCGTTACGCGTGGGGAACGGGGGCGCCGTGGTCAGCACCTTCTGCACCGGGAAAGTGCCGAGCGACTGGGTGCCCAGGAAGACCTCGACCTCGGTCGTGGTCGGGGCACCCGCGCTGGTCATGTCGAGCCCGGACACCGTGAACGTGACCTCTTCACCCTGGGTGACCGCCTTCGGCTGGTTTTCGACGGCCACACCGTTCTTGGCGAACGAGGGGCTTGCGGGGTTGTGGTCCTTGAACCATTCGACGAACAGCGACTGGTCGATCAGGCCGGAGTCCTTACGCGTCGCGTCTGCCGCCTCGAACGCGGTGAAGTTGTCACCACCGCCGACCAGGAAGGAGTTGGACGCGACCGTGTAGGTCTTGCCCATGTCGAGGGGCTGCCCGTCGACAGTGACCGAGGTGATCCGCGAACCGGCGGCCGCGCTCGGGTCGTAGGTGTAGGTGACGTTCTTGCTCAGTCCGAGCTTGAGGAACGCACGCGAACTGCCCTCGGGCTGCCACTGCTGCTCCAGCACCTGCTTGAACTGCGCGCCGGTGACCTCGATGGTCTGCACCGTGTTGTTGAACGGCATGATCGCCGCGACATCGGCATAGGTAATCGTGCCGTCGGTGCCGTACTTCAGGTCGGCACGCACGCCGCCGGGGTTCATCACACCGATCTCGACACCGCCGGGGCGACCCGGCTTGTTGATCGAGTCGACGTACGACTGGGCAATGAGGTTCGACAGGGTCGACTCGCGCAAGCGGTCGTCGCGGCTGCCGTCCGGCTTGAGGGCCGTGGTGATGTCGGCGGTGATCTTGCCGACCGGCTGCTTGCCGATGACATCGGCGCGCGCATTGGCGTTGTCGACGATCGTGGCGGCGGACCGGTAACGAGCGTCGGCCTCACAGGCCGCAGTGGGCGCGGTGACCTCGCGGTTGGTCACGGAGTACTGGGTGACCTTCTTGGTGGTCGGGTCATAACCGAGTTGCAGCACACCGAGGTGGGAGGCGTAGTAGTCGGTCTGGATGACCGGGCGCGTGCCGCCACCGGGAGCGGGTGCGTCCCAGGCGTAGATCTGGTGGGTGTGACCGGTGAAGATCGCGTCCACGCTCGCAGCGGTCCCGTTCACGATCTTGGCGAAGATTCCACCCCGCGCAGTCTGCGAGGCGAGGGTGGCGTCCCCGCCCCCGGCGGCGCCCTCGTGGTACTCGGCGACGACGACGTCCGCCTCACCGTTGGAGGCGTCTCCGTCCTTGAGCTGTGCTGCGGTGCGGTTCACGGCAGCGACCGGGTCGCCGAAGGTGAGACCGCTGATGCCGTCGCCGGCGACCAGCGACGGGACGTCGGAGGTGACCGCGCCGACGACGCCCACCTTCACGCCGTTCACATCGATCACCTTGTACGCCGGCAGCGCCGGGGTGGTGGTGCCCGCGCGGTAGACGTTCGCTGCGAGGTAGGTCCAGTTCGCACGCGCCTGGACGCGTCCGGTGAGGTCGGCGAAGCCCTTGTCGAACTCGTGGTTTCCGACGGCCGACGCCTTCAGGTCGAGCGCGTTCAGGTAGTCGATCGCCGGCACGTCGTTCTGCGAAGCGGACGCGAACGGCGTACCGCCGACGTTGTCACCGGCCGACAGGAACGTCGCCCCGAGTTCGTTCTGCGCTGTGGTGACAGTGCAGGCGAAGTCCTTGGTGAAGTGACCGTGGAAGTCGTTGGTGTTGAGCAGGCTGATCTTGGTGAGATTTGGGCTGATCGGGCCGTCGCCGACGTTCGTGGCGGCGAGGGCCGAGGGCGATGCGGCGAACGACGCGGCGAGCGCGACGGTCGCGGCAGCACCGAGCAGGCGGGCTGACTGCATGGAAGGAGCTCCTTGACGGTTCGGGGATGCGCCGCTGCACGGCCATCTCCAGCACGGACCGACTTCGGCTCGAGGGTCAGTCTGCACCTCACTGCCCGCCACGTCGACTGTTGTGACACAGCGTTATACGAACGTCCTTCGAGAGTTCACCCCGAACGTGCGACTCACAGACCTCGCTGCGCCATCGCCTGCAGTCGGGCGATGCGGTCGGCGGTCGAGGGGTGGGTCGACATCAGTCGGGACACGTCCTGCGCCCGGAACGGGTTCGCGATCATCATGTGGCTGGCGTTGACGACCTTCGGGGTCGGGGCCAACGGGGCGCGGGCAACTCCGTGTTCCAGCTTCGCGAGCGCGGACGCGAGCGCGAGCGGGTCGCCGGTGAGTCGGGAGCCGTCCTCGTCCGCGTCGTACTCGCGAGTGCGGCTGATCGAGAACTGGATGATCATCGCCGCGAACGGCGCGAGGAAGGCCATCAGCAGCATCGCGATGGGGTTCGGACGGTTCTCGTCGCTGCCACCCAGCGCGCCCGCGAACATCATCATCTGTGCCACGGAGGTGACGATTCCGGCGAGCGCCGCCGCGATGGACGAGGTCAGGATGTCGCGGTTGTAGACGTGCATCAGTTCATGCCCGAGCACCGCTCGCAGTTCACGCTCGTCCAGCAGTTCCAGGATGCCCTCGGTGCAGCAGACCGCTGCATTCTTGGGGTTGCGGCCGGTCGCGAACGCGTTCGGTGCCTGCGTGGGAGAGATGTACAACCGCGGCATCGGCTTGCCTGCGGCATTGGAGAGTTCGCGGACGATGCGGTACATCTGCGGCGCCTGGATCTCGCTCACCGGGTAGGCCTGCATCGCGCGCAGGGCCAGCTTGTCGCTGTTCCAGTAGCCGTAGAACGTCGTCGCCACGCCGATCAGCGCGAACACCCAGATGAACTTGCCGCCACCGATGAGCGATCCGACACCCAGCAGCAGCGCCCAGATGGCGCCGAAGAGCAGGGCCGTCTTCAGGCCGTTGTAATGCTTGTGCACATCTGGATGAACGTCGCGGACGGTGCGCGTGTTCCATACCCCGTTCACCGTCGTAGGTTTGTGCTCATGCCCAAGCCGTTGGCCGAACTCGTCCACCCCAGCTGGGTGCCCAGCCTCACCCCGGCGGCCGACGCGCTCACTGCGTGCGGGGAGTTCCTGCGTGCCGAACTCGCCGCCGGCCGCGGATACCTTCCGGCGTCGGAGAACGTGCTGCGTGCTTTCTCCGGGCCGATGGACGAGGTGCGCGTACTGATCGTCGGCCAGGACCCGTATCCGACCCCCGGGCACGCCGTCGGCTTGTCGTTCTCGGTGGCGCCGGACGTCCGCCCGATCCCGCGCAGCCTGATGAACATCTACACCGAGCTGGGGTCCGATCTCGGGGTGCCCAGGCCCTCGACCGGTGACCTGTCGCCGTGGAGCGAGCGCGGGGTGCTGCTGCTCAACCGGGTGCTGACCGTGCGACCGGGCACGCCCGCGAGTCACCGCGGCAAGGGTTGGGAGACCGTGACCGCCGCCGCGATCAGCGGACTGGTGGAGCGCGGCGGACCGCTGGTCGCGATCCTGTGGGGCCGCGACGCCCGCAACCTCGCACCGCATCTGGGTGAGGTGCCGTACGTCGAGAGCGCCCACCCGTCCCCGCTGTCGGCCCGATCGGGATTCTTCGGGTCGAAACCGTTCAGCCGGTGCAACGAGCTGCTGCAGCGCCAGGGTGCCGAACCGATCGATTGGAGTCTCCCGTGAGTTGGCAGCGCTACGTCGCGATCGGCGACAGCTTCACCGAGGGCATGGTCGATGAGCACCCGGACGACCCCGGCGCCTACGTCGGTTGGGCCGATCGGCTCGCCGCGCAGTTGGCATCCGATGCCCGCGCCGAGGGGCGACCGTTCGGGTACGCCAACCTCGCCGTGCGTGGCCGGTTGCTCGCCGACGTCGCGGGTCCGCAGTTGGAGGCGGCGCTCGCACTCGAACCCGACCTCGTGTCGATCGTGGGCGGTGGCAACGACATCCTGCGCCCGAAGACCGACCTCGACCGCATCGCCGACGAACTCGAAGCAGCCGTCGAACGCATCCGATCGACCGGAGCCGACGTCCTGATGTGCACGATGGCCAATCCGAAGGGCGCGGCGGTGCTGCGCCGCCTCGCCGGACGCATGGGATCGCACAACGCGAACATCTGGGGCATCGCCCAACGACAGGGCGCGTACGTGATCGACCAGTGGGGGCTTCGTTCCCTACGCGACGCCCGCATGTGGGGCATCGACCGCATCCACCTGTCCAGCCTGGGCCACGAACGCATTGCCGCACAGGCGTATTGGGCACTCAGCCAACACGCCGGTGAACGTGATTGGGCGGTCCCGCTCGACCCCGCTCCCCCACTCGGCCGTCGCGAGTCGATCGCGGGTCACGCCGCCTGGGCCAAGGAGTACGCGGCGCCATGGGTGCAGCGGCGCCTGCAGGGGCGCAGCTCCGGCGACGAGGTTCAGCCCAAACGCCCGACGATCACGCCGCTCGACTGAGTCCCCGGCGGGGACCTTGGTCCCTGGGTCGACCGGCGAAGCAGGCGTACCGTCGAGAGCACGATGTGTACGTATTGCGGGTGTGAGTCGATCACGATCATCGGCCGGTTCATGGATGAACATGTGGCCATCGTCAACGCGAACGGCGAGTTGCGCCGGGCCGTCGAAGCCGCCGACCGCCACGGCATCGAGCGCTCGGCCGACCTGCTCGCCGGACTGCTGTTCCCGCACACCGAAGCCGAGGAGGCCGGCGTCTTCACCGTGCTGGCCCGCGACGAGGACTTCACCGAGCACATCGAGCACCTATGTGCCGAGCACGACAGCCTGGACGCGCAACTCAAGCGCATCCGCGCCGGCGCCCACGACGAGATGCACGCGTTCGAGATCGCTCTGCGAGAACACATCAATCGGGAGGAGAACGGTCTCTTCCCGGCCGCGGCGATCGCGTTCGCCGGCCCGGAGTGGGACGAGGTCGACGCGCTGACGCCGCCGGCCGCGGTGTGACGAGATGACGTCACGGTCTGTCACATCAGGACGCCCCAGCGCGGGGTCGCGCGGCCGCTGGGCGATGCGCGATCGCCCGTCGGTGGTCTGGCTGATCCTCGCGTTCGTCGTTGCCGTCAACCACCGCTTCATCCCCGAATCCCGTTGGCTCATGGTGCATCTGGTGATGCTAGGCGCGGTTACCCACTCGGCGATGGTGTGGAGCACGCACTTCACGCAGGCCTTGCTGAAGTCGCCGGAGTCCATCGATCCGCGCAAGCACCAGACGCTGCGCCTGGCCATGCTCTTCGCGGGTGTCAGCTCGATCACGGTCGGCGTCCCCACCCTCTGGTGGTGGCTGGTCGTCACCGGGGCGTGCCTGGTCGTCGGCGCCATCTGCTGGCACGCCGTGCAGCTCGGACGTCGGTTGCGCGCCGCGCTGCCCGGCCGCTTCCGGATCACGATCCGCTACTACCTGCTCGCCGCCGCGTGCGTCCCGGTCGGGGCGACACTCGGTGTGCTGCTGGCCCGTGGACCCGAGGAACAGACTCACGCCGAACTGCTGGTCGCGCACTCCATGACGATGGTGCTCGGCTGGCTCGGGTTCACCGTACTGGGCACGCTCGTCACGCTGGGGCCAACCATCCTGCGTACCCGGATCGATGAGAAAGCGGAGGCCTACTCGATCCGCGCTCTCCCCTTCTTCGCGATCTTCCTGGCGACCACGGTCACCGGCGCGTTGCGCGACAACCGGCCCACGCTGCTCGCCGGGCTGTTCGGCTACGTGCTCTGCGTCGTTGCCTGGGCGGTACCGCTGGTCCGCGCCTTCCGCGGCGCCAAGCAGCGGCGGGAGTTCGCCGCGTGGTCGACCGGCGCCGGGGTGCTCTGGCTCGTCGCCGCTGCCGTCACTCTGCTGGTGCGGGTGGCGCGTGACCCACTCGTCGAGATCTCCGCGTCCTACGGCCGGGTCGCCTCGATGGTGGTCGTCGGGTTCGCGCTGCAGCTGGTCACCGGTGCGCTGTCGTACCTGATCCCGAGCGTCGTCGGCGGCGGACCTCGCGTCCTGGCCGCCGGACGTTCGGTGTTCGAGAAGTGGTCGACCGCGCGGCTGGTGCTGATCAACGGTGGGTTGCTGCTGTGCGTGCTGCCGGTCCCCAGCGCCGTCCGTGTCGTGCTGTCGGTCGTCGTCCTGCTTGCCCTCGCTGCATTCATCCCGTTGATGTTCAGGGCGATTCGGTCGATGGTCCGCACCAGGATCGCGCTCGCGGGTGGTGCCCCGACCGAGCCGCCGGCTGCGCTGTCCGGCTCGCGTATCGTCCAGGCGCTGTCCGCCGCCCTCGCACTTGCGGTGGCCGTCGTCGCAGGCATCGCACTCAACCCGGTGATCCTCGGCGGCACGCCCGACCAAGCCCTTTCGCCGTCGTCCGTGGTTTCGACCGGCCGGACGACGACGGTGCAGGTGACCGCGCACGACATGCATTTCATGCCGAAAGCGGTGCAGGTGCCGTCAGGCAACCGCCTGGTCGTCGTGCTGACCAATCGGGACACCAAGAACTCGCACGACCTGACGTTCACGAACGGCAAGGCCACCGACCGGCTGCGTCCGGGTCAGAGCCAGACGCTGGACGTCGGTGTCGTCGGCGCGAGCACCCAGGGTTGGTGCAGCGTCCTCGGGCACCGACGGATGGGGATGGTGTTCGACGTCGTCGTCACCGGAAAGCCTGCGGTTCAGGCCCATTCACCTGTCCCGGCAAATGCGGAGCAACCGTTGCGCCCGGACGACCGGGCCCCGAGGTCCGTCGTGGACGCTTCCCTTCCTCCCGCACCGAGCACGAAGGTGCACAGGCTGCGATTGCCGATCCTCGAACAGGAGATGGAGGTCGCACCCGGCATCAAGCAGAAGCGCTGGACGTTCGGCGGCACCGTCCCCGGCCCGACGCTGCGCGGCAGGATCGGTGACACCTTCGAGATCACCTTGGTCAACCAGGGGTCGATGGGTCACTCCATCGACTTCCACGCGGGCTCGCTGGCACCGGACCGGCCCATGCGGACGATCGCGCCTGGTCAGTCGCTGGTGTACCGGTTCACCGCGACGCGCGCCGGCATCTGGATGTATCACTGCTCGACCATGCCTATGTCGATGCACATCGCGGCCGGCATGCACGGTGCAGTGATCATCGACCCGCCGGACCTGCCGACGGTCGATCGGGAGTACCTGCTCGTGCAATCGGAGGCGTACGTGAACGGCGACGGCCGATCGAAGGTCGCCGAGGTCGACGGTGATGCGGTCTCCGCCGAGAAGCCGGATCTGGCGACCTTCAACGGAATTGCCAGCCAGTACGACCACCGGCCGTTGACCGCGAAGGTGGGCGAACGGGTCCGGATCTGGGTGCTGAATGCGGGTCCGAACCGGGGCACGTCCTTCCATGTGGTCGGCGGCCAGTACGACCGGGTGTACTTCGAGGGCAACGACCTGCTGAACGGCGGACCGGGCGGTGCGCAGTCGCTCGCGCTGGCGGCGGCGCAGGGAGGGTTCGTCGAACTCACGCTGCCGGAGGCCGGCAACTACCCGTTCGTGTCACACGTGATGGTGGACGCCGAACGCGGTGCTCACGGCATCCTGCGGGTCAGCCGGTAGCAGCAGCCACCGGCGCCGAACGACGCCCGAGGCGCAGCCGTTCCAAGGGCAGGAAGGCGAACAGGCAGACCACCGTCGGGATGAAGTGGATGCTCAGCAGCGCGAACGTGCTGGCGTGGAAGACGAACCAGAATGCGACGTACGCGTACAGCGGACGACCGCGCAGCACCAGCATCAGCGGCGCGAGGAACTCGGCGATCAGCGAGATCCACTGGAAGACATAGGTGACCTGGGGGACGCTGGTGAGCGGCTCGGCGATGAATGACCCGCGCCGGGTGATCGCCCAGACGAGTACCGCCGAACTCGCCCAACCCCAGCCTGCTTCCTTCACTTTCGCGACGGCCGCGAGGAAATAAGTCGCTGCGACCGAGATCTGGATCATCCGGACCGTCCACCCGTTGCGCTGCAACGCATCTCGCGCGTCGGTGATCTGTCCGGCGGCGAGCGGGAGCACGAACAGGGCGACCAGCAACGCGAGGTGGTCGTGGTTGATCTTGGCGTAGGAGTAGGCATTGCTGAGCCAGTCGAGCATCCCGAAGGCGACGACCCATCCGGCGATCTTGGGTTTGATCCCGAGCAGACCGAGGACGGCCCCGACCGCGATCGCGATCTGCAGTACGCGGACATACACCGCGTTCGGTTGCGGCAGGTGCAACAGATCGCGGATGGGCAGCGGCTGGTAGAGGTCGGCGGGGATGTTCCCGTGGCCGATCGGGAACGCCGTCAGCCAGAAGATGTCGAGCAGCACCACGAGATACACCAGCCGCCGCATCCAGATGATGCGTTCGGTGGGCACCTGCGGGAAGGCCCAGTTCACGAGAGATCCTTCGGGTCGTGGGGGTCGACGACCTGCCAGGTGGCCAGCACCACCCGCTGCGGCTTGCCGTGGGCCGCGCCGCCACGCAGTTGTTGCACCGTGTCGACGAGGTAGATCACCCGGTACCCCGGCGGGTTCGACAACGACCGGGACGCCGCGACCGCGACGGCCTGCAGGCGCTTGGGCTCGGCGAGGATGCGGGTCTCCTGACCCTCGATCTCGGCTCGTTCCAAGCCGATTCCGCCGGCACCCAACGGCACGACGACCCTGCGTCCGTCGACGGTGTCGGCCTCGATGCCGAGTGAGCGCACCTGCCCGTCCGGGTTCACCCCGAACGCGAACATCACCATCGGGCCCATCGGCCACCACCGGTCGTTGCCGACTGCGGAGCCAAGGACGAGGGCGACCACCAGTACGAGCATCGCGGCGACGCGAGCCCACAATCCGACCGTTCGGGTCGGCGAATCGGTCTGCTCGGGCACGTCCGTCAGCATGCCAGCAGCGGGCGCGACGACACCGACAGGTCAGGCATCGGCGAGCAGGTCACTGACCGTCCGCAGCGCCAATCCCCTTGCGACACACTTCGGTACGAAGTCCTCCAGGGCCAGAACAACCTCCTGGGTCGCCGTGCCGCGTCCGTCGTGGCAGAGCACGATCGCACCGTCGGACAGTTCGGCTTCGAGTCGTTCGGCTGCGGCTGCCGACTTGCGCCCGGGCAGGTAGTCGGACCACAGCACCATCCGCAGCCGTTGCATCGTCGCCGCGTGCAGCACCGGCGCGTCGAACCGGCCGTACGGCGGACGCATGAGCACCGGCGTGTACCCGGTGAGTTCGGTGATCGCCTGCTTGGTGCGCTGCATGGAGCCGGCCAGTTCATCGGGCGTCAACTGAGCCATGTCGCGATGGTCGGCGCCGTGCACGGCGAGCTCGTGACCTTCCCGCGCAATGCGACGGGTCAGTTCCGGATGCTTGTTCACGTGATCGAGCAGGACGAAAAACGTTGCTCTGCAACTGTTCTCGGCGAGGTTGTCCAGAATCGCGGGTGTGTAGCGCGGGTCGGGACCGTCGTCGAAGGTGAGCGCGATGCCGGGGTTCGAGCTGCGCCAGACGACGTCCGCCCGGAATTCGCCGGTGCGCGGCGACGGCGGCGATAGCCGGTACGACGGCTCACGGTGCGTGCGCTCGTGTTCGTCGATGGCGAAGGCTGCGCTCGCGCCGGTGGACAAACTGGCCGCAGCAACCCCACCGGACATGAGTAGCGCCCGCCGTCGGCTCACCGAAAAAGAACCCCTTGTTTCCCCCATTGTTCACGATTATGGCGACGCTGCGACGATCGCGCCACGCGAATGCCGGCGGCGGCCCGTCGCTGGAGGTCGGTGGGGCGGCCGGTCAGGACATCGCTGCGCGAATGGCAGCGGCGAACTCGTCGATGTCCTGCTCGGTGGTGTCCCAGGAACACATCCACCGCACTTCCCCGACACCCTCGTCCCAGAAGTAGAAGTGGAAGTCTTCCATCAGCTTCTGCGACACCGACTTCGGCAGGATCGCGAAGACCGCGTTCGCCTGCACCGGGCGGGGCAGGATGACGCCGTCGATGTCGCGTACCGCTTCAGCCAGCCGGGTGGCCATCGTGTTGGCGTGGCCGGCGTTGCGCAGGTACAACTCGTCGGTCAGCAGCGCCTCGAGTTGAGTACTGACGAAGCGCATCTTGGACGCCAACTGCATCGACTGCTTGCGCAGGTACTTCATCCCGGTGACGACCTCGGGGTTGAGCACCAGCACCGCTTCGCCGACCATGAGTCCGTTCTTGGTGCCGCCGAACGACACGATGTCGACGCCGGTGTCGGTGATCATCTCCTTGAAGGTGACCGCGAGGCTCGCTGCCGCGTTCGACAGGCGAGAACCGTCGACGTGCAGCACCCAGCCGTTCGCGTGGACGCGCTCGGCGATGTGGGCGATCTCCTCGACCGTGTAGACCGTGCCGAGTTCGGTGGACTGGGTGATCGAGACGACCTTCGACTGCGCGTGATGCTCGTCGTCCTTGCGCACCCCGACCGTGTCGATGAGTTCGGGGGTGAGCTTGCCGTCCGGGGTCGGCACGGTCATCAGCTTCAGTCCGCCCATCCGCTCGGGCGCTGCGCACTCGTCGACGTGGATGTGCGCTGTCGCGGTGCAGATCACCGACTCCCACCGCTGCGTGACCGCCTGCAACGCAACGACATTCGCTCCCGTTCCGTTGAAGACCGGGTAGGCCTCGGCCTTGTCGCCGAAGTGCCCTTTGAAGGTCTCCTGCAGACGGGCGGTGTAGACGTCGTCGCCGTACGCGGTCTGGTGTCCACCGTTCGCCCGGACGATCGCGGCGAGCACCTCGGGGTGGATGCCGGAGTAGTTGTCACTGGCGAATCCGCGGTCGGTCGGGTCGTGCAGCACATCGAGTTCAGTCACACCCACAATCCTCTCAGCCCCCTTCGTGCGGCTCTGGTCTCCCCCCGTGGTCCCGCTGTTCACGGTCTCCGCTGAAACGCACGCCTGAGGAACCAGCGCGTCCACGCCGGGCCATCCCGACGAAGCACTCCGCCGGCGGCGGCCGTACCAGCCACTTCGCACGCGCCAGAGGTTTCGACGCAGGCATCCTCCTCCGTCGGACGCCTGGCTCAACCAGCGAAAAGACCAGCCACCATCGCTGGTTGAGCCGAACGCCTGAGGAACGAAGGCGTACGCGCCGAAACCCGGAGAGATGCGACGGCTACTCAGCCGGACGACTGTCTGGCTCAACCAGCGAAAAGACCAGCCACCATCGCTGGTTGAGCCGAACGCCTGAGGAACGAAGGCGTACGCGCCGAAACCCGGAGAGATGCGACGGCTACTCAGCCGGACGCCTGGCTCAACCAGCGAAAAGACCAGCCACCATCGCTGGTTGAGCCGAACGCCTGAGGAACGAAGGCGTACGCGCCGAAACCCGGTGAGATGCGACGGCTACTCAGCCGGACGNAGGAACGAAGGCGTACGCGCCGAAACCCGGTGAGATGCGACGGCTACTCAGCCGGACGACTGCCTCGGTTGCGCTTCGCAGCGGTAGCCCTTGGCGGACAGGGCAGGCAGCAGATCGCGGCGTCCGTCGATCAACGCCTGACGCTTGGCCCGACCCCAACCCTGAATCTGCTTCTCAGCAAAGTAAGCGTCGTCGATGCGCTCCATCTCGGCGAACCAGACGAGCTTCACCGGACGACGTCGCCTCGTGTACATCGCGCCGGTGGGTTCGTGATTGTGTTCCCAGAGGCGGCGTTCGAGGTCCCAGGTGCTGCCGCAGTAGTAGGAGCCGTCGCAGCATTCGAGCAGGTAGACGTATGGCATGGGTCCACGCTCAGTCGGGCACCCGATGACGTCGAGGTCGAGGCGGGACCGTGTGGATGAAACGCCACGTCCGTGGCCGTCTGTGGAGGCAGGCGCTGTGGCCAGGTTTCCGTTCAGGGCCAGCGGTTTCGGCGCAGGCGGAACCGACGAAGGAGGTTCCGCGCGCCGAAACCCGGTGAGTGACACGGCCTCTCAGGCGAACGGAATGTCAGCGGGGGGGCATGCGGAGGGCGCCGTCGAGGCGGATGACCTCGCCGTTGAGCATCGGGTTGGCGACGATGGAGTCGACGAGCTGCGCGTACTCCTCCGGGCGGCCGAGCCGCGAGGGGTGTGGCACCTGAGCCTCGAGGACGCTCTTCACGTCGTTCGGGAGGCCGGCCAGCATCGGGGTCTCGAAGGTGCCCGGGGCGATCGTCATGACTCGGATTCCCCTGTCCGCCAGGTCTCGTGCTGCCGTCAGCGTGAGACCGACGACGCCGCCCTTGGAGCTGGCGTACGCAGCCTGTCCGACCTGACCGTCGAATGCAGCGACAGACGCGGTCATGACAACCACTCCACGGTCACCCTCGACCGGCTCGTTCTCGGTCATCGCCGCCGCAGCCAGCCGGAGCACGTTGAACGTGCCGATCAGGTTGATCTCGACAACGGTACGGAACTGCTCCAGGTCGTGCACGCCGCGCTTGCCCACGATGCGCCCCGGGGTCGCGACGCCGGCGCAGTTGACCACGATGCGCAAATCACCGAGTTCCCTGGCTGCGTCAACCGCGGTTTGCACCTGGGCCTCGTCACGCACATCGGCCGCGACGAAATGGACACGGTCGCCCAACTCGTCGGCCAGGCTCTGCGCCTTTGACGACGCCAGGTCGGCCAGGACCACAGCGGCGCCCTCGGCGTTCAGACGGCGCGCGGTCGCTTCGCCGAGGCCGGAGCCACCACCGGTGATCAAGGCAACGGTCGTGTCGGTGATCTTCATGGGAAGTCCTTGTCTCGAAATCGAATTCACAGTGAAGCGAGCAGGTGACGCGAGATCACCAGGCGCTGGATCTGGTTGGTGCCCTCGAAGATCTGGGTCACCTTGGCCTCGCGGAAGAACCGCTCAACCGGGAAGTCCTGGGTGTAGCCGGCGCCGCCGAGCACCTGGACGGCGTCGGTCGTCACCTTCATGGCGGCGTCCGTGGCGACCAGCTTCGCCACCGCGGCCGCCTTGCCGAACGGGCGGCCGGCGTCCTTCAGGCGCGCGGCGTGCAGGTAGGTCGCGCGGGCCGCACCGACCGCGGCGTCCATGTCGGCCAGCATGAACGCCAACCCCTGGTTGTCGGCGATCGCGCGGCCGAACTGCTGACGCTCCTTCGCGTACGCCACGGAGTGGTCGAGCGCCGACTGCGCCAATCCCGTTGCTGCCGCGGCGATTCCGAGACGACCGGCATCCAGTGCGCTGAGCGCGATTGCCATCCCCTGACCACGCTCACCGATCAGCGCGTCAGCACCGACCGGCACGTCGTCGTAGACGACCTCCGCCACCGGGTCACCGTGCAGACCCATCTTCTTCTCCGGTGCACCGAAGCTCAGTCCGTCGGCATCGGCGGGCACGACGAAGCAGGACAGACCCTTGCCCGCGGTGTCGTCCGTGCGTGCGAACGTCGTGTAGTAGTCGGCGTGAGCAGCATGGGAGATCCACGCCTTGGTTCCCTTGATCCGCCAGTCCTCACCCTCCTGGACGGCACGTGTGCGCATGTGCGCGATGTCGGAGCCGAACTCCCGCTCCGACAGGCCGTAGGCGCCAAGTTGTTCCCCGCCGAGCATCCCCGGCAGGAGGGCCTCCTGTTGTTCGCGAGTGCCGAACTCGGCCACCGGGTACGCGGTGAGGCAGTGCACGCTGACGCCGACAGCCACCGCCATCCAACGCTGTGCGATCTCCTCGACCACCTGCAGGTAGACCTCGTACGGCTGGTCGGCGCCGCCGAACTCCTCCGGGTAGGGCAACGACAACAGCCCGGCGCGGCCGAGCACACGGAACACGTCCCGCGGCGGGGTGGCCGTCGCCTCGTCCCCTGATGCACGTGGCAGGACCTCCCTATCGGCGAGTTCGCGGGTGAGGTCGAGCAGATCTGCCGCCTCATCGGTCGGCAGCAGGCGTTCAACGGGCATGACGGCAAGGCTACTGACCACCGCACCCGGTGTGACGGGGACCACCTGCCGCCTCGACGACTGCAATATTTACGGTCTAGGCTGGATCAGACCGAAAGTTTTGTATGGAGGTGACCTCAATGCGTGTTTTCCCAAAGGTCCTGATCGACCAGGCCCATAGCAGTGCGTGGTCGCTCGACCGCTCCGTCGCGGCGACGATGAACCCCGCCAATCCCGCCGACGCCAGCCTGTCGATCGCGGTGAGCGCGTTGGAGGCACGCGGCTTCGAGGTCGCCGGACTCACCTCCAGGTTCACCCCGGACGCCTTGTCGGACGCCGACGTGTTGGTCATCGACCATCCGGCCGAGGCGCGTGCAGAGCGCGTGATGGGCGACCTCCCACCGATGCTCGAACCGGATGAGATCGATGCCGTCGTCCAGTACGTGGAGGCGGGCGGCGGACTCATCGTGTTCGCCGAGTGTGAACAGGACACCTACGGCAACAACCTCAACGAGCTCCTCGCCCGATTCGGACTTCGCGTCGAAAGCACGCTGGTTCACGAGTCGGCCGACGGCGGACGCCGCCACCACCGCAACGCCACCTGGGTGTTGGGTGAGATTCCGAGCGGCCACGGCCAGGGAGTCCTCGCCGGTGTCGACGAGCTCTGCTTCTACCGTGCCGGCGTCATCGACATCAGCGACTGCCCCCAGGCGCAGGTGCTCGCCTCGTCGAGCGCGACCGCGCACCCCGCCGGTCGTCCGCTCGCAGTGGCAACGCCGTTCGGTGCCGGACGCGTCGTCGCCCTCGCAGACTCCGACCTCGTCGGTGACGACTCCATCGAAGAACTGGACCACGCCCGCTTCTGGACGAACATCGCCACCTGGGCGTCCGCCGGACGACGGGCGGCCCCGCGGGAAGTGAACGGGTCGCAGACCGCGAACCTGCCCGAATGGCAGCGCCTGAAAGCTGCCGTGCTCGAACTGCGTGAGATGCAGAGCAAGGACGGTTCGATCGACGGCACGGCACACTCGCACGAGCGAGCCCGCGAACTGGTCGAGAAGATCGTCAACGAGATCGACTCTCTCGCAACGCTGTTCCCGCACGAGCACGAGTATCTTGCGGCACTTCCGGCCGACTTCCGCAGGTGGGTCGACGGCGGGTTCGGAGTACCGGACTTCCTGGATTCGCTCGTACTGTTCCGCCCGGATCAGCACCGCCTCGACGGCATCGAGCACCTCGTGCTGTTCCCGATGTACACGCAGAACGGCAACCCGAACCGGGTCTTCGAGGCGCTCCTGGTGACCGTCCCGTGGCCGGAGTGGCTGGCCGATGTGGAGCGCGAGTACGTGAACTCGGCGTTCGTACCGGTGAACTTCCTCGACTTCACCCCCGGATACGACACCAACTGCGCGGTCCTCTTCCCCGAGACGGTCGCGGTCCGCGAGGTACCGAAGTTCCACTGGGGCGCGATCTTCTGCGACCGCGAGGGTGCCCGCTTCCGCAGCGTCGTCGAAGCGGCGTCCGACCTGCTGCACCTGCAGTTGCCACCGGACGGCGAGCGCCTGCTCGCCTCCCAGGAACTCGCGCAGTCGACGTTCGCGATGTGGGACCTCATCCACGACCGCACGCACAGCCACGGTGATCTTCCGTTCGATCCGTTCATGATCAAGCAGCGGATGCCGTTCTGGATGTACGCGCTTGAGGAACTGCGCTGCGACCTGACGACCTTCCGTGAGGCCGTCAAGCTCGAGGCCGAGGGGCAGCCGTACGCCAAGTCGGTGCAGTTGGCCATCCTGTTCGACCGGCTGTTCCGCTTCCCGATCACCGGCGACAGGGTGCGCAACTACGACGGCCTCGGCGGACAGCTGATGTTCGCCTACCTGCACAAGCACGACGCCCTGCGCTGGACCGACAACAAGCTCTCCTTCGACTGGCGTCGTGTCCCCGACGTCGTCGTCGTGCTCTGTGAGGAGGTGGAGACGTTGTACCGCAGCGGGATCGATCGTTCCCGCGTGGGCCATTGGCTCGCGTCGTACGAGTTCGTCACCCGATACGTGGCGCCGCACCCGGCGTCCGCCTGGGGGAAGGGAGCCCAGGAACTTCCGCTTGACGGTCCGGTGAAGGCCTTGGTCGACCTGGTGCAGCCCGACGAGTTCCCACTCAACGTGTTCTACGAGGCGCTGCGCAAGAAGCTGTCGGGTGTCATCGAGTCGACCCGCGGCATCACCGCGGCGACCGATGCCTCGAGCACACCGGTCGTCGCATGAGCCTGCCGAAGGGCGCGGTCGTCGTCGTGACCGGTACGACCGGTGAGCTGGGTCGGGAAACCAGCCGCCGGTTGATCGACGCCGGTGCCACGGTGATCGGTGCCGGCCGTGAGAGCGGCTCGCTCATGAAGATCCACGAGGAACTCGGGGCACGTTTCGTGCCGACCGCCATCGATCTGCTCGACGAACCGGCAACGCTCGCGTGGGGTCACGAGCTCGTGACCGAGTACGGCCGTATCGACGGCCTGCTGCACCTCGTGGGCGGATGGAAGGGCGGCAGAGGCATCGTCGATGCTGACCTCACGGACTGGGATTTCCTGAACGACAACCTGATTCGCACACTCCAGCACGCCTCCCGTGCCCTGCACGACGCGCTGCTCGAGTCACCGGACGGACGTCTGGCGATCATCTCCTCGACCGGTGTCGCGAAACCGACGGCGAAGAACGCGGCCTACGTTGCCGCAAAGGCAGCCGCGGAGGCATGGACCGGCGCGGTGGCCGACTCGTTCGACGGTTCTTGCGCCGCGGCCGTCGCGGTTCGGGTGATGGCGTTGCTCACCGCGCAGATGCGGGAGGCGAAGCCGGACGCGAGGTTCGCGGGCTTCACGCCGACGAGTGACGTGGCCGATGCCCTGTTGGCGTTGTGGGACGAACCGGCCAGGACACTCAACGGCCGCATCCTCGACCTCACGACCTGACGCCGAAACCACGCAGGGCGAACCCGATCCGGGTTCGCCCTGCGTGGTCAGGAAGGTCAATAGATACGGACGTCGGTGCCGATGCCGAGGTACCCCGAGCCCAGCAGGTGGTCCTGAGCGGCGGTGCTCAAACGACAGCAGCCGTGCGATGCCGGGTACGGCGGAATGCTGGTGGAGCCGTGGATCGCAACGCCGCTGGAGGTGAAGAAGCGCGGCTTGTACATGGACCCGAGGGGCCCGGTGACCCAGCTGTTGGTGCTGGTCTCCGTCGTCGACTTACGGAAGACACGGAAGGTGCCCTTGGGGGTGATCGCCGTTGCCCAACCGCCGTAGTACCGAAAGCGTTCGCCGTTGCCGGTGCTGGTGTTGAGGGCGACCTGGACGACCCCACCCCGAACGACCATCAACAACTGCTTGGCGAGGTCGATCTCGATGCCGTCCAGCTTGAGCCGGCTGATTGCACGTACTTTCGGCAGACCGCTGTCCCACAGGGCCTGGTCGACGTAACCGGTGCGGGCTCGTCCGTGGGCCTTCTGCAGCGCGTACGTCGCCTGCTGGGTCAGGCGTCCGAAGCTGCCGTCGGGAGTGCCGAGCCAGTAGCCCGAGGTCGTCAGCACTCGCTGGTAGTGAAGGACACGAGCACCGGTCGACCCGAGCTTCATGATGATGGTCGACGCTTCTGCGGATTCGGTCGTCGCCAGCGAGGCGCCGCCCGCGAGGAGGCCGCCTCCGGCTCCGAGAATGAGGGAGCGTCGGCTCAGGTCGATGGTCACGGCTGTCCCTTGCAGAAGTGGAATTCGTTGGATGGACACGCGGCGCAAGGCGGTGTCACGACCCATCTTGCCCCGTGCACACCGCCCTGCGCCAACTTGTGGCGAGATCGTGACCAAGTGTGGATCAGTACACCCGCACCTTCGTCCCGATGGCCAACCGTCCGGTGGCGAGCAGATGGTCCTGGGCTCGCGTGGTGAGCCGGCAGCAGCCGTGCGATGCGGCGTACCCGGGAATGCTGGGCGAGCCGTGGATCGCGATCCCGCCGTTGAAGTAGCGCGGCCGGTAGAGCCCGCCGAGGGCGCCGTAGTCCCACCCGTTGCTTCCGCCACGGAAGATCGAGAAGGTTCCCGACGGTGTCGTCGCGCGGACCCACCGCCCTTGGTAGGAGAACCATTCGCCGTTGCCGGTGCTGGTGTTGAACACCGAGTGCACCGCTGCGCCGCGGACGACCAGCAGCAGCTGACGCGTCTTGTCGATCTCGATGCCGTCGTGGCGATACCGGCTGTAGGTGCGCCGGCGCAGATGCACCTTCGTCCACGTCCAGTAGTCGACCCGTCCGGTGCGGCGGGCTCCATACGCCTTCTGCAGAGCCATGACGGCCTGCTGGGTCAGCGCGCCGTAACTTCCGTCGGCCGAACCGCACCAGAAACCTGCCGCTGCGAGCGAGGTCTGCACCGCGCGCACGTCGCTCCCGGTCGATCCGTACTGCATCGGTCGATACGACCCCGTGGCGCTCGGTGCTGCGAACGCCCCCGACGACTGCGCGACCTGTGCCGTCGCAGCCGCCCCCAGGACGCCCCCGATGCCGAGGACGGCCGTGCGTCGGCTTATCTGTGCTCCCATGATGATTCCCCCTTCGATTCGTGCTGTGCGGCCTCCCCCCGAGGCCACCTCCCGTTCGGGATGGCTTCATGGTGTGCCTGGTTTCCGCATGCGTCGATGGGGAGAACTCCCCTACGCTCGTGCGCCGTGAGCACACCTGCGATTCCACGGCCGGCACGATGACCGAGCTGTCCGGCCGCGCGACTGTGCTGGTGAACCCTGCAGCGGGCGCCGGGACCGCCGGAACCTCTGCTGAGACGGTCGTGGTCACGCTGCGCGACCTCGGCTTCGAACCGACCTTGGTGCGGACCACGAGCGCCCAGCACGCGATCGAGGTCGCGGCTCAAACAGCTGCGGACGACATCGTCCTCCCCTTGGGAGGCGACGGGATGATCTCCTTCGTGGCCCAGGGTTGCGTGCAGTCCGGGGCGCTGCTCACTCCGCTTCCGGCCGGACGCGGAAACGACTTCGTCCGCGGTCTCGGACTGCCGCGCGACACTCTGGCGGTGACCCGGTCCCTTGCCTCGGCCACGGAGCACCGGATCGACGTGGGGATCGCCGGTGAGCGAGTGTTCGTAGGCACCGCGACCGCAGGTTTCGACGCACTCACCAACGAGCGCGCGAACCGGTTACGACGGATCCGCGGGCCGGTCGTGTACACCGCGGCCGGCGTTCGAACTGCGCTGACCGTCAAGCCTTTTCGATTCGCAGTGCGAACCGACGGTCCGGACGGCGCGCGGGAGGAATCGTTCGAGGGCTGGAACGTGCACATCGGGAATTCCGGCCGCCACGGAGGCGGCCTCACCGCAACGCCCGGTGCCGATCTCACCGACGGCCTGCTCGACGTCCTTGTCTCGCGCGGACGTCGGTTCGATCAACTGGCGGCGTCCGCGCTGCTGGAACGCGGCGGCCAGCATGTCCGGTTGCCGTATGTCGACCGGTGGCGGGCGACGAGGATCGAACTGACCGCGACGGACGCCGACGGCCGGCCATTGGTGCTGTTCGCCGACGGTGACCCGCACACCCGAACCCCGGTGACGGTCGAGGTGCGTGCAGGCGCGCTGCGCTTGTTCCACTGAACGGCGAAGGTCTGCACGGACCGTGTCCGTGCAGACCTTCGCCACAGTCGGGTCAGTGACCCGAGTTGATGCCGTTGTCCTTGGTGAGCGGCTTCTCGTTGTGCCCGTGCGAGCGGTACAGGCGCGCCTCGTCCTCGTCGGTGATCGTGCCGATCCCCGGGCCGTAGGAGAAGACAGGGCCCTCCTCCTGCTCCTTGCGTCCGATGATGTTGAACAGGATGTTCATCAGAATCGCGCAGATCGCTGCTGACGTGATGCCCGAGTCGAAGATCGTGCGGAACCAGCTCGGGAAGTGCTCGTACGCTCCACGCTGCACGATCGGCAGCATGCCGAAGGCGAGCGAGGTCGCCACGATCACGATGTTGGCGTTACCGCTGAAGTCGACCTCCTTCAGCGTGCGGATACCGGACGCGGCCACGGTGCCGAACAGCACCAGACCAGCACCACCGAGAACCGGCATGGGAACCGCCGCGATCGCTGCGCCGAGCTTGGGCAGTAGGCCGAGCAGGATCAGGATTCCACCGCCGTAGGCGACGACGTAGCGGCTGCGGATGCCGGTGATCGCGACCAGACCGACGTTCTGCGCGAAGGCGCTGAGCGAGAAGCCGTTGAAGACGGCGGCCAGGGCGGTCGAGCCGGTGTCGGCACGCAGACCGTTCGCGACGGTCTCGCGGTCGGCCGGCTTTCCGGTGATCTCACCGAGGGCGAGGATGTCGGCCGTCGCCTCGACCATGATCACGAGCATGCAGATGACCAGGGAGATGATCGCGCTCGTCTCGAACTGCGGCGCCCCGAAGTGGAAGGGCGTCGGCACCTGAAAGGTCTTCGCGTCGCCGATGGTGGAGAAGTCCGCCATGCCCATGGGGATGGCGACGAGCGTGCCGAGCGTCAGGCCGAGGATGATCGCGATGCGTCCGAAGAAGCCGGGCAGGAAGCGGTAGATCAGCACGACGATCAACAGCGTGATGAATGCGAGTGCGTAGTTCTTCGGCTGGCCGAAGCTCTCGCTGCCGACACCGCCGGCAGCCCAACCGACACCCACCGGGATGAGCGACAGACCGATCATCGTGATCACGGTCCCGGTGACCACTTCGGGGAAGAAGCGCAGCAGTTGGGTGAAGACCGGGGCGAGCACCAGGCCGACGAGGCCGGAGATGATCAGCGCGCCGTAGATGATCTGCAGACCCTCGTGCCCCTGGTTCTTGCCGGCGATCGCAAGCATGCTCGAGACCGCGACGAATGAGGTGCCCTGGACGATCGGCTGACGTGCACCGAACTTCCAGAAGCCGATCGTCTGCACCAACGTCGCGAAGCCGGCCATGAACAGCGCGGCGGACACGAGGTAGAACTGGTCGCCCGGCGGAAGCTTCAGCGCTCCGCCGATGATGATCGGCACGGCGACGACGCCGGCGTACATCGACAGGACGTGTTGCAGACCGAACAACAGCGACGGCCCCGGGGCCATCGGCGTGTCGACGGGATGACGCCCGTCCGTCGCCACGGCTTCACTCATGCGCGTACTTCCCTTCACCCGGCGTGACCGCCGCTGCCCGGTTCCGTATGACGGAACTCACATTTCGTATGTTGAACAATGGAGGGTGCCCGGGTGAACGTCAAGAGGCTTCCACGATGCGGGTCGGGATATACCCGCGAGATGTGCCGATGATCCTCACGCGGACGCTTGACGCGCCAGGTCGTGCGCGACCTCGACGGCCGCCGTACGCATCAGCCGGACGGCGCGCTCGCGCACCTCGTCGCTCATCCGGGCCGACGGCGCCGACATCGACAGCGCCAGCTGCACCTCGTCCGAGGGCACCGGGACGGCGACGCACTGAACGCCGATCTCCATCTCCTCGATCTCGAACGCCCGGCCGGTACGACGGATCTCCGCGAGTTCGGCGATGAGCGTGTCGGGGTCCGTCATGGTGTTCGGGGTGTGCGCGGGCATTCCGGTGCGCGACAACAGTTCTCGCACGTCGTCGTCCGGCATTCCGGCCAGCAGCGCCTTGCCTCCTGCCCTACAGTGCGGGTGGACGTGCTTGCCGAGCTCGGTGAACATCCGCATGGCGCGCGGCGAGGGCACCTGGCCGACATACACCAGCATGTCTCCGTCGAGGGTCGCCAGGCTGACGGTCTCACCGAGAGCCTCGACGATGCTGCGCAGATGGGGTGCGCACCCGGCGCCGAACACCTCCAGCGCGGAGTTGCCGAGCGGGATCAATCGAGCGCCGAGGGCGTAACGCCGGTTCGGTAGCTGCCGCAGGTAGGAGCGGCCGACGAGGGTTCGCACGAGGCGGTGAATCGTCGGCATCGGCAGTCCGGACGCCTCGGCGAGTTCGACCAGCGCCATCGAACCACCCGCCGCCCCGACCAGCTCGACGATCTCCAGAGCGCGCTCGACCGATTGCACGCCACCCGTCTTCGACTTCGGAGTCACCTTCGTGGACATCGATGCCACCTTCTCGTGAGATATAGAGGTCAGCCATGGATATTCCGCAAAATGGAACATATCCTCCACGAAGCAGAATCTGCCACCCATCGCGGCAAGGAGTTGTTCGTGGAAGTGCCTGAGTTCGTTCCAGATTTGACCGCAGCCCTCGATCGACGCCTCCAGCGGGTCGACGAAGACCTTGCCACGAACTACCCCGGGGACGCGACGACCAGGCAGCCGATCCATACCGTCTACGTGCCCGGCGACGTGTTCACCGCAGACACGATTGCGCAATGGGGCGGGCAGGCGATCGACCTGCTCGACCGCTTCGCGCCCGACGCAGCGGCCCTGGCTGCCACCGTGGGTGTGTCCGGGGACGAGGTGGCCCCGGTCTACGACCGGATCCGAGAGAAGCTGCGCAGCAACCCGATCGAGGACTTCCGGGTCGACTTCGAGGACGGCTACGGCCGCCGATCCGACGACGTCGAGGACGAACACCTGGGCGCCGCGATCGCCGCCCTGCGCACCAGCCTCGACCGACCCGATCGTCCGCTGCTGTGGGGCATCCGGTTCAAGTGCTTCGAAGCCCCGACCCGCGCCCGAGGGGTGCGAACGCTGGCTGCCTTCATCGCTGCGCTGGCCGACCGCGCGTCCGACGGACTGACGCTGACTCTGCCCAAGGTCACCTCGATTGAGCAGGTGGAGGCGATGGTGGAAGCCTGTGACCGCATCGAGGACGGAATGGACCTGCCCCGCGGCACGATCACCTTCGAGATCCAGGTCGAGACCGCACAGGCCATCATGGCCGGCTCGGGAGCCGCGCCCCTCGCACCCATGATCCGCGCCGGCGAAGGGCGCGTCACCTCATTGCACTACGGCACGTTCGACTACAGCGCGGGTCTCGGCATCGCCGCCGCGTACCAGTCGGCCGACCACCCTGCCGCCGACCATGCGAAGAACGTGATGCAGGTCAGCGCCGCGCAGACCGGCGTCCGGATGTCCGATGGATCGACGAATGTCGTGGCCTTCGGCGACGCCGACCAGGCGCACGCCACCTGGGAATTGCACTACGACCTGGTGGAGCGTTCGCTCGTCCGCGGCATCTATCAGGGCTGGGACATGCACCCCGGCCACCTGCCGACGCGTTACCTGGCCAACTACCTGTTCTTCCGCCGGGCGATGCCGGACGCGTGCAAACGCCTGTCGGCGTACATGGCCAAGACCGCCGGTGACGTGATGGACGAGCCCGCGACCGCCCGGATGCTCGCCATGGCGCTGCTGCGCGGCGTGCACTGCGGTGCGATCGACGAGCACGAGGTGCGCGAGGCCAGCGGCCTCACCCTCGACCAGCTGGTCGAACTCACCCGCTGAACTGTCGACGAAGGAATCCTGATGAGCAACAAAGAATTCGACCTTGTCATTCGTGCTCGGCGCGCGCTCGTCGACGGCGTGCTGCAGGCGGTGGCCGTCGGCGTGCGCGAAGGAGTCGTCTCCGAGATCGCCGGGCTCGAGGAACTCTCGGCCATCGACGAGATCACGCTGCCGGATGAGCAGGTGCTGCTGCCGGGCATGATCGACACCCACGTCCACATCAACGACCCCGGCCGCTCGGACTGGGAAGGCTTCGAGACCGCCACGCGGGCAGCACTGAAGGGTGGCTACACGACGCTGGTCGACATGCCGCTCAACAGCCTCCCCTCGACCGTGTCCGTCGCGGCCTTGGAGACGAAGAAGGAAGCCGCACAAGCGAACTGCTTCGTCGACATGGGCTTCTGGGGCGGTGCGATACCGGGCAACAAGGCCGACCTGGAGCCGCTGCACCGCGCCGGCGTGTTCGGGTTCAAGTGCTTCCTGGCCGACTCCGGTGTGCCGGAATTCCCACCGTTGGACGCAGACCAGCTGAACGAGTACCTCGACGAGATCGCGCGCCTGGGTTCACTGATGATCATCCATGCCGAGGACCCGACGACGCTCGAATCCGCGCCGGTCGTGCCCGGCCGCGCCTACTCCGACTTCCTCGCCTCGCGACCGGACGCGTCCGAGGTGGAAGCGATCCGCATCGTCATCGACGCTGTCCGCCGCTCCGGTGCGCGGGCACACATCCTGCACCTCAGTTCGGCCGAGGCGCTACCGCTCATCCGCGAGGCCAAGCAGGAAGGTCTGCCGCTCACGGTCGAGACCTGCCCGCACTACCTGTCCTTCGACGCCGACACGATCCGTGAGGGTTCGACGGCGCACAAATGCTGCCCGCCGATCCGCAGTCTGGACAACCAGGACCGCCTCTGGGACGCACTGCGCGACGGCACGATCGACTGCATCGTCTCCGACCACTCCCCGTCCACCGCAGAGTTGAAGCAGATGGAGATCGGCGACTTCGCGACCGCCTGGGGCGGGGTCTCCTCCATCCAGGTCGCGTTCACCGCGGTCTGGACGGGGGCGCGGGCGCGCGGCTTCGAGCTCACCGACGTCGTCCGGTGGATGTGCGAGAGGCCGGCCGAGATCGTCCGGATGCAGGGCAAGGGGGCGATCGCCCTCGGCCACAGCGCCGACCTGATCGCGTACGCGCCCGATGAACGATGGACCGTCGACGTCAACGAGCTCGAACACCGGAACAAGATCTCGGCCTACGACGGACTCGAGCTGAGCGGACGCACCCACACCACCTGGCTGCGTGGCGTGGCGGCGACGACCGATTCGGCGGACGGGCAGTTCCTGCGGCTCGGCGAGGGCTGACCCCCTCACGGTGTGCCATCGGGACGTTCGTCAGACTCTCCCGATGGCACTGGACGAGGGAGGGGCTACCGTGCGTGAGGAACGGGGGGCGCGGCGCGCCTTCGTGCTGGCCACCATCGCTGCGATCGCCTACTCGGGTTGGATACTCGCCCCGTTCCTGAACCCGGGTCACGACGAAACCCGTTCCTACGTCAGCGAACTCGCGGCGGCGAACGAACCCTTCGCGTTGTTCTACCAAGCCCTGGACGCGACCGCGGGCACCGCTCTGGTCATCGCCTCCGTCCTCATTCTGCGCAGCAGCCGGTTCGACCGGCGGTTGTCGATGCCTTTCGTCCTGCTCGGCATCTTCGGGTTCGTCACGATCATCGACGCGCTCCTGCCGCTCAGTTGTACCCCGACCTCGGACACGGTCTGCGCGATCGAGGAATCCCTCGGACTGGTGCCGATCGCGCACAAGATCCACGCCGTCAGCAGTTCGGTCGCAGGCGTCGTCGCCGCCGGCTCGGTGCTGTGGGCGATCGTGGTGCGTGCGCGCGACGCCGATCTGACCCCGCTCGGCAGCGCGTCGACCGCACTCGGCCTGATCCATCTGGTCACACTCGGTTGGACGACACTCGAGGCCCTGGGCGTGTTCCACCTCGCGCTCGGCATCGCACAGCGCATCTCGCTCACGGCGCTGGTGCTGTGGTGGCTGATCCTGTTCGCCGATCGCGTGCCCGGTGTGTCCGGAACGTCTCGGCGTACGGTCCCGGCGCACTGACGCTGCCTGTGCGGCGTAGCGTGCGTCCGTGCTCGACTTGTACGGCACCGGCGCGCTGACCGGTCTCGGCCTCATCGTCGCCATCGGCGCACAGAACGCGTACGTGCTCCGTCAAGGCATCCACCGACAGCACGTCGCGATCGTCGTGGCGATCTGCGCACTCAGCGACGCGCTGCTGATCATTCTCGGCGTCGCCGGTGTCGGTGCGCTGATCGCGGATCACCCGACTGCGCTCAACATCATGAAGTGGCTCGGCGCGGCCTACCTGGTGTGGTTCGCGATCACGTCCTTCCGTTCTGCGCTGAAGCCACAGGCGCTGGAACTGTCCGGTCCGGTGAAGCGCTCCGGTGTCATCGCAACCACGTTGGCGCTGACCTACCTGAATCCGCACGTGTACCTCGACACCGTGTTGATGCTCGGGAACATCGCCAATCAGCATGGTGCTGACGGACGTTGGTGGTTCGCAGCCGGTGCCGTCACCGGTTCGATCGTGTGGTTCAGCGCGCTGGGGTTCGGTGCGCGAGCGGTCGCGCCGTGGATGTCGAAGCCGTCGGTGTGGCGAGTGCTCGACGTGACCATCGGCTGCATGATGCTGCTGATCGCGGTGCTGCTCGTGCGTTCCTGAGTACTCCACAGTCCCCCGCGCAGATCCGCCCGACCCGGTTCGCCATGCCAAGGTGTAGGCCATGTTGACCGCGTTCGCGTTCGCCGGCCTCGGGCTGGTGCTCGGCGTCGGGTACCGCAGACAACTCCTCGCCGGACGCTGGCGCCGCGACGACGACCCGAGAGCGCTGCCTTCGTTCGGGTGGGTCCTCCTCGTGACACCGGTGGTCATGGGTTGGATCGGTCACCACGTGTCGATGCTGTCGTGGTGGGCGGTGCCCGCGTACGTCGTGCTTGCCGCACTCGGGGTGCTGCTGGCGGCGATCGACTCCGACGTCCACCGGTTGCCGGACAAGCTCACCCTGTGGCCGCTGCCCGTTCTCGCCGGTCTGCTCGTCATCGCCTCCGCCGGGCTCGATGACTGGTCGCGAGTGCTGCGTGCCGGAGCGTGCGGAGTGGCCGTGGCACTCGGGTTCCTGGTGCTCGCGCTCGCCGCGCCGTCCGGACTGGGACTCGGCGACGTGAAACTCGCCCTTCTGCTGAGCTTCAGCCTCGGATGGCTCGGCGTCACCGCGGTGGCCACGTGGCTGTTCTTCGGTTTCCTCGCCGGGGGGCTCTGGGCCCTCGCATTGCTCGTCACTCGTCGAGCAACGCGCAAGACCTACATCGCCTTCGGGCCGCCATTGCTGCTCGGCGCCCTGCCAGCCATCCTCGGCGTGGTCACCTTGTGAGAGCCGAGATTCGGATTCGGAGCCGGAGACAGGAGTCGAACCCGCGACATCCTCATTACAAGTGAGGCGCTCTACCAACTGAGCTACACCGGCACGTCTGCACGCCGCAGACCAGGGACGATCGTACCTGTTGTCGGACCCGCGTTTTCCGCGTCCCACCCGCGTAGCGTCGACACATGACGATCGAGACGATGAACGGCGAATGGGCGGGCACCTGCGCGTTCCGGATGATGCCGACCGACGAACTGATCGTGGACGAATCCACCGCACGCATCACCAACGGGGTCATCGAGTACACCTGGACGCATCCGGCGGACGGAACACAGACCGGTCACCTCGCGCTCTGCGATGACCGCGCGATCTGGGTCGACAGTTGGCATCAGCCGGACGAAGCCACCTTGCACGGCGCAGAGCAGGACGGTGCCCTGCGATTCGAGATGACCTACGCGCAGGAGTGGGGCTGGGTCATCTCGCTCGACCGTCACTCCGACGAAGTGATCATGTTGATGCACAACGTGATTCCGAGGTCAGAGGCAACCCACGAGATGAGCGAGGGCCCGTACGTCGCGATGGAGGCCCACTGGCGCAAGCCCTGAACGTCACACCAACGACAGCCGCACCTTGCGGTCGGGGTTGTCGACGTTCAGATCGACCAGGCAGATGCTCTGCCAGGTGCCGAGCATCAGTCGTCCGTCGATCACGGGCACCGTGGCGTAGGGCGGGATGAGCGCGGGCATCACGTGTGCGCGTCCGTGACCGCGACTGCCGTGCCGGTGCATCCACCGGTCGTCCGCCGGGAGCAGGTCACGCAACGCGGCGAGTAGATCATCGTCCGAACCCGCTCCGGTCTCGAGGATCGCGATGCCCGCGGTGGCGTGTGGGACGAAGACGTGCAGCAGTCCGTCCCCGCCGGTCTCGGCGACGAATGACTCGCATTCGCCGGTCAGGTCGAGCACCACTTCGGCACTGCCACTGTGTACGGAGATCTCTTGGGAATGCATACCTCCACCGTAGGCTCGGAACGCATCGCCGGCGCCTCGGCGAACCACCTGCAATGAGTTGACCGGTCAACTGGCACAGTGGGAATCGTGACCGAACGACCCCGCCGTGAAGTACCCGATCCTCGCCGCCGTCTGCCGACGGCGGTCGATCCCAAGGACCTCGGACGACGGGCGCGACGGGCGATCGCCGGCGGGCAGCCGACTGTCCCGATCGGTCTTCGCGGCCAGGAGAGCGGACCCACCGACAGTCACACCCGACTCGTCATCGATCTAGGGCTGCGCGTCGGCGAAGCCCTGCTGTCGACGGGGTCCAGCGCCGCCGACACCACGAACGCGCTACTTCGGCTGACCCGTGCCTACGACGTCCGCTCACTGCATGTCGACATCACCTACACCTCGCTGATCGTGTCGCATCACCGCGGTGTGCTGCGCGATCCGATCACCGTGATGCGGATCGTGCCGGTACTGCAACAGGACTTCACCCGGCTGGAACGTCTGCAACGCCTCGTGCGCGACGCCGAGGACGGAACGCTGGAGATCACCGACGCGCACGATCGGCTCGATGAGATCACTTCGACCGAACATCCGTATTCGCGGTTCATCGTCACGCTCGCTTCGGCCATGCTCGGTGCCGCGATTGCCGCCCTGCTCAGCGGCGACCTGCTGATGATCGTGCTGTCGGCACTCACCACGGCTGTCGTCGACCGGACGGTGAGGTTCCTCGGACGCCGAGGCGTTGCCGCGTTCTTCTGCCAGGCCGTCGGCGCCGCCGTTCCGACGATGGTCGCGGTCGTCCTGTATTTCATGGCGAACAACCTGCAAGTGGAGATGTTCAGCGACCTGCGCCCGTCCGTGGTCGTCGCGTCAGGAGTCGTCGTGCTGCTCGCTGGCCTGTCTGCCGTCGGCGCAGCCCAGGACACCATCGACGGCTACTACCTCACGGCGGCCGCCAAGACGTTCGAGGTGCTGATCCTCAGTGGCGGCATCGTGGCGGGCGTGCTGTCCGTGCTCGCCCTCGCGCAACAGATCGGTATCGACATCGCGATCAGTTCGACGCTGACCTTCTCGACCAACCCGGTCATCGGTGTCCTGTGTGCAGCCGCGATCACGTGCTCCTTCGCGATCGGTTCGTACTCGGGCGGACGCACGGTACTGCTGTCGACCGCCGTCGGCGCGTTGGCGTGGGTCGCCTATCACCTGCTCACCGAGGCGAACGCGTCCGTGCAGTGGTCGGCGGGCTTCGCCTCCCTGCTCATCGGAGCGCTCGCGACGCTGATGGGCTGGCGCCTGCGGGTGCCGTCATTGGCCATCGCGACGGCGGCGATCGTCCCGCTGCTTCCGGGTCTGACTGTGTACCGGGGCATCTTCGAGCTGGTGAACATCCGCTCCGACATGATGCAGGGCGCGGCCACGCTGTTCGGTGCCGTGATGATCGGTCTCGCGATCGCGTCCGGAATCACCTTGGGCTCGTTGCCAGGGCGCCTCAGCCGGCCGGACGACGTGGTGACCAAGCGCCGCGTGAAGGCGCTCGACACGCTGAGCTGAACAGACCCCCGCGGGACGCACGAACCCCCGGCGGACGGTGTCTGCCGGGGGTTCGTCGGTGATTCGGGATCAGAGCACGTGACGGTTCAGGTAGGTCTGCAGGTAGCGAACCGTGGTGGCGTCGAGGTAGCTCGCACCGTTGCGCGGGGCACCGATCTTCACCTGCAGGAGGCGGACGCTGTTGGAACCGATCCAACCGTCCTGGTGGGCGCCGATCTTTGCCTGCAGTGCACGGCGGGTGTAGGGACCGAACGAGCCGTCCTGCACGGTGCCTACCCATTTCTGGACCGCGCGGGTGGTGTTCGGACCGAACGCGCCGTCGACGACCAGCTTGCGGGACGCGGTGCGCGACGTGGTGGTCGTCGTCGTGGTGGCGGGGGTCGTCGGGGTGGAGGCACCGAGCACCATTCCGTTGGTACGGGTCAGGCCGGCACGGCGGGAGCACACCGGCCAGGCGCCAGGGCCCTGCACGCGCAGGGTGTTCTGAGCGATCCTGATCTGCTGCTCGCGGGTCGCCAGGTGTGCGTACGACGCGTAGGCGGTGCCGCCGAAGCCGCGCCAGGTGGTGTAGGAGAACTGCAGACCGCCGTAGTAGCCGTTGCCGGTGTTGATCCGCCAGTTGCCGCCGGACTCGCACTGCGCGACGCGGTCCCAGACGTTCCAGCCGAGTGCCGACTTCACGGCGGTGGTGGTCGCAGCGGCCTGCGCCGCTCCGGTGCCGACGAACGCCGACGTGCCGACGGTCGCGGCGGACAACATGAGGACGCCGGCCGCGCGGCGACCGGTGGTGCTGGGCTGCTTGGCGG
Source organism: Yimella radicis (assembly GCF_054778255.1). Classification (NCBI taxonomy): domain Bacteria; kingdom Bacillati; phylum Actinomycetota; class Actinomycetes; order Micrococcales; family Dermacoccaceae; genus Yimella; species Yimella radicis. The sequence continues at coordinate 84,846 of NZ_BAAGZR010000003.1, forward strand.
CAGCGTGCTTGGGGGTGTAGCTCAAGGGGTTCCCTTTCCTGACGACGCCTGCGGGGTGAGCTGTCGGGTTAGGGCGGTCAGGTTGCCCCGTCGGCGACGCCGACTTCACCCCGAGATCCGGTGCGGATCGTAAGTGGTTCCCCCGCCCTCATGCCCGGGTGTCGGGCCGTGCCGGATGAGGTTGAGCGCCCCGGCATCCAAAGGACAAATGGACCGATCTGGAATTGTTCGAGCCGGCCGAAAGGTAAAGCGCCGGTCAAGAAGTGCCGGATCAGGATACCCGGGGTGGGTGTCCCCGCCAACCCCTTGTGAGTCGATGGTCCAGGCGGGTTTCCGTCAGGGCCAGTTCGGCGGAATGGAGGGGATGATGCCCGATCCCGGCACCTGGGTGACGTCGTTGTAGGGCCACCAGTGCATGGGCACGTCCAGGTTTGCGGAAGCGAACAGCGCACACCCCATGAGAAGGGCGACCGACGCGATCACGACTGCGAGAGTGACTTCCTTGGTGCGGGCGACGGTGCGCACGAGACTGCGCGAACCGCGGCGGGTGGCCGTACCACCGACGCCCCACCACGCCGAACAGATCGCCACCAATGTGCCGGCTGCGATGGCCGGTGGACGCCCGTACGCCGAGGTCGCGAGGCCCACCAGGTCGCTGACGAACGCGACGGCGACCGCCGTCACCGCGCCCAGGAACACCGGGATGATCGCGACCAGCAGGGTGGAGAACGCCGAGACGAGCGCGTGCCAGGGCGACAGCGCCATGGCGACGGCGTTGTCGCTGCGGCGAGGTCCGGCAGCGTACCGACGCAGCACCATCGAGGTGATCGACTTGTCGTTCCAGCGGGCGGCGAACACCCACGCCAAGATCGCGAACCACGCGACGATCGGCAGCACCATCGACAGTCCCACCGTCGCGAGCATCAGCGCCAGGAGTGTCCAGGTACGGGCCGGCTGGCCGATCCGCGGGTCGCGCGCAGGAGCGGATTGCTGCTCGGTCGGCACTGCGCCCCACGCCACCGGTGGCGCGTCGAGGCGTTGCTGCGGCTGGATCCACTCGGTGCGGGGGTGCTGGGTGCGAACCGGAGCTTCCTTGTGATGCAACGGTTCTGCCGCCGACTGTTGACCGTGAGGTGACGTTGCCGGGCGCCGTGAACGACGTTGGACGATCTCACCGGTCATCCCACCTCGGGCGAAGACGTCGAGTTCGCGCAGGATCTCCCCTGCCGACGGACGCTGGTACGGGTCGGGCGACAGCGCGGCTTCCAGCAGCGGCCGGATGCGCGGGTCCACGTTCGTCAGATCGGCCTGGCCGCGGGCGACCCGGTCGAGAATGACCGGCATCGGACCCTTGCCGAACGGTGCCCTGCCGGATGCGGCGTAGACCAGCGTTGCCGCCCAACCCCACCAGTCGGTGGCCGGGCCGACGGCGGCGCCGTCGATGATCTCCGGCGACAGGTAACCGGGCGTTCCCATGACCAGCCCGGTCTGCGTCAGTCGCGAGTCGTCGCCGATGTGGGCGATGCCGAAATCGATGAGGACCGGTTCGTCACCGACCATCAACACGTTGCCGGGCTTCAGATCGCGGTGCACGACGCCCGCGGAGTGAATCGCATCCAGAGCCTCGGCGAGACCCCGACCCAGTCGGGCCAACTGCTCGGCACCGAGCGGACCGCGTTCGTCCACGACCTCATCGAGCGGTGGGCCCGGAACGTACTGGGTGACCAGATAGGGCTGGTCCCCGTCGGCGTCCGCATCGATGACTCCCGCGACACCGGGCGCCCGCACGCGCGACAGGGAACTTACCTCGCGCCGCAGTCGCTCGCGGGCCTTCTCGTCATAGGCGACGTGGGCTCGCAGCACCTTGATCGCGACCTCGTCGCCGTTCGGGGCGAGGGCCCGGAACACGACGCCCATGCCGCCCTCCCCCAAGCGTCCGAGCAGTCGGTACGGTCCGATCCGGCGCCCCCCTGGCGCCCCTTCCGCAACAACGGGATCGCGCAGTCCCGCGTCCGACGCCGGGGTGAACTCGGTGGTCTCGTCACCGTCGACCTGAGCGGGTCCGCGCGGCCGGCCACCGGGCAAGCGGTGGCCGCTCGTCGTGGACTCGGGTCGTGCAGGCGTCATGGCTCCACCGTAGATCGTGCGTCTCATGGGGGTGGACAGGCACGCCCCACGGGGGCAACGGACGCCGGGCGACAGGAGTTTCCCCGGGCCGGGTCAGGAACTGATGTAACCCTCGAGTGCGTCCCGCTCGGCCTGCAACTCGCCCAGGCGCGCCTTGACGACGTCACCGATGCTGACGATCGAGGTCAGGCGCCCCTCTTCGACGACCGGAAGATGACGGATACGCCGATCGGTCATCTTCACCGCGACCTCGTTGAGTTCGTCGCCCTGACCGCAGGTGTGCACGTCGGCCGTCATGACCTCACTGACCGGGAGTTCCATCAGCCCGTCGGCGCGGTCGGCGAGACGCCGCACGACGTCGCGTTCACTGACGATGCCGGCGATCTTCTCGGAGTCGGCCTCGTCGACCACTACCACCGCTCCGATCCCGTTGTCGCGCAACAGCGCCACGAGATCGGCCACCGACGCCGAGCCGGGAATGGTGACGACGTCAGTTCCTTTGCCGCGCAGCACATCCGAAATACGCATGAGCCGAATGTAGCCCTCGTCACACCGGTTTCGGTCTCATCGGACGCCGACGTCTCAAGCCGTGGTCGCGACCGGTCGCGCAGGAGCCGTCGACCCGCGAGCGACGAGCTCGGGATCGAAGAGCATCTCGCCACGCGGGTGCCGACGACCGGCGATCTCCTCAGAGAGCGCGTGCACGATCGCACCGCTCAGGCCGTCGATGTCCTGTCGGATCGTGGTCAGTGGCGGGGAGGTGTGCTGGGTGAGCAGGGACCCGTCGTAACCCACCACCGAAACATCGGCTGGCACCGAAAGCCCCTGCAGCTCAGCCGCTTTGATCGCTCCGAGCGCCATCATGTCGGATCCGCAGATGATTGCGGTGACACCGCGTTCGAGCAGACGCCGCCCGGCGAGCTCGCCGCCTTCCACCGAGAACCAGGTCTGTTCGATCGCCAGACCGGCGTCGTTCCCCGCCTGTCGCTGGAACTCCTCCAACTTGCGCAGACTCGGCAGGTAGCGCGACTGGCCGGTCGCCAGACCGATCCGGGTGTGCCCGAGCTGGCGCAGGTGATGCAGCGCCATCCGAACCGAGCTCGCTTCGTTGGTCGACAGCGACGGCGCGTCGATCTCGTCCCGGTGCCCGTTGACCATCACCATCGGCAGACCGCGCTCGCACAGTCGCGCGTAGTGCGAGATGTCCGCCGTCGTGTCGGCGTGGCGACCGCTGACGAACACCACCCCGGCAACACCGCGCTCCTGCAGCATTTGGACGTACTCCTCCTCCTGGGCACCGCCGGGCGCCTGCGTACACAGGACGCTGGTGTACCCGTGGGCGGAGAAGCGCCCCTGGAGGGTCTGCGCGATCATCGCGAACACCGGGTTGGTGAGTTCGGGGACGATGATCCCGACCATGCCGACGGCGTGCCGCCGCAGGTTGCTCGGCCGTTCGTAGCCAAGAACGTCGATCGAGGTGAGCACGACATCCCGGGTCGAGTCGGACACATTGCCCTTGTCGTTGAGAACGCGACTGACGGTCGCCTCACTCACGCCTGCATGTGCGGCGATGTCAGAGAGCTTCGCCATGACGGCCCCCGTCCTTCCAGAGCCACAGCGCGAAGCCCGGGCCGTTCGTCTCCACCCGGATCCCCGATCCGTCGGCACTGATCCCGCGCCCGGCGAGCAGTCGCCCGCCACCGATACCGGGAAGGTCTTCTTCGTCCAGCTCGAGGCTCGTACCGGCGTCACGGGCGACGTGCACCAGCACCGACTCCCCGGCGACCTCACGCAGGAACGTGATCGTGTCGTCCTCGACGCGCACCCACCGCAGACCGCCGTCGCGCAGGGCGACCGAGTCCCTCCGGGCGGCGACCAGCTGCTGGACATCGTCGAAAATCTTTGAATCCCAATCGGATTCGTGCCACGGCATCGGACGGCGGCCGTCTTCGGCGAAGGCGCCCTCCATGCCGATCTCGTCGCCGTACGTGATCATCGGGATGCCCGGCATCGCCATCACCAGCGTCAGCGCCACACCGACCTGGCGCGTGTCGGCGCCGACCAGAGTCCGCACCCTGGTGGTGTCGTGCGACCCGACCAGGTTGAAGTTCGCCCGCCGGGTCGACCAGGGCACCATCGCGTTGAACTCGGTCATGGTGTCGACGACGTCGGGACCTCCGAGCCGCGGCACCATCAACGGGTTCCCGAGGAACGACGGAGCAAAGTCCTTGTCGCGCAACCAGGTCCACACCGGACGGGTGAACCCGGAGTAGTTCATGACTCCGTGCCAACCCTCGCCGGACGCGTCCAGGTAGTGATCGTGGGCGTGCTCGCCGACGAGATACGCATCGGGCTTGACATCGACGACGGTCGCGCGCATGTGAGCAGCAACCTCGTGGTTGACGTCGTGGTCACGCAACCGTCCGGTCATGTTCGCGACGTCGACCCGCCAACCGTCCAGCCCCGAGTCCCCTGCGAGCCAGCGGCGAACCGGTGCCTCAGGACGGTCGAAGAGTTCCTCGCGCAGCGTCGGCGACGCGTGGTTGAGCTTGGGAAGGCTCGGGACGCCGAGCCACTTCTCGTAGTCACCCTGCTCGTCGAAGAAGTAGTGGTCTCGTTGGGGGGCAGCCGGATCCGCGGACGCCGCGATGAACCAGTCGTGCGTGACGCCGGTGTGGTTCGTGGTGATGTCGCCCAGCACGCGCAATCCGCGAGCATGCGCGGCACGCACCAGCGACGCGAAGGCCTCGTCGCCGCCGAGCACCGGGTCGACGGCATCGAACGTCGCGGCGTCGTACCGGTGGTTGGAACGCGCGGGGAAGACCGGGGTCAGGTAGAGCGTGGTGACACCGAGCCGCTCGAGGTGATCGAGGTGCAGCTCGACGCCGGCGAGGTCGCCGCCGTACCACTGGGTACCGATATGTCCCCGCCGTGTGTCGACCGGGTCGCTCCAGTCGGCCGGCTCGGCCCACTCGGGCGCGGGGCGATCGACCGCCTTCGCAAAGCGGTCGGGGAACACCTGGTAGACGACGCCGTGCCGAGCCCAATCCGGGGCCAGGCCGAAGGTGGTCAGGCGGAAGTCGAAGACGTCCGGGACGTCACGCCGGGACAGGCCGGCGGCGTTCAGCCAGAGGTAACCGTCCGTCGGACCGCTCATGATGAAGCGGTATGAGGTCACCGGGTTGTGACAGACGACGTCCGCGCTCCACCAGGTGTCGGTCACGGTGCGGGAGGTGATTCGGGCGGCCGAGAACTCGGGTTCGCCGTCGGTCACTTGGCGCACGTGCATCTGGTCGATGTCGTGGCCGTGGGGCACGCGGACCCGCACGGTCACCCGCTCACCGGGAGCGGGCGCCGCGCGGTCCACATACAGCGCAGAACCGTCGTGGTGCGGCCGGGCCAGGAGGTCCGGCGTCGGCATTACTTCACCGAGCCCTGCGTGAGGCCGCCGACCAGCTGACGCTGGAACACCAGGTAGAGCACCATGATCGGGATCGAGCTCAGCACCGATCCGGCCGCGAACTGGCCGAACAGGGCGTTGCGCTCGTTGCCCTTCGTCATGCCCCACAGTCCGACGCCGAGCGTCTGGGCGTCCTTCTCGGTCAGGAAGATCGACGCGAGCATGAACTCACCGAACAAGCCGACGAACGACAGCATGAAGACGGTCACCAGGATCGGTGTCACCAGGCGCAGCGTCATCGTGAAGAAGATGCGCGCGTGCGATGCGCCGTCGACCATCGCGGCCTCGTCCAACTCCTTCGGCACTGTGTCGAAGTAGCCCTTGAGCAGCCAGACATTCGAGCCCATCGCGCCACCCATGTAGACCAGGATCAGACCGAGCGTCGTGTTCAGGCCGAACGCAGGCAGCACCTCACCGATCTTGCTGAAGGTGATGTACAGACCCACGAAGGCCAGCAGCGCCGGGAACATCTGCAGCAGCAACAGGGCCATCAGACCGACCCTGCGCCCCTTGAAGCGCAGCCGCGAGAACGCGTACGCGGATGCGGCGCCGATGAACACCGACAGCACGCCGCCGACAAGCGCGATGAACAGTGAGTTCTTGTACCAGGTGAGGAACGGGCGCGCGTCGTCGCTGAACAGCGTCCGGACGTTGTCGAACGAGAAGCCGGTCGGGAACAGGCTGGTCGTCGACAGCGATCCGGCCGGGTTCAACGCCGCCGAGACCACGAACAGGATCGGGAACATCGCGAAGGCGAGCGCCAGCAGTGCGAGCGCGTGCCGCCACCACACACCACCGGAGCCGCGGCGCGGCTTGGTGGGGGTGTTGGTCGGGTCGTCGTCACCGGTGGCGGCTGCGACGACCATGGGGTCGGGAGCAGGAGTAGCGCTCATCAGTTGACCTCTTCCAGGGCCTTGGTCTTCATGAAGCCGGGGAAGCTCAGCAGACCGACGATGATGAAGATGATCACGGCGACCGCGGACGCCAGACCGAAGTTGGGGTTCGCCCCGTCGATCGCGAGGCGGTAGGACATCGTGATCAACAGGTCGGTCGAACCGGCCGTCGAGTTGCCGTCGGTGAACGGGCCACCGGCGGTCAGTAGATAGATCAGTCCGAAGTTATTGAAGTTGAACGCAAAGGACGCGATCAGCAGCGGTCCGACGGCGACCAGCAGCAGCGGCATGATCACCGAGCGCAGGGTGCGGATCGGGCTGGCTCCGTCGATCTTCGCGGCTTCGAGCACGTCACCCGGAATCGACTGCAGCGCACCGGTACACACGACGAACATGTACGGGAAACCCAGCCACAGGTTGGTCAGCAGGATCGCTGCACGCGCGGCCCATGGGTCACCGAACCAGTCGACGTTGAGGCCGGTGAGGTCGTTGATCAGACCGAACTCCTGGTTGAACATCGAGGCCCAGACCAGCGCCGAGACAAACACCGGGATGGCGTAAGGGAGGATCAGCAGCGAGCGGTAGATGCCGCGTCCCTTGATCCGGGAGTCGTTGAGCAGCAGCGCGAGCAGCATGCCCAGGACGAAGGTGGTCAGTACCGACAGCAGCGGGAAGGCGATGTTCCAGGCGAAGACGCTGAGGAACTTGCCACGCAGCGCCTCGTTGGCGAACAGCGACTTGAAGTTGTCGAAGCCGACGTTCTCCTTCCAACCCACGGCCAGCGGCGAACCCTGGCCGCTCTGCGGCACCCAACGTGCGTCCTTGGCGACGTAAACCGTGCCGGTCTTGGAGTCCTTCAAGGTGTCGGACTTCTTGTCCCAGACCAACGTCGGTCGGCCCTCGAACGCCTGACTGATGCCGTTGGCCTTGATGCCGCCGGTCTCGGTGGGCACCGCGAACTGCTGCAGGTCCTTGCGCTTGTTGGCCTCACCGAGGTTGAGGATCCGGTAGTCCGGGGCCTCGAGGATGCGGCCCTTGTCCATCTCGTCGGTCGACTGCTTGAGGCCGTCGGTCGGCAGGTCCTTCAATCCGTCCTTGGTGCCGAGGAAGGTCTTGCCCTTGTCGTCGGTCAGCAGGAACTGCAGCGGTGCGGACTCAAGCGGCTGGTCCTTCGGCACTGCGACCGCGAGCTGATACGTGGGCGAACCGGGCACCTGCTCCACCGAGTAGGCGACAACCTGACCGGTCGCCTCCTCCTTGGAGGCGATGTGGCCCTGGCCGTAGTTGGTGAACGCGGTCGCGCCGGTGTAAACGATCGGCCACACCTGCAGACCGAGCAGCAGCAGCAGGCCGGGCAGGAGGTACTTCATCGGCACCGCCTTGCGTGTGCCGTAGACGGCCAGCACCAACAGCGCCACAAGCGCCGTCGCGACGACCGCGAGGCCGTAGCCCTTGTCGGCGAGCTTGGTCGCCAGGTAGAACAGGCCACCCAGGACGGCCGCGAGAATCGGCCACTTGAGGTAACTGATCGGGTTGGGGCGATCCGCGCGCAGCGCTGCTGCGGTCTCCTCGCTCATCGACGTCGTCATTGTCGTCTTTCTCTCGGGCACATCAGGACTGATCAGGTGCTGACAGCGACGATGGCAGCAGCTGCACCAGCCGCCGCCATCGTCGTCATCGGTTCAGATCACTGACCGGACTTGATGCCGGATTCGATCTCGGTCTGAGCCTTGGCCATCCGAGCGGCCGGGGTGCCACCCTTGCCCGAGACGACGTCGGCGAACGCCAGACCCAGCGGCTTCCAGACGGCGTTCATCGCCGGGATGTTCGGCATCGGCTTGCCTTCCTTGCCGGCAGCGGCCCACGCCTCGACGTCCTTGTCGCTGCCCTTGACCGCTTCGTACGCAGCGGTCAGAGCCGGCGGACGCTTGCCGGTCTCGAACATCGCGACCTGGGCGTCCTTGGTGGTCATGAACTGGGTGACGAAGGCCTGGGCGACCGCGGTGTTCTTGGCCTTGGAGGACACGTAGAACATCTGCACACCGAGGAACGGCTTCATCGCACCGCCGCCCTCGAGGGTCGGCAGCGGGTCGATGGCGTACTTGATGCCGGCCTTCTGGAAGGCGGGGATCGACCACGGACCGGTGATCTCGAAGGGGGTCTTGCCGGTGGCGAACAGGGTGTCGGCGTTGGTCGAGTCGATGTTGGTCGACAGCGCGCCCTCCTTGCCCAGTGCCGCCATGGCCTGCGCGCCCTTGACCGAACCGGCGCTGTTGACGATCACCTTCGCGGCGTCGTAGTCACCGTTGGCCTTGGTGCCGAAGATGCCACCGCCGTCGAACGCGGACAGGAAGGGGTAGCTGTTGTAGGCGTTGCCCTCCTTGCCCATCTGGTTGGACAGGATGTTGGTGCACTTCTTGGAGCTGACGCAGTCCTTGCCGGCCTTCACCAGGTCGGCCATCGTCTTCGGCGCGGTCGGCGCGAGCGCGGTGTTGCGGACGAGGGCCAGGCTCTCGACACCGTAGGGAACGGCGTAGGTCTGGCTGTTGTACTTGGCTGCGGCGGCGGCGTTCTTGTCGAAGCCGGACATCACGTTCGCCGGCACCTGCAGGGTCGCGATCGAACCGTTGGCGACGAGCTCACCCATCCAGTCATGTGCACCGAGGATGACATCGGGGGCCTGACCGGCCTTGAACGCGGTGCCGTACTGGCCGCGGACGTCGTTGGAGATCTGGACGGCGACCTTGACGCCGTTCTTGGACGCGAACTGGTTCGCGAGCTTGGTGACGACCGGGGCGGTCGTCGCGTCGGCCCAGATCACCAGGTCGGCGTTGGCGTCGCGCTTGGCGTCCTTGGTGCCGAGGGTCTCGGCGGCGGTCGGCGCTGCGGACGAGTCGGACGCGGAGCCCGACGACGTCTGGCTGCCGGCCGAGGTGTTGGTGCTGGAGGTGTTGCTCGAGTCCGAGCCTCCGCCGCAACCGGTCAGAACGAGGGCCGCGCCGGTCAGGGCGACAGCGAAGGTGCGCTTCATGAACTCTCCTTGTGCTCAGGGGGTCACCGTTGACTCCCCCTGTGATGCCGATCACTATGCCAGCGCCACGTCACTTTCTGCAAGATCTTGCAGCAATGTTTTCCATCCACCGGGTCACAGTTCGGCAACGCTCCTGAAATCACGGGCCGATGGCCTCCATCGACCATTCGGAAACCGCCGACATCAGTGGCTTTCTTGCCGTTCATACGTCACGATGTGACACGGACAACACCAACCCCGGCGTTGTCGGTTTCTTTCACAGACACCTTTACAACGGATCGTCCGGCACGTTCCTGCCGGTGAAGGAGCACACCATGGCAACGGTCACCTACGACCAGGCCACCCGGATCTACCCGGGTGCCACCGAGCCCTCCGTCGACAAGCTGAGCCTGGAGATCCAGGACGGCGAGTTCCTGGTTCTCGTCGGCCCGTCGGGCTGCGGAAAGTCCACCTCCCTGCGCATGCTGGCGGGTCTGGAGGAGGTCAACAGCGGACGCATCCTCATCGGCGACCGCGACGTCACCTCACTCTCGCCCAAGGAGCGCGACGTGGCGATGGTCTTCCAGAACTACGCGCTGTACCCGCACATGACGGTCGCCGACAACATGGGCTTCGCGCTCAAGATCTCCGGGGTCGACAAGGGCGAGATCCGCAAGCGCGTGGAGGAAGCCGCCGACATCCTCGACCTGCGTCCTTACCTGGACCGCAAGCCGAAGGCGCTCTCCGGTGGTCAGCGTCAGCGCGTCGCCATGGGCCGTGCCATCGTCCGCTCCCCCCAGGTCTTCCTGATGGACGAGCCGCTGTCAAACCTCGACGCCAAGCTGCGCGTGCAGACCCGCACCCAGATCGCCTCCCTGCAGCGCCGCCTCGGCGTCACCACCGTCTACGTCACCCACGACCAGGTCGAGGCCATGACGATGGGCGACCGTGTCGCAGTGCTCAAGGACGGTCTGTTGCAGCAGGTCGACACCCCGCGCCGCATGTACGACCACCCGAACAACGTGTTCGTCGCCGGCTTCATCGGCTCCCCCTCGATGAACCTCATCGACATGGACATCACCGACGCAGGTGTGAAGTTCGGCAACGCGGTCCACCCGGTGGCCCGCGACACCGTGGGTGGCGCCAACGGCAACAAGATCACCGTCGGCGTGCGCCCCGAGGACCTCGTCCTGTCCGGCAGCGGAGAGGGACTGGCGGTCGAGGTGGATGTCGTCGAGGAACTCGGCGCGGACGCCTACATCTACGGGCACTTGGCCGGCAGCAAGCCGACCGCCGCGGACAAGCCGCTCGTCGCCCGCGTCGACGGCCGCAACGTGCCGATGAAGGGTGAGACCGTGCACTTCGTGCCCAAGCCCGAACACGTGCACCTGTTCGACATCGAGAACGGTCAGCGCCTCGGCGACTGATCCGATCGAACAACGACGCAGCCCCGGTGAGCACACGCCCGCCGGGGCTCGGTCGTTGATGGATCACCGTGTCAGTGCCACGATGAGCCGGTGGCACTCGACATCAGGGCTGGACGGCCGTGGCCGGCGTTGCTCGACCTGCCGTGGTCGACCCCGCTCGAGGAGTGGCCGGAGAACATTCTGGCCGCCCTCCCCCGCGGCATCTCCCGACACGTCGTCCGCTTCGTGCGGATCGAGGGCCGGATCATCGCGATCAAGGAGATCAAGGAAGACATCGCCCGGCGCGAGTACGAGATGCTGCGCGCGCTGCGCCGTCTCGACCAGCCGTGCGTCGAGGCCGTCGGCGTGGTGGCCGGTCGCACCGACGACAAGGGCAACCCGCTGGACGCCTGTCTGCTGACCCGGCATTTGCAGTTCTCGCTGCCCTACCGAGCGATGCTGAGCCAGTCACTGCGGCCCGACACCGCCGACCGCCTGATCGACGCCCTCGCGGTGCTGCTGGTGCGGCTGCACCTGGTCGGTTTCTGGTGGGGCGACGTGTCGTTGTCGAACACGCTCTTCAAGCGCAACGCCGGGGAGTTCGCGGCCTACCTGGTGGACGCCGAGACCGGCGAGCTGCGCGAGAAACTGTCGAAGGGACAACGCGACCACGACCTCGACATCGCCCGGGTCAACATCGCCGGCGAGCTGATGGATCTGCAGGCCGGTGGCTTCGTGCCGATGGAGGTCGACCCGCTTTCGGTGTCGGATCTGATTCTGTCGCGGTACGACGACCTCTGGGCCGCGCTCACCGAGGACGAGAGCTTCGAGATGGGCCAGCGATGGAAGGTCGAGGAGCACATCCGCCACCTCAACGACCTCGGCTTCGACATCGGCGAACTCGACATCACCACCGACTTCGACGGCACGCATGTGTCGATCCAGCCGAAGATCGTCGACGCCGGCCACCACGCGCGCCGTCTGCTGCGACTGACCGGCCTGGCCGTCGAGGACAACCAGGCCCGCCGACTGCTCAACGACCTGGACGCGTTCACCGCCAGCCAGGACCGTCAGAACGACGACGAGCAACTGGTCGCCCACGACTGGCTCAGCCGCATCTACGAACCCATCACCCGCACCGTTCCGCCGGCGATGCGCAAGAAGCTCGAACCGGCCGAGATCTTCCACGAGATCCTCGAGCACCGCTGGTACATGGCAGAACGCGCCCAGCAGGACATCTCGATCGAAAACGCCGCGCGCGACTACGTCGACCACGTCCTGCCGAACAAGCCGGACGAGGCGTCCGTCGTCGGCGTGGACACCCAGGAACTCCCCGTCCGGGCGGAGTGACGTGCGCCGCCGGGAGTTGGTTGCCCCAGCGGGAGCACGAACTCCCGTATCGGCAACCAACACGTCGCAGCTGCGACACCCGCACTGCCGGAGGTGGCACCCACCCGACCAGAGCGCAAGGCTCACGCCGGCGGGACGGCGCAGGCACGCCGAAGGAGCCGGCAAAAAAATCAGCTGAGCTGGCGACCGTCGGCGTCGGGAAGCTTGCGCATCGCGATCAGGATGATGTCGATCAGTGCCCAGATGCCACAACCACCGAGGGTGATCAGCTTCAGCACGCCGAGCCCGGTATAGCCCAGGTAGAAGCGGTCGACGCCCAGGCTGCCGATGACGATCGACAGGATCAGCGCCATGATCCACTCCTTGTCGGAGAAGACCCCCGGCACCTGCTTGGCCTGGAAGGCGTGACCCCCACTCGCTGCACGCACCAGCGTTTCCGGCTTGAGCTGGCCACTCGCGGCCATCGCCTGCAACTGCCCGTAGCTCATCGGACCCTGCTCGCTGCCCATGAGGTTGACGAAGAAGCTGTCACCCTGCGGACCACCGGAATGCGCGGCCGGAGCCGAGCCGTACTGCTGCTCGAACTGCTGGCGGTCCTGCTGGCCGTACTGCTGGCCGTACTGCTGCCCACCGAACTGGCCGGGCTGCTGCCCGTAACCCTGCTGGTCGTACTGCTTGCCCGCGTTCGGGTCGTTGTTCGCGTAAGGATCCTGATGCGACATGAGTGCCTACTTTCGGTGAAGGACGATCAGCTGCTGGAGGAGGACGACCCGACGCCGATGGCGACGACGAGCACGACGTACAGCGCGACGAGAACCAATGAAACGGCGGCGGACGCGATCGCGAAGTTCTTCGCCTTGCGGGCCGACTCGTGTGCGCCGGCTGCGTCACCCATGGACCACTTCGAGTTCACCTGGGTGGAGAACACGATCGATGCGATGCCGAGCGGAAGGCAACACAGCACGGTCGACAGGATCGCCCAGACCAGATAGTTGTCCGGCGGCGGTCCGACCGGGGACTGATAACCGTACGGACTGCCGTACTGGTTCGGGTACTGCGGCTGACCGTACTGCTGGCCGTACTGCTGGCCGTATTGCTGCCCGTACTGCTGGTCGTACCCGTGCTGCGGCTGGCCGTACTGGCCGTATTGCGGCTGCTGGCCCTCCTGCTGGCCATACTGCTGCTGGTCGAAGCCCTGCTGCCCGTACGCATCGGACGACTGTGCGCCGTCCCGGCCGGCGGTGTTGTTCGGGTCGTACGGGTCGTAACTGCTCATTGCTGGAGGTCCCCCCGGAAGTGCTGGTGTCGACAACTGATTCTAGATGGGGCCGCCGCGCTCAGGCCGGCGACAACCAGGTCCAGCCCGGGACGTTCCGGACCACCCAGAAGACCACGGTGACCACCGTCAGCGCGGTGGTCACCCAGGGCCGTGTGATCGAGAGTTTGGGTCTGCCCTGCCACTGGCGGCGTGTCCACAGAACGAACATCACCACGAGACCGACCAAGGCGATCACCACGAGCGGGTTGAAACCGAATGCGCCCGACACATCGCCGTCGACCACCGAGGCGGACGCCCGCATCGCTCCGCATCCTGGGCAGTACAGGCCGGTCAGCCACAGGAAGGGACAGGTCGGATAGTTGCCGGGCTCACGCGGATCGACCGCGTGCAACAGCACGCCGACGCCGACGGCCGCGAACCCGAACGTCACAGGCGCGATCATCCTGCGTAGCCGGCCGTGCATCGGCCGCCACCCGGGGATGGGATCGGTGTGCTGCAGGAACCAACCTTGCCGCGGAGCCGGCGAACAGACAGCGGAAGGCGCCCGCACCGCTGCGGGTCCGGGCGCCTTCACGTCCGTCATCAAGCGTTGCTGTCTTTCAGGATGGTGAACATCAAGATTGCGTAGATGATGCCGAAGACGATTCCGGCGATCGCGCTCCAGATGGAGAACTTCTTGGCCTTCTCCGAGGCCTCGCGGGCGCCCGCGTGGTCGCCCTGCGCCCACAACGAGTTCACCTTCGTGGCCTGGATGATCGCCACGATGCCGAGCGGAAGACAGCACAGGACCGTCGTGATGATCGCCATCGCGAGGTTGTTCGGCGGCGGGGTGCCGACGGCTCCGCCGTCACCGGGCATCGGGTTGTAGCCCGGTGCACCGGCACCGTACTGGCCACCCTGCTGGCCGTACTGGCCGTCGTTCTGCTGACCGTACTGGCCGCTGTGCTGGCCGCTGTGCTGGCCGTAAGCGTCGTCGCTGCCCTTGTTGTTCGGGTCGTACGGCTGGTTCGGATCGTTCGGACCGTAGTTGGTCATGTCTTCCCTCCCTGCAACGCAGCACGTTGCTTTTTCGGCCGGTGTTCCGGCGTTTCGCACCACCCTATGGGGCGGAGCACGCCGACCGGCGAAGCCGAAGCGGCTCGTTTTCGTCCGTGGAAGGCGACGTCACGAAATCGCGTCCGGTTCCATCCGGTCCACCATCCGGACAGCGAATCGGTCAGCGTGCGGCTCGAGAAGAGGCGATCTGGTAAAGCGTCACCGACGCGGCAATACCGGCGTTGAGCGACTCGACGGACGAACTCATCGGCACCGACACGATCTGGTCGCAGTTCTCGCTCACCAGTCGCGACAGCCCCTTGCCCTCGGACCCGACGACGACCACCAGCGGCTCGGTCGACAGTTCGAGCTGCGGCAGTTCGACGTCGCCGTCCATGTCGAGGCCGATGACGAAGAACCCGGCCTTGCGGAACTCCTCCAAAGCGCGGTTCAGGTTGCCCGCCATAGCGACCGGAACGCGTGCCGCCGCACCCGCGGACGTCTTCCACGCCGCCGCCGTCATACCCACCGACCGGCGTTCGGGAACGATGACACCGTGGCCGCCGAACGCGGCCACCGAGCGGATGATCGCGCCGAGGTTGCGCGGGTCGGTGATGCCGTCGAGTGCGACGACCAGCGGGATACCCGGCGCCTCCGGGTCGATCAGGTCGCTCGGGTGCGCGTACTCGTACGGCGGGATCTGCAGCGCCAGGCCCTGATGCACCGCATCGTCGGTCAGTCGATCGAGCTCGCCGCGCGGGGTCTCCAGGATCGGGATCGCCCGGTCGGCGGCGAGTTTCAGCGCCTCGCGGACGCGGTCGTCGGAGTCGATCCGGCCGGCGACGTACATCGTGGTGACCGGGATGTGCGCGCGTAGCGCCTCCAGCACCGAGTTGCGTCCGGCGATGACCTCGGACGACGCCTTACCGCGACGGTTGCCACCACGCGATCCGGGACGGGAGGTACCTCCGGTCTTCTGGGCCGCCTTGTACGCCTTGTGGTTCGGACGCTCGGCCGCCTTCGGGGTCGGGCCCTTGCCCTCGAGGCCGCGACGGCGCTGGCCGCCACTGCCGACCTGCATGCCCTTCTTCGAGCTGCCCTTGCGGATCGCTCCGCGGCGCTGGGAGTTGCCTGCCATCGATCAGTCCTTCGTTCGTTGGGCGGCGCGATCGGCCGCCGACATGAGTGACCAGCGAGCGCCGTCGGCGGTGTCCTCGACCGCCACACCGGCAGCGGACAACTGGTCGCGGATGAGGTCCGCGGTGGCGAAGTCACGGTCGACACGGGCCTGCTTGCGCGAGGCCAACAGCTCCTCGATCACGTGGTCTAACGCTTCGTTCGAGCGATCGTCGCCGCACGAATTCCATTGTGCGTCATACGGATTGACACCGAGCACTTCGGTCATGGCGACGACCTCGAGCGCGAGTTCCTCGGCACGGGTCCGGTCGCCCGCGTCCAACGCGGTGTTGCCCTCGCGGATCGCGTCGAAGACGACCGCGAGCGCTCCGGAGACATTGAGGTCGTCGTCCATCGCAGTCGCGAACGCGTCCGGAACGGCCACGAAGTCGCCGGACGGCGCCTGGTCGAGCCCGCGTTCGAGGAAACCCTCGATCCGTGCGACCGCGGCAGCGGCCTCGTCCAGAGAACCGTCGTGGTACTCGATCGTCGCCCGATAGTTGACCGCGCCGAGGTAGTACCGCAGGACCAACGGACGAACCTTCTTGGTGATCTCACCCACGGCCAGGGTGTTGCCGAGCGACTTGCTCATCTTCTCCCCGCCGAGGGTGACCCAGCCGTTGTGCAGCCAGTACTGCGCGAACCCCAGACCTGCAGCGCGCGACTGTGCCTGCTCGTTCTCGTGGTGCGGGAAGCGCAGGTCGATGCCGCCGCCGTGGATGTCGAACTCGTCGCCGAGCCAGCGGCGAGCCATCGCCGAGCACTCCAGGTGCCAGCCCGGTCGGCCCTGCCCGTAGGGGGTCGGCCAACTGGCGCTCTCCGGTTCGCCGGCCTTGTGGCCCTTCCAGAGCGCGAAGTCGCGCGGGTCACGCTTGCCGCGCGGGTCGGCGTCGGCTGCGGCCTCCATGTCGTCGACCTTCTGGCGGGTCAGCGAGCCGTATTCGGGCCAGCTGCGTACGTCGAAGTAGACGTCTCCGCTGCCGTCTTCAGCGGCGTACGCGTGCCCCTTCTCGATCAGGATCTGCATCAGTTCGACCATGTCGGTGACGTGGCCCGTGGCGCGGGGCTCGTACGACGGACGGCGCACGCCGAGCAGGTCGAGTGCATCATTGGTCTCGCGCTCATGCGCGTAGGACCACTCCTGCCACGGCACGTCGTGCTCGGCCGACTTGTTCAGGATCTTGTCATCGATGTCGGTGACATTGCGGACAAGGGTGACTTCGTACCCGTGACCGATCTCCAGCCAACGGCGCAGGATGTCGAACGCGACCGTGAACCGCACGTGGCCGATGTGCGGCGACCCCTGAGTGGTGAGACCGCAGATGTACATGCCCACCGTGCCCGCACGAAGGGGCTCGAAGGGACGCAGCTCACCGGCTGCGCTGTCGAAGAGTTGCAGAGTCACCCGGCAAGTTTATCGGCGCCGTGAAGTACAGCAGACCACTCGAGGCAAGCGACCGGTCCCCGCACTCGCAAAAGCGCGTACGGGGACCGCGTGGGACGTCGGCGACTCGTCGACGATGGCCGCGCGGATGCCACGGGCCTACCGGACGGGTGGGCGATCGTCACCGGTTGACCTCGCGAGTGTCATGAGGTTCGGGGCATCCCGACCACGAAGGTCATGACACTCACATCAGCTCACGCCCCCTCGGGACGCTCCCACTCGTCCTGTCGGGCGGCTTCTTCGCCGATGGTGGTCGAGTCGCCGTGGCCGGTCAGCACGATCGTCTCCGCCGGAAGGGCGAAGAGCTTCGTCCGGATGGAGTCGGTAATGGTGTCGTAGCTGCTGAACGAGCGCCCCGTCGCTCCCGGTCCGCCGTCGAACAGCGTGTCTCCGGTGAGCACCACGCCCAGCGTCGGGACCCGGAGACACACGGCGCCGGGGCTGTGGCCGGGCGTGTGGATCACCTCGATGGTGACCTCGCCGACCTCGATGCGGTCGCCGTCCGCCAGTTCGTGGTCGGGCCCGACGGAGTACACGCGGTCCCAGAGCATCCGGTCGGACGGGTGCAGGTAACTCGGCGCTTTGGTCGCATCGAATACCTCGCCCACCGCGGTGATGTGGTCGTCGTGCGCGTGGGTACACAGGACGGCCTTCACCGTCCGCCCACCGACGGCGTCCAGGATCGGGGCGGCATCGTGTGCCGCGTCGACGATCACGCACTCCTTGTCGTCACCGATGATCCAGACATTGTTGTCGACGTCCCAGGTGCCCCCGTCGAGACTGAAGGTGCCGGACGTGATTACCCGCTCGATCGTGGTGTCGCCGTGTCCCGCAACGATTTCGGCTGCCATGACGTTTCTCAGATCTCGACGACGGAGCGCAGCACGTCGCCCCCGTGCATCTTGTCGAACGCGGACTCGACGTCGTTCAACCCGATCCGCTCGGTGATGAACGCGTCGAGGTCGAAGCGTCCCTGTCGGTACAGGTCGATGAGCATCGGGAAGTCGCGCGAGGGCAGGCAGTCGCCGTACCAGCTCGACTTCAGCGCGCCACCGCGGCCGAACACCTCGATCAGTGGCAGTTCGATCTTCGTGTCCGGCGTCGGGACACCGACCAGAACGACCGTGCCGGCGAGATCGCGGGCGAAGAACGCCTGCTCGTAGGTTTCGGGTCGGCCGACCGCTTCGACCACGACATCGGCGCCGAAGCCACCGGTGAGTTCGCGGATGCGCTCGACGGCGTCCTCGTTCTTGGAGTTGACGGTGTGCGTTGCCCCGAAGACCTCGGCCTGCTCGAGCTTTCGGTCGTCGACATCGACCGCGATGATCGTCGTCGCTCCGGCGACCTTCGCTCCGGCGATCGCAGCGTTGCCGACGCCGCCACAACCGATGACCGCGACGGAGTCTCCACGGCCGACCTGGCCGGTGTTGACCGCCGCGCCGAAGCCGGCCATCACGCCGCAGCCGAGCAGACCGGCGGCAGCGGCGGACGCGTCCTCGTCGACCTTCGTGCACTGACCGGCGGCGACCAGGGTCTTCTCGATGAACGCGCCGATGCCCAGCGCGGGCGAGAGCTCTGTGCCGTCGGTCAAGGTCATCTTCTGCTTCGCGTTGGCGGTGTCGAAGCAGTACCACGGCTTGCCTTTCGCGCAGGCGCGGCACTGACCGCAGACCGCGCGCCAGTTCAGCACCACGAAGTCGCCCGGCTTCACCTCGGTGACCCCTTCGCCGACGGCCTCCACCCGTCCGGCGGCCTCGTGGCCGAGCAGGAACGGGAACTCGTCGTTGATGCCACCCTCGCGGTAGTGCAGATCGGTGTGGCAGACCCCGCAGGCCTCGATCGCGACGACCGCTTCACCCGGACCGGGATCAGGCACGACGACGTCGACCACTTCCACCGGAGCGCCCTTGCTGCGGGCGATGACACCTTTGACGGTCTGGGGCATTTGCGCACTTCCTCACGGTTTCGACACCTACTTGACCTTCTTCCCCGCCAGCCTAGATGAGCTCGGGTACGTCGAAGGGCCCGACCGTCTCGCGGTCGAGCCCTTTGGTCGTCGGGTGGTGCGGTCGTTGCGGACTCAGTGTCCGCCGCCGTCACCCTTCTCGGCCGAGTCGTCCGGACGGCTGCCCGGGTGCGTGACCTCTTCGCTGCCGTACGGTGGTTGGTCGAGCACGACCGGCACGGAGACCTGCTTGCTGCCGCCGTCGGCGGTGGCGAACACGACCGTGGTGGACTCACCCGGGGGAACCGGGGTGGCGGGGATGTCGATCGGGGACACAGTGGCCTTGCCGTCGCCGCTGGGCTTGCCGTCGAGGCGGACGGACTGCATCGGCGGAATGGAGACCTTGGTCGGCTGTCCGCCGGCCGGAGTGACTGTCAACTGCGCGGCAGTGTTGCCGTTGTTGGTGGCCAAACCCTGCATCGAGCCCTTGTCGCCCTTGTTCTTGGTGACTATGAGCACGTTCGACAGGTTGACCGTTCCGACCTCGGCGTTGTTGCCGTCGGAGGCGACGTAGTCCATGTCGGTGGTGGGTTCGCTGAAGTAGTAGCAGCCACTCAGGGCAGTGCTGGCAACGCCGGCGACCAGCATCGCTCGAGCACCGCGGCGGACGGCCGGCCGGGAAGTCACACGTCGCATCACATGTGCATGGTACCGGTCTGCCCGCCGCCCCGGCACCCCACCCTGCACCGGCCCATGACGACCCACGCGGAGCACGTGCGGCGACTCCTGTCAACCCCTCGGCCGCGATCTGTGCACGTCCGTTTGTGGCCTCTGACCTGCACAAACGGTTTCTGTGACCCCGGCCACCCGTGCTATCCTTGCCTTCGCGAAAGGGGCACACAACATATGGTTTTCAAGGTCGGCGAGACGGTCGTTTACCCGCACCACGGGGCGGCTCTCATCGAAGAAATCAAGGTCCGAACGATCAAGGGCGTGGAGAAGCAGTACCTCGTCCTGAAGGTTGCCCAAGGCGACCTGACGATCGAGGTTCCGGCGGAGAACTGCGATCTCGTGGGTGTCCGCGATGTCGTCGGCAAGGAAGGCCTCGACCGCGTATTCGAGGTGTTGCGTGCCGATCACACCGAGGAGCCGACCAACTGGTCGCGTCGCTACAAGGCGAACCTCGAGAAGCTGGCATCCGGCGACGTCATCAAGGTGGCCGAGGTCGTGCGTGACCTGTGGCGCCGCGACCAGGACCGCGGCCTGTCCGCGGGTGAGAAGCGGATGCTCGCCAAGGCGCGCCAGATCCTCGTCTCCGAACTCGCGCTCGCCGAGCACACCAACGAGGACACCGCAGAGGCCACGCTGGACGAGGTCCTCGCGTCCTGAGTTCCATCACGAACAGCGACCACGCCCACGGCACTCCTGCCGTGGGCGTCGTCATCGTCGCCGCCGGCATGGGCACCCGCCTCGGCGCGGGTATGCCCAAGGCTCTCGTCGATATCGGCGGTGATGCCCTGATCGTCCACGCGCTGCGTTCGGTACGTCAGGTCGGTCGGGTGTCCGACGTGGTCGTCGTCGTCCCGGGCGGGCACCGGGGCGAGTTCGAACCGTTGTGTGAGGGCGCCGTGCTCGTCGACGGCGGCGCTGAACGCACCGACTCGGTAGCCGCCGGACTGGCCGCGCTCTCCGACAGGACCGAAGTCGTCCTCGTGCACGACGCCGCTCGCGCCTTTGCTCCCCCGGCGTTGTTCGACGCCGTGATCGACGCCGTGCTGGGCGGTGCCGACGCGGTGGTCCCCGGCCTACCCGTGGTCGACACCGTCAAGCAGGTGGACGCCGGCGGTGTGGTGGTCGGTACGCCGGATCGCTCGTCACTGCGCGCCGTTCAGACGCCGCAGGGCTTCTGCCGGTCCGCGCTCGTCCGGGCGCACTCCCGGGGTGGCCAGGCGACCGACGACGCGGCCCTGGTGGAGTCGGACGGCGGACACGTGGTGGTCGTCGACGGCGATCCCCGCGCGCTCAAGGTCACCGTTCCGGCCGACCTCGACGCAGTCCGGCGTCTGATCGCAACCGACCCACAGGAGCAACTCATCGATTCGCCGCAGCATCCTGCACCCTTGCCCCGCACCGGGATCGGTGTCGATGTACACGCCTACGCCGATGACGAGCGACCGCTGTCCCTCGCCTGCCTCACCTGGCCCGGTGAACGTGGAATCGAAGGACATTCCGACGGTGACGTCGCCGCTCACGCGGTGTGCGATGCCCTGCTGTCGGCCGCCGGTCTGGGTGACCTCGGCACTCAGTTCGGCGTCGACCGACCGCAGATGAAGGGGGCAACCGGCGCAGCGATGCTGGCCGACGTGCACGGCACCCTCGAGCGAGCAGGTTTCCGCATCGGCAATGTCAGTGTGCAGATCATCGGTAACCGGCCGAAGGTGGGTCCGCGCCGCGAGGAAGCGCAACAGGCGATCTCGGCCGCGCTCGGCGGGGCGCACGTCTCGGTCTCAGCGACGACCACCGATCACCTCGGCTTCCTGGGCCGCGGCGAGGGCATCGGCGCGATCGCCAACGCGCTGGTCATCCGTGGCTGACGCCTGAACGTGAAACGAGCCCCTGCAGGTTCTGCAGGGGCTCGTCCATGGCGCAGGAGGCGCCGGAGAATGTCAGCGCTGCAGGCCCTCGTTCGGGTCGCCGTACCGGCCGGTGACCAGGTAGACGATGCGGTCCGCGACGGCGACGGCGTGGTCGCCGAATCGCTCGTAGTAGCGCGACAGCAGCGTGACGTCGACCGCGGTCTCGGTCGGGTGGTTCCAGCCCTCGCTGTGCAGGGCGGCGAAGATCTGCCGGTGCAGGTCGTCCATGTGGTCGTCCAGGCGCTCGATCTCCTGCGCTGCGTGGACGTCCTTGCTGTCGATCGCCTCGCCGGTCTTCTTCGCCAGGTCGATCGCGCACTCCGACATCGAGGTGATGTGCGGCAGCACTTCCTGCGGAACGGCCTGCTTCGGGTAACGCATCCGGGCGATCTTCGCGATGTGGCGGGCCAGGTCGCCCATCCGCTCGATGTCAGATGCCATGTGCATGGCGGTGACGACCATCCGCAGGTCGGTGGCCACCGGCTGCTGACGGGCCAGCAGGTCGACCGCCAGGTCGTCGACCTGGCGTCGCACGGTGTCGATGTCGTCGTCCGCAGCGATGACGCTCTCGGCCACGCCGAGGTCGGTGTTCACGAGTGCGTCGGTGGCGCGCGTCATGGCAGTACCGACCATCTCGGTCATGTGAACGAGCTGATCGGAAACACGATCGAGGTCGTCGTGGAAGGCGTTGCGCATGCTTGCTGAATCCTTGCTTCGGGGTGAACTCGAAAGAAGTCGAGATGGTCGGGCGGTTTTGCCGGCCTCGACCGACTTCACCGGTCGTGGCCCATTGTGCCCCAGACCGGCGACTCGCCGAGGGTCGCAGGCTGCGGTGAACGGCGACGAACGCGCAGGTTAACGGTCGATGGCTCGCAGTCGTACGCGTCTGACCAGCACCGACGACGCTTCACCGACCCCGTACATTGGGCCGCGTGTTGGAGGTCCTACTCGCCCTGAGCGCCCTGTGCGTGGGCCTCGTCATCGGCTGGTCGGCCGCCAGACGTCGGACTGCCGAGACCTCCGCGAAGAGCATCGCCACCACGCACACCAACCCGGAGCCGATCGCCCCGGAGGCCGCCGAGATCCTCGATGCGTTGCGCTCGGTCTCGCTGGTCGTCGACGCCAGCGACCGCGTGGTGCGGGCGAGCCCGTCCGCAGCGGCGCTGGGCCTCGTCCGCGGGCACGAGATCGTGCATGAACAACTGCGCACCCTCGTGCGCACGTCTCGGCGAGACAAGGACCTGCACGAACTCGAACTCGACCTGACCCGTGGACTCAACGGCGCCGGACGCCTGGTGCTCGGGGTGCGGGTGACGCCACTGTCCGACGACCACGTCCTCATCCTGCTCGACGACCGCTCGCAGCTGCGACGCGTCGAGGAGACCCGGCGTGACTTCGTGGTCAACGTCAGTCACGAACTGAAGACTCCCGTCGCCGGACTCAGTCTGTTGTCAGAGGCGATCGACGATGCTCGCGACGATCCGGAGGCGGTGCACCGGTTCACCAAGCGGATGCGCACCGAGGCCGACCGCGTCAACCGGTTGGTCATGGAGATCGTCGAGTTCTCCAGGTTGCAGGTCGCAGAGACCCTCGACGATCCGCAGCGCGTCGACGTGCGCGAGTGCGTCGCGGAGGCCATTGAGCATATGCGGCTGATGGCCGACGAACGCAATATCGGCATCCAGGCGCACGACGAGGGCAACCGCGCCGAGGTGTTCGGCGACCCCGACCTGATCACCACCGCCGTGCGCAACCTGATCGAGAACGCAGTCAACTACTCCGGCAGCGGCACGCGGGTGGACGTCGCCGTGAAGGGCTCGCCCGATCTGGTCACCGTTGCAGTGAAGGATCAAGGCAGCGGCATCCCGGCCGGCGAGATCGAGCGCGTCTTCGAACGCTTCTACCGCGTCGACGCCGCCCGGTCGCGACGCACCGGCGGCACGGGGCTCGGCCTTGCCATCGTCAAACACATCTGCGCCAACCACGGCGGTGAGGTCACCGCGTGGTCCGAGGAGGGCCACGGCTCGACCTTCACCATCCGGCTGCCGGCCGCACATCCCGAACCCTCCGAAACAACGATCGGCCGACCGGTCGACGAAGCCCGAAAGGTCACCCCATGACGCGCATCCTGCTGGTCGAGGACGAGGAGTCGCTGTCCGACCCGTTGTCCTACCTGTTGTCCAAGGAGGGCTACGAGGTGTCGGTCGCGGAGACCGGACCGGACGCGCTGCTCGACTTCGATCGCAACGGCGCCGACCTCGTCCTGCTCGACCTGATGCTGCCCGGAATGTCCGGCACCGAGGTGTGCCGGGTGATCCGGCAGAAGGCGAACGTGCCGATCATCATGCTGACCGCCAAGGACAGCGAGGTCGACAAGATCGTCGGGCTCGAGATCGGCGCGGACGACTACGTCACCAAGCCGTATTCCTCCCGCGAACTTCTCGCCCGCATCAAGGCGGTGCTGCGCCGTGGCCAGGACACCGGGGAACTGATGCCCGCCACCCTGCAGAGCGGACCGGTGCGCATGGACGTCGAACGCCACACGGTCAGTGTTCAGGGCGAGCCGGTTTCGTTGCCGCTCAAGGAGTTCGAGCTGCTCGAGCTGCTGTTGCGCAACGCCGGACGCGTGCTCACCCGGGGTCAGCTGATCGACCGCGTCTGGGGCAGCGACTACGTCGGTGACACCAAGACGCTCGACGTGCACGTCAAGCGGCTGCGCGCGAAGATCGAGGAAGACCCGGGCAACCCGAAGGTGATCGTCACCGTCCGCGGCCTGGGCTACAAGTACGAAGGCAGCTGACACACGCCGAAAGTCCGCAGAACCGGCGAATCGACGCGCGCGTTCTGCGGACTTACGGTTCAGCGGCCTTGGTTGGCGACCGCCTCGGCAGCCGCCTTCGCGGCCTCGGGGTCGAGGTACTTTCCGCCCTTGACGGTGGGCTTGAAATGATCGTCGAGTTCGTAGACCAGCGGCATTCCGGTCGGGATGTTGAGGCCGACGATGTCGTCGTCGGAGATCCCGTCGAGGTGCTTCACCATCGCGCGCAGGCTGTTGCCATGAGCGGCGACCAGAACGGTCTTGCCGTCCTTCAGGTCGGGAATGATCGAGCCCTCCCAGTACGGCAGGAAGCGCTCGATGACGTCCTTCAGGCACTCGGTGCGCGGCGCGTCATCGCCGAGATCGGCGTACCGCGGGTCACCGTCCTGGGAGAACTCGGCGCCGGGCTCGATGGGCGGCGGCGGGGTGTCGAACGACCGGCGCCAGGTCATGAACTGCTCCTCGCCGAACTCCTCCAGCGTGGCCTTCTTGTCCTTGCCCTGGAGGGCGCCGTAGTGACGCTCGTTCAGGCGCCACGACCGGTTCACCGGGATCCAGTGACGGTCGGCGACGTCGAGGGCGAGGTGGGCGGTCGTGATGGCGCGGCGCAGCAGCGAGGTATGCACGACGTCGGGCAGGACGTCTGCTTCCTTCAACAGCTTGCCGCCGTTCGCGGCCTCGGAGCGGCCCTTCTCGGTGAGGTCGACGTCGACCCAGCCGGTGAAGAGGTTCTTGGCGTTCCAGTCGGATTCGCCGTGACGCAGCAGCACGAGTGTGTAGGTCATGACTCCAGCCTAACCACCGACATACGTGCCGTGGTCAGGCCAGCAGGTGCTTGAACGCCTCGAGGTTGCGGGTGGATTCACCGCGCGAAATTCGCCACTCCCATTCCTTCTTCATCGAGGTCAGGAAGCCGAGCACCAACAGGTCGTTGAAGGGCTCGTCCGCTGCGCGCAGGACGGCACCGAGCAGCTTGTCGAGGTAGGTCTCGTCGACGGCGGCGAGCGGGACGCGTCCGCCGACGTACACGTCGCCGGAGGAATCGATCGAGTACGCGAGACCTGGCAGCTTGAGGTTGCGGCGCAACAGGAACTTGTAGAAGTCGAGGTGGTTCTCATCAGGCTGCCTGATGACGAATGCGGCTGTGATCAGGTCGTTCTCACCGACCGTGAGGGACGTGACCGTCTTCAGCTTCTTCTCCCCCGGGAGGGTGACGACGTACTCGCCGTCGTTGACCCCGGCCTCCCAGTCCAGTTCGTTGTCGGCCAGCACCCCTTCCAGGACCGCCGCGACGTCGTCGCGCAGGCTCACGGCACTACCGCAGTCGGCACCGTCGCGAAGTCGAGGTGCGTGTCGTACGGACGCGGCGGCGCCTCACAGGCGTGCCGGTAGACGTCGAACAGCTTGTCGGTCGTCGCATCCCAGGAGAACTCGCGGGCCCGCGCAATCGCGTTGTCGGTCATTGTTTTCCGCCTCTCGTCGTCGTCCAGCAGGCCGGCGAGCACCGACGCCCACTCGTCGGGATCGTGCGAGTCGACCAGCACTCCCCCGTCGCCCACCGCCGTCGGGAGCCCACCGACGTTCGCAGCGACCACCGGTGTGCCGCACGCCATGGACTCGATCGCGACCAGGCCGAAGGATTCGGAGTGGGAGGGCACGACGGTCAGGTCGGCGGCCGCGAACCAGCGGGCGAGTTCGGTGCGGCTCTGCGGAGGCACGAACTGCACGACGTCGGCGACGCCGAGTTCACGCGCCATCGCCTGCAGCGCACGGGGACGCTCCAGCCCGCTGCCACTCGGACCGCCGAGGATCGCGACCACTGTCCGGCCACGGCGCTCCGGTTCGCGTTCGATCATCCTCGCGACGGCCTTGACCAGTACGTCCGGGGCCTTGAGCGGCTGGATGCGTCCGACGAACAGCAGCACATCGGCGTCCTCGGGCAGCCCCAGTTCGCGGCGGCACGCCGACTTGTCGGCCGGCCTGAGGACGTCGAGGTCGACGCCCGGGGGCACGACGCGGACCCGTTCGGGATCGGCGTCGTACAACTCCACGAGTTCGCGGGCTTCGGTATCGGTGTTGGCGATCAACCAACCGGCCACCTTGACGACCTGCTCCTCGCCGATCTCGCGACCCTTGGGTTCGGGCCGATCGCCTGCTGCGAGAGCACGATTCTTGACGCGGCTCATCGTGTGCATGGTGTGGACCAGCGGCACGTTCCACCGGTCGGCGGCCAGCCAGCCGACCTGACCGGACAGCCAGTAGTGGGAGTGGACCAGGTCGTAATGCCCCTCCGGGCTGATGGCGACGAATCGCATCACTCCCGCCGCGAACGCGCACAGTTGTCCGGGCAGATCCTCCTTGTCGAGACCCTCGTACGGCCCGGCGTCGATGTGTCGCACGATCACGTTGGGTGCGAGGGTGACGACCTCCGCCAGGCTCGCGGACGTTCGACGGGTGAAGATCTCGACCTCGACGCCCCGCGCACCCAGCCGCTTCGCGGTCTCCACCACGTACACGTTGAGCCCGCCCGCGTCGCCCGTACCGGGCTGGTCGAGCGGCGAGGTGTGGACACTGATCATCGCCACCCGCTGCACCGGGCATCCGCTGGACTCGGTCATGCGGCTCAGTCTCTCACCCGCGAAAGTCGTCCGGTCGTGGTCTCGGTCGCGGCGCTCGCCCCACGGGGCTCGCACCCAGTCGACCACCGCCTGAGTGAGCTCGTATCTAGGCTGAGCGGGTGGCCTCTGCACGTCCGGTGGGCGCGATCACGCGCGGCACCACGAACCCCAATCGCCTGCGCCGGTGCGACCGGTGGCTGGTGGCCACCCAGCGACATCGCCTGACGGCCCCGCTCGGCGCGCCCCTGGTGGTGGATCTCGGGTACGGCGCATCACCGGTCACCGCCGTGGAACTACGCGACCGGCTCCGCGCCGTACGCCCGGACGTCCGGGTCGTCGGAGTCGAGATCAACCCCGCCAGGGTGCGCGCGGCGCAGCACCTGCAGGACGACACGCTCAGCTTCCGCATCGGCGGATTCGAGCTGCCGGTGGACGGGAAGGTCGACGTGGTCCGCGCGTTCAACGTGCTGCGCCAGTACGACGAGTCCGAGGTGGAGTCTTCGTGGAGCCTTGTGCAACAACGTCTTTCACCGACCGGGATCTTCGTCGACGGGACCTGCGACGAGGTCGGGCGACTGGCCACCTGGGTGACGCTCGACCGTCGCTCACCGCTGAGCTTGACCTTCTCCTGGCGGCTCGGGGGGCTGGACACACCGTCGGTGATCGCCGAACGTCTGCCCAAGGCACTGATCCACCGCAACGTGCCGGGTGAACCGATCCACGAGTTTGTGCGGACCTTCGACCGTGCGTGGGCGACGGCTGCGCCGCACGGTTCGTTCGGTGCACGGCAACGCTTCCTGGCGGCGGTCGACACCGTCCGTGCAGACGGCTGGCCCGTCCTGCACGGACGCAGTCGCCACAGGCTCGGCGAACTCAGCGTGGAGTGGTCTGCGGTCGCCCCGAATCGGAGGTGATCAGCCCACGAGTCCGGTGGTCGCCACGTACGCGGTGCCGTCGCCCGAGCAGTGCAGGTGGTCGACGGATGCCGGAACGAAACACGACTGTGCCGGACCCAACTCGATCTGCTCGACGTCGTCGTCGAGCGTGATCGTTCCTCCGATGCAGAGCACGATGCGCGGCTTGTTACGTCCTGGTACTTCTTCAGGTTGTGTACCCGGGTTCACTTGGTGCAGTTGGAAATACGGCACATCGACCGGGAAGCTGTGCACTCGAACACCCGACGGCGGTTCCTCCACCACAACGGGGCGGTGGACGTCGACGATACGGAGCAGTTCGGCGATGTCGATGCGTTTGGGAGTCAGGCCGGCTCGGACGACGTTGTCGGAATTGGCGAGGATCTCGACCGTCACCCCGTGCACTGCGGCGTGCAGCACTCCTGCCGGCAGGAACACGTAACTGTTCGCGGGCACGACGTGGTGCCTCATGGTCAGCAGCACCGCCGCGCCGACGTCGCCGGGGAACTGGGCGGCAATGCGGTGGATGGCCTCGTAGTGCGGGTGGTCTCGTCGGTGACCACATGCCCGGACGACCTCTTCGGTGAGCTCGCGCTGAACCGACTCCTCGGCCTGCAGGATCGACCGGAGCAACTGCTTGACGCCCGAGCCGACCGCGGCCTCGATCAGTTCCCCGAACCGTTGACACTGCAGTTCCCCTGCCGCGGAACGGATTTCGTCGAAGGCGAGCGTCCCGGCGAACATCTCGAACTCGGTGACCGTGAGCCAGGCCTCCGGCTTCGGCCAGTTGTCGACATAGGTGCCGGTGGGCGCGGTCAGCGCTTCCTCACGGCTGGGATGCGCCTGGATCGACAACGCCTGCTCCGGCGCGAGCAGCTTGAGCAGGAACGGCAGTCGACGCTGGAACTGAGTCACGGTCGTCTCACCGAGCATGCCGATCGGGTCGGCAGCGATGAGCTTGTCCAACGTCGTGCGGTCGTCGTGGTGATCGACGACGCAGGGCGACGCCTCGTGTGCACCCATCCACATCTCGGCCTCGGGGGACTCGGTCGGCGACGGCCGTCCGGCCAGTTCGGCCAGCGCCGTGCGCGACCCCCACGCGTAATCCCGGATGCGTGGTTCGAGCCGGACGATCATGCGAGGAAGTCTCGCACGAGCTCTCGTACGCGAGCCCGATGACTCCACAGGATCCCGCCTGGTGGGAGCACCTCGAGCCGGGCGTTCGGGATCAGGTCGGCGATCTCACGCGAGACCCACAGCGGGTGCGCGGGATCATCCTCCTGGCCGAGCACGAGCACCTGCGCCTGCACCGCCTGCAGTGATCGACGGTCGTGCACCGCGGTCGCGTGTGGGATCGTCCGCAACGCACGGGATACGTCTGTTCGGACGATCGTGTGTGCCTGGTCCATACACCAGTTACGCACGACGGGATCGTCCCGGTGCTCCCCCGGCTGTTCCAGTAGCAACAACTCGAAGACACCGTCGACGTCGTGCTCGTCGGCGAACCGGCCCATCTCCAGCAATCGCTCGAGGGCGACGTCGGTGCGGGGTGTGTCGAGCACAGCAGGCAGCGCCAGCACAATGCGTTCGAAGCGGTCGGGCACCCGCTCGAGAAGGTGAGCGATCGCGCCGGCTCCCATGCTGACGCCCAACGCCCGGGTGGCGCCGACGTGCGTGGCCACAGCGTCGAGTTCGTCGGCCAGCGCGGTGTAGGTCCACGCCGATTCTGGCGAGGACGAGGCACCGTGGCCGCGGAAGTGGAAGTACGCCTGGCGTCCGGGCATGCCGGAGCCGAAAGGGCGCGTGGTCGATATCGAACCTGCGAGCCCGTGGGCGAA
The DNA here is from genome assembly GCF_054778255.1 of Yimella radicis. Taxonomy (NCBI): domain Bacteria; kingdom Bacillati; phylum Actinomycetota; class Actinomycetes; order Micrococcales; family Dermacoccaceae; genus Yimella; species Yimella radicis. Next base: position 114,795 of record NZ_BAAGZR010000003.1, read on the forward strand.
GACGGTGACCGGTTCGCCACGTCCGACCAGCAGGTACTCGATGCCGCCTTCGGACGTCGGCAGGATGGAGGTGCGGGCGCTCACCATCGTCCGCGGGAACCGCCACCGCGGCGGGACTCGACCTGTCGCAACGCCGGACGGACGTCGGCGAGGTACACCCCGGCAGCCACGATCGCGATGATGCCGAAGAGGTTGAGCGGTGACTGGATCACGAGCAGCGCGAACACCGCAGCCAGGCCCGTGATCAACAACCAGCGTTGCTTGGTCATCTTGTCGGCGGCTCGGAACGCATCTTCACGGCGACGCAGCGCATCGACGAAAGCGAAGGCCGTGGTGGCCATCAGGGCGAGGCCGAGCAGCAGCGCGACGGTGGACTGGATGCGAAAAAGAGGTTCGAGCACGTCACCAGCCTAAACGTCGAACGTCGCCGATGTCCGCCGCTCAGACGTCGACGACGACGGTGAACGGTCCGTCGTTGACCAGCGACACCTGCATCATCGCGCCGAAACGTCCGGTGGCGACCTCGACCCCGGCGGCAACCAGCGCGGCGACGAGATCCTCGATGAGGGGTTCGGCGACCGGGCCGGGGGCGGCTGCGCTCCAAGAGGGACGTCGACCCTTGCGGGTGCTGCCGTACACGGTGAACTGCGAGACCACCAGCACTGGCGCACCGGCGTCCAGCACGGACTGCTCGTCGGCGAGGATGCGCAGCTCGCCGATCTTGCGAGCCATCGCGGCGACCTGTTCGGCACCGTCCTCGTGGGTGACACCGACCAGCGCCACCAGACCGGGACGATCGATGGCACCGACCGTCTCCCCTTCGACAGTCACTTCCGCGTGGGTAACCCGCTGCAGGACTGCCCGCATCAGACCGCCCGCACCGCACCGACCGGCTGCCCGTGGCCGAGGATCGGCGCGCTCGCAAGACGTTCGAGCACCCCTGCTTCCACCCCCAACTCGCGCAGTGCCGCTGCGGCAACCACCGGACGGGCCCGCTGGCCGCCGTCCGCGATCTTGACGACCATTCCACGACCGTCCGGGAGCCCGATCGCGTAGACCGCCTCGGCACCGTCCTTGGCCACCAGCCCCGGGACGCTGCGGATCAGATCGGTGACGTCGCGTCGGGTGCCACCGAGAAACTCGGGGAACTCGCGGATCGCTTGTGCGACAACACGTTCCGGACCGTCCGTGGCGGCCGCAAGGCGGCCGAACGCACGCGCGAGACCGAGCGGCGAAACCGCCATCACCGGAGCCCCGCAACCGTCGATCCCGGTCGCGGCGACGGACTCGCCACACAGGTCGGCGAGCGCGTCCGCCATCGCGACCTGCAACGGATGGGACGGGTCCCGATACGTGGCGGTGTCCCAGTCGTTCACCACACACGTGGCGAGCATCGCAGCGTGTTTGCCCGAACAGTTCTGGGCGATGGACGTCGGTTCGTGGCCGGCCGCGAGCCATTCGCGCCTGGCCTGCTCGTCGTACGGCAGATCGGGGGTGTTCTGCAGGTCGTCCTCGGAAAGGCCGGCGCCGGCAAGGATGCGGCGCACGCCGTCGAGGTGGAAATCCTCACCCGAATGACTGGCGCTCGCCAGCGCCAGCAGGTCGGCGGGCAGGTCGAGTCCGGACCGCACCATCGCGAGCGCCTGGATCGGCTTGTTCGACGAGCGGGGAAAGTGCGGCGCGCTCGCGTCACCTCGTTCGAACAGCACCGAGCCCTGCGCGTCGACGGCCACGACGATGCCGCGGTGCACCGACTCCACGAATCCACTGCGTTCGACGACTGCGACGATGGGGGCTTCGGAGAGTGCTTGCTGCGATCGTTGAGTCACGCAGGCGAGGCTAACGACGAAGCCCCCACCGGGGCGAGGTGGGGGCTTCGTCGTTTCTGCTCAGCCGAGCAGGGTCAGTTGTCTTCAGGCGTTGCTGTTCGCCGAAGCAGCCTTCGTGGCCGGAGCCTTGCGGGCCGTGGTCTTGCGAGCAGTGGCCTTCTTGGCGACGGTCTTGCGCGCCGGACGCTTGGTGGCAGCGCCCTCCTTGGCGGCGTTGCTGCGGACCTCGGCGCGAGCCTCGTCCTCGACCTTGCCGGCGACGTCGGCGACGACCTTGGCGGCGTCCTTGCGGCCGGCCGCGAGGGTCGAGACGGCGGTGGTCTGCGCGTCCTTGGCGGTCTTGCGAGCGGTGCTGCGAACGTCCTTGGCCTGCTGGCGCGCGGTGGTCTCGATCCCGTCGACCTGCTTGCGCAGCGACTTCACGACCTTCTCGCCGCGCTTGGCGAGGGTGACGTACTGGTCGCCGGCCTCGATGCTGGCGTCGTCGATGACCTTGGTCGCGGTCGCGGGCAGCGCCTCGACCTGTTCGCGGACATCGGCGATCTGCTTGGTGAAGCGAACCTGCACGGCGGACGGCTTGAGCTCGGCACCGACGGTCAGCGCACGGTCACGGACTGTGGTGTAGACCGTGTCCGCAGCGCCGACGGCGGCGTACAGCGGGGTGGCTCCGGTGATGGACTTCTTGAGGTCGAACTTGGTGGCCATGGCCACTCCTTCCGGTTCGGTTATCTGGAGTATGTGCTGCCGATGCGGCAGGCGGATCAGTCCTCGGTGAACGATGCGTAAAGATCGAGGAGAACCTTGCGCTGCTTGTCCGAAAGGAGCGGGTCGGACTTGATCGCCACACGGGTGTCGATCAGCGTCTCGGTCTCGCCTGCTTCGTCCAAGAATCCGGCCTGCACGTACAACTGCTCGGCCGAGATCCGCAAACCCTTGGCCAGCGACTGGAGTATCTCCGCGCTCGGCTTCTTCAGTCCCCGCTCGATCTGGCTGAGGTAGGGGTTGGAGATTCCCGAGCGTTCGGCCAGCTGCCGCAAGGACAACTGCGCCTGCTGGCGCTGGTCCTTGAGGTAACCGCCGAGATCGCTGACGGGGTTCGGAGTCATGTCTTCATTATGCTTGCTGCAGTTAGCACTTTGCAAGCCAGAGCAAGCGTGAGACGAGTCACACCGGTGGGGCTGTGTCGTCAGGCCCGCACGATCGGCGTCTGCGCCGCAGTCACATCGCCCGCGCGCAGCACGGCCTCCACCGGCACATTGCGCTTGACGACGGCCAGCGCGATCGGCCCTTCCTCGTGATGACGGGCCACCGAGGTCAGTCGTCCGACGGCCCGTTCGTTCGCGGGCGCGAACAACTCGGCGCCCGGGTCGGGCAATACGTGGCCCGAACCGTCGAGATGCAGGAAGACGAGGCGGCGCGGTGGCTTGCCGAGGTTGTGCACCCGCGCGACGGTCTCCTGGCCGCGGTAGCACCCCTTGTGCAGATGCAGCGAAGTGCGCAGCCAATCCAACTCGTGCGGAATCGTGCGGTGGTCGGTGTCGACCAGGTGCCGCGGACGCCACTGGCTCACCCGCAACGCCTCTGCCGCCCAGGTGCCCGCGAGCGAACGTTCACCCACGACGGATTCCAGTTCATCGCGCGGGACGATCAGTTCACGCCACGCGCGACCGAACGCCGGGTGCGGCTCGACGTCGCAGTAGGCGGCCGTGTCCGGGCCGAGGTCGGGCCACGGGTCCACCCAGGCAAGCATGTCGACCGCCTCTGTCGACGGGTCGCCGAGCACCGCGAAATCGGCACTGCGGTCGGCCACCTCGACGCGGAGCATGAACTGCATCGACCGCAACCAGGTCACCAGCGCCTCGGCGGTGCCCGGCTCCACGGTGATCCAGATGGTCTCTCCGTCGTCGATCAGGTGCAGGTCGTGCTCGACATGACCGTGTGGACTGAGCACCAGCGACTCGGTACTCACTCCCGGCTGCAGGTCGTCCAGCTTCTGCGTGGTGATCGAGTGCAACCAACTGCGACGGTCTGGCCCGCTCACGGTGACCACGCCCCGGTTGCTCAGGTCGACCAGGGCCTGCCTCGCCTCCAAAAATCGCTGTTCACGCATCGGGTCGCCGTAGTGCGCCGCCACGCCGGCGTCGAGCCCGTCGGCCTCGACCGCCTTCGGGCGATCCAGGAGCGGGGAGCGGTAATCGTCCAGATTCGCAGCGTTCACGTGTTCAGCGTACGTCCGCGTGCGCCTGCCTAGACTGGCGACCATGACCGACCCGAACGAGCCCACCGGACCCGCGAGCGACCGCCCGTCCGGCGACGCCGACCGCGACGACCGGTTGACGCCCCGTGACTCTCGGGGACACCACCGTGCGGTGGCCGCAGGCACCGGCGAAGGCCCGTCCGACGAAGCGGACCCCGCTGCTCAGGACGAGCCTGACGACGTCGAGGAGCCGAGGAAGAAGGCCGGCTGCCTGAAGGTCGGTTGTCTGACCCTGCTGACGATGTTCGTGATCAGCGCGCTGGCCGTGGGTGGGTTCGCCGCGTACCTGAACTGGAAACTCGACAACAACATCCAGCGGTCGGACATGATCCCGGACGATGCCGGCCAGCCGACGCGCAAATCCGAGGCGGGCGAGGCCCTCAACATCCTGCTGATGGGTTCCGACTCTCGCAGTAAGGACCTCAACGACTCCAGCCGGTCCGATGTCATCCAACTGGTGCACATCAGCGACGACCGCAAGAGCGTCCAGGTCATCCACTTCCCGCGTGACCTTTACGTGTCCATCCCCGGGCACGGCAAGAACAAGATCAACGCGGCGTACGCGTACGGTGGCGAGAAGCTGCTCATCCTGACCCTGCAGAACCTGCTCGGCGTCAAGATCGACCACGCCGCTCAGATCGGCTTCGAGGGATTCGGCAAACTGACGAACACCGTCGGTGGTGTCGACGTCTACGTGCCGCAGCAGTACAACGACGGCAGGCAGACCTGGACAGTCGGCCGGCATCACATGGACGGCGAGCAGGCTCTCAGATTCGTCCGCCAGCGCTACCAGTTGCGAGAAGGCGACATCGACCGCGGACGCAACCAGCAGGCCTGGATCAAGGCCGTGATGGCCAAGACGCTGAAGGCCGGCACCCTGCTGAACCCGGTCAAGCTCAACAAGATGGTCGACGACCTCACCGCTGACAAGAATCTTCGGGTCGACGAGGACATGCAGGTGCAGAGCATCGGCCTCAGTCTGCGCAACCTACGGATGAGCGGCGTCACCTTCTACACCGCGCCGTTCACCGGCCTGGGAAGTGACCCGAGGGCCGGGTCGATCGTGATCGCCGATGAGGCGAAGATCAAGCGCCTCGGGGCGGCCGTCGCCAACGACGACTTCAGCAACTACAGCGCCTCCACCAACCCGCTGCAGTAACTGAAGCAACACTCTTCAGAACCCACGACCGAGGAAGGCACCTTCATGCCGATCGAGATCGACCCCGACATGCCGCGCGACCTGGCTCCCCTGGCCTGGCTGATCGGACGCTGGGAGGGCGCCGGCGTGGTCGGCTACCCGACCATCGAGTCCGCGAACTTCGGCCAGGAGATCCACTGCTTCCACGACGGCCGCCCTTTCCTGGAGTGGCACAGCCGTACCTGGCTGCTGGATCAGGAGGGCAACAAAGTGCGTCCGCTGGCGACCGAGCTCGGATTCTGGCGTCCGCTGCCTGACAACGAGGTCGAGCTGGTGCTCACCCACCCGTTCGGCGTCGTCGAGCTGTACTACGGCCGCACGTCCCCTGCGAAGATAGAACTTCGCACCGACGGTGTGCTGCGCAGCCCGAGCGCCAAGGAGTACTCCGCGGGCGCCCGGATGTACGGCTACGTCAACTCGAATCTGATGTGGGCCATGGACATGGCAGCGATGGGTGAACCGTTGCAGAGCCACGTGTCCGCCGAACTCAAGCGGGTCGCCAACCACTGACCCTTCGCCGACCGGTGCCCGCTCAGCGGGTCAGGGCCCAGACCACGGCGAACGGCACGATCCCGACCACCAGGACGCTCCCTGCGCCGAGGGCGACCGCGGCCGGCGCCTCGGACGCGCGTGGCAGTGAGCCCACCACGCGACGCAAGGCGTGTGCAATGCCACAGGCGGCGAGCGCACTGAGCATCGGTGCGTTCCAGGGGGTTTCGCTGAGCACGCCGAGTGCGGCTCCGGCCGCCACGGCCAGCAGGAGACTGATCGGCAGCGACCATTCACCCAGCGTCCGGCCGCCGAGGAAGAAATCGACGACCACACCGACGGCCACGCCGAGACAGGCCGCGTAGGTGACGAACTTCGCGTCGAACTCGACCAGGGTGCTCAGGTGGAACGCGCCGACGGCGAGCACGGCAAGCCCGAACACCGCGCCTGCGATCGAGAGAGTCAGTGAACGCCGACCATCACTGCGAAGGAGTTCGTGCAGGAACGCCACCATCAGACCGATCGCGAGCGCCGTCGTCAGCCAACGAAGGCCGTGCGAACGGGGCGCGAGCAGTTCGACGACGCCGATCCCGACCAGTCCGGCGAGCAGGACAGCCGAACTGCCCGGTGGGCGAGGCAGATCCAGCAGGATCGGCCAGCCCCACGCGACGGCAACGCCACAGGCGATCAGCGCGAGGGCCAACGGGAGCGCACCGCCGTAGGTGCCGAGTGCGACGGCCGCGCCGGCAGCGAGTCCGGAGACGACGGTCAGGGCGCCCGGGCTCGGGCGTTCCTCGACGTCTTCCTGGTCGCTGTGTCGCACGGCGGACATCATGGCAGCCCGGGTGGCCGCTGACTCACTCATGGGCTGCGTGTCATCCGCCGGCGAAGGGCGGCAACACCTCGATGACGTCGGACGGCCCGACCTCATGGGAGGCCTCCACCCGGCGACCGTCGACGAGCAACGCGCAGTGCGGGACGACGGAGGCGAGCGCCGGACGCTGCTGGATCACGAGTTCGAGGGCCTGGGCGACGGTGGCGGCCTCGACCGCTTCGGTCTCCACCCCGGCCGCTGCCTTGGCACCGGCCCAATAACGCATCGTCGGCATGACCCCAGCGTACGGCCCGAGGTCGGCTACTCCTGGTGTCGCACCGGCACACCGACGAAAGTGCGCCGGAAGTGACGCAGATTACTGACGCGCAGCCGCTGTCGAACCTACTCTGGTCTGTCATGGCCAACCTGCTGCTGCTCACCGACGCCCGCGGGGCGAGCGTCGAGGTGCTGCCGGCTTTGGCCCTGCTGGGTCACCGGGTCCGGATCCTGCCCGCGGTGACCGACGTACTGGTCGACCCACCCCCGAGTGACGCCGTGCTGCTCGATGCTCGCCGCGATCTGGTCGGGGCCCGGACGATGGCCAGGTTTCTGCGCGGAGCCGGCTCGACCGATCCCGTCCTCGGTATCTTCACCGAAGGCGGTCTGGCCGCGGTCAACGCCGACTGGCAACTCGACGACGTGCTGCTCGACAGTGCAGGTCCGGCCGAAGTTGAGGCACGTCTGCGTCTGGCACTGTCGAGCCGACCCGAGCAGGAGGACGAGAACCTCACCAAGATCGTGGTCGGCGACCTGGTCATCGACGAACAGGCGTACTCGGTGCGCGTCGGACGCACCATGCTCGATCTCACTTACAAGGAGTTCGAGCTGCTGAAGCAGTTGGCGGCCCACCCGGGACGCGTGTTCACCCGCGCGCAGTTGCTGCAGGAGGTGTGGGGATACGACTACTTCGGGGGCACCCGTACCGTCGATGTGCACGTGCGTCGTCTGCGCGCCAAGCTCGGACCGGAGAACGAGTCGTTCATCGGGACGGTCCGTAACGTCGGGTATCGATTCGCCGGGCCGCGCGAGGCGCGCGGCAGTGACGAGAAGACCTCCGAGATCGATCAGAGCGAGCACGCCGACAACTGACCGCTTGACCCGGACGTGGTGGAATCGGAGCATGGACCGTCCAGCACTTTCCGATGTCGTGACCCTTGCCGACGCTGCCGAAGCCGTCGATGGTGTCGCCCCGCTGTCCGAGGCCACCTTCCTCGCCCTTGACGCCCCTGCGTCCGATCAGGACCTGCACGGCTACGTACAGGGAGCGGGCGGCCTGGACGCCTACTCCCACCTGCGGCTGGAGGATGACGGCACCGCCTGGGCCGAGATCGTGGTCCATCCCCGCGCCCGCCGCCACGGCCACGCGAGTCGTTTCCTGGAGTTCGTCCGTAACCAGAATCCGCAGGTTCGGGTGTGGGCGCACGGTGATGTTGCGGCCGCGCAGGAGACCGCGAGACACCGAGGGATGCAGGTCGTCCGCGACCTGTGGGTGATGTCCCGTCCGGTCGACGACAGCATCACCGATCCTGTTGTGCCCGAAGGTTTTTCGACCCGCTCCTTCCGGCCCGGTGATGAGGAGGACTGGCTCGCGGTCAACGCACGCGCGTTCGCGCACCACCCCGAGCAGGGGCGGATGACCTTGCCCGACCTGCGGGCGCGCATGGCGGAGCCGTGGTTCGACCCCTCCGGCCTGCTGTTGGTCTTCGACGACGCGACCGGCCGGCTCGCGGCCAGCCACTGGACCAAGATCGCCGAGCCGTCGAGTGGCGTCGGCGAGGTGTACGTGGTGGCCGTCGACCCCGAGTTCCAGGGGCGCGGCCTCGGCGGTTACGTCACCTCGATCGGGTTGGCACACCTGCGGGACAAGGCAGTTCGGGAGATCGAGTTGTACGTCGAGGGCGACAACGAGCCGGCGATCGCCACCTACCGCCGTCGCGGGTTCGAGCGGTCTGCGCAAGACGTCATGTACGCCTGGCCCGGACAGGCCTGACACCATGGGCGCCATGGACGCGGTGGAGCAGAAGACCGAGCACGACGCCGAGCAGGACGCGCAGAGCACGCCGGCGGCGACTGCGGAGACAGATGCGCACGCACCGGCCGCCAGCGACGTCGCGCTCGCCCGCATGGCCGAGCGTGCGCAACGTGCCCGTGGCTCGAACGGACGGTTCATCCGCTCAGCCGAAACCGGCGCCGACGACGCCACCGGTGAGTTGCCCGACGACCGCTTCCTGGACCGTGAGGTCTCCTGGCTCCAGTTCAACGAGCGCGTGCTCGAGCTCGCCAACGACCCCGCGGTGCCACTGCTGGAGCGGGTCCGGTTCCTGACGATCTTCGCCAGTAACCTCGACGAGTTCTTCATGGTGCGCGTCGCCGGGCTGAAGCGACGGATCGCCGCTGGTATCGCGGTGCGTTCGGCCTCCGGGTTGGAGCCGCGCGAGGTGCTCGACGCGATCTCGCAGGCCGCCCACGAGTTGATGGATCAGCATGCTTTCGCCTTCCACGAGGTGATCCGAACGGCGCTGCTGGACGAAGGCATCAGCATCCTGCGGCCGGACCAGCTGACCGAGCCCGAACTCGCGCACGTCGACACCTACTTCCAGGAACGCATCTACCCGGTGCTCACTCCGCTGGCGGTCGACCCGGCGCACCCGTTCCCCTATATCTCCGGCCTGTCGCTGAACCTCGCTGTGCTGCTGGTGAATCCGAAGACCGGACGCGAGCACTTCGCCCGGGTGAAGGTGCCCTCGGTGCTCCCCCGGCTGATCCACCTGCCGGCCGACGAGACCAGCGACGAGTTGTACGAGGACCGCTTCGTGTCGATCGAGGACGTCATCGCCAAGAACCTCGGCGAGCTGTTTCCCGGCATGCAGGTCGCCGAACACTTCACCTTCCGCGTCACCCGCAACGAGGACCTCGAGGTCGAGGAGGACGACGCCGAGAACCTCCTCACCGCGCTGGAGAAGGAGCTCACCCGGCGCCGGTTCGGCCCGCCGGTGCGACTCGAGGTCGCCGACGACATGGACGATCACGTCCTGGAGATGCTGGTCCGCGAACTCGGCGTGCACCGCAAGGAGGTCTACCGACTGTCGGAGCCGCTCGACCTGCGCGGCCTCTCACAGGTCGCCGACCTGTCCCGCACCGAACTGCGCTGGCCGGCCTTCGTGGCAAAGGCGCACCCGGCGCTGTCCCCGGTCGAGCGCTCGACGCAGGCCGACATCCTGGGCGAGATGCGCGGCGGCGACATTCTGCTCCACCATCCGTACGACTCGTTCTCCACCAGCGTCCAGGCGTTCATCGAGCAGGCGGCGGCCGACCCGCAGGTGCTCGCCATCAAGCAGACGCTCTACCGCACCAGCGGTGACAGCCCGATCATCCAGGCGCTCATCGAGGCGGCCGAGGCCGGCAAACAGGTGCTCGCGGTCGTCGAGATCAAGGCCAGGTTCGACGAGGAGAACAACATCTCCTGGGCCCGCAAGCTGGAGCGGGCGGGCGTCCACGTCGTGTACGGCCTGGTCGGGCTGAAGACGCACGCGAAATTGTGTCTGGTCGTGCGTCAGGAGGGCGACACGATTCGTCGTTACTGCCACGTCGGCACCGGCAACTACAACCCGAAGACCGCGCGGCTGTACGAGGACCTCGGCCTGCTGACCAGCGATCCCGTGGTCGGCGAGGACCTCACTCGCCTGTTCAATCAACTCTCCGGAATGGCCCCGCGCGCCCGGTTCAGACGGCTGTTGGTCGCTCCGCGCTCGGTCCGATCCGGCCTGATCGCGAGGATCGAGGAAGTCGCCGAAGCAGCCCGCGCCGGCGGCTCGGCGACCGTGCAGATCAAGGTCAACTCGATGGTCGACGAGAAGATCATCGATGCGCTCTACCGCGCCTCGCAGGCGGGCGCTCATGTCGACGTCTGGGTGCGCGGCATCTGTGCGCTGCGCCCGGGCGTGCCCGGGATGTCGGAGAACATCCGGGTGCGATCCGTCCTGGGTCGCTTCCTCGAGCACTCCCGAGTGTTCCGGTTCGCCGTCGACGGCGGCGACGAGACCGTCTACATCGGCAGCGCCGACATGATGCACCGCAACCTCGACCGTCGTGTCGAGGCGCTGGTGCAGGTCATCGACCCCAAGCACGTCCGGGCCCTGCGCGAACTGCTCGCCCTCGGCATGGCAGACACGTCCGCGTCGTGGCACCTGCAGGCCGACGGACACTGGGAGCGCCACCACAAGGACGCGTCCGGCGACCCGCTGATCGACGTCCAGGCCGATCTCATCGCCACCTACGCCCGTCGCCGCACGAAGGCACAGCGCCGTTGAGCCAGACGAACGGACAAGCCCCCTTGGCGACGATCGGCGCGAGCGGTGTGGTCCTGTGGCGCCGGCACCGCGGCGCGTTGCAGGTGCTGCTGGTCCACCGCGCCAAGTACGACGACTGGTCGTGGCCCAAGGGCAAGCTGGATCCCGGCGAGTCATGGATCGAGGCGGCAGTGCGCGAGGTGCAGGAGGAGACCGGGCTGCGTGCCCGCGTCGGCATCCCACTGCCGGACGCGAGCTACCCCTTGCGCTCGGGCGAACTCAAGCACGTCCAGTACTGGGCCGGCGAGGCGATCGCGGGCGACGGCGCCCTCGAGAACGAGATCGATGATGTCGCATGGTTGCCGGTCGACAAGGCCTTGGCACGGTTGAGCTATACCCGCGATTCCATTCAGCTCCAAGCGATCGTCGAAGCCGAGCGCCGGTTCGGGTTGGCCACCTGGCCGTTCGTCGTCGTCCGGCACGCGGTCGCCGTGCCCCGGGTCGACTGGGACGGCGAGGACTCCGAGCGTCCGCTCACCCCGGACGGAGTCGAACGCTCCCGCACACTCGTCCCGTTGCTGGACGCCTACGCCCCCACCCGCATCCTGAGTTCGGCATCGGTTCGTTGCTCGGCCACGGTCGCGCCCTATGTGGAGTATGCCGATATCGAGCCGATCTTCAAGGACGGACTGTCGGAAGAGGGCTTCGCCGACGACCCGCGCAAGGTGGTCAAACATGTCGCCCGCGCGTTCGCCAGGACCGACCCGGTTGCCTTCTGCACACACCGTCCGGTACTGCCTTCGATGCTGCTGCAGATCGCCAGCTACTGCACTCCGGGTGGACTGGCCGGCACGACCTTGCGCGGCCTCGCCGAGAACGGGATGGACAAGGGCGAGGCGCTGGTCTGTCACGTTGCCGGGGCGGGTGACACGGCGCGCGTGGTCGCCGTCGAACGCCACCGACCTTGACCTCGCCGGCGTTTTTTGGTCAACCGTCCGCCTCCACGCTGTGATTCGGGCCACACGAAGGCCACGTCAATAACAGAACCGCAGGTTGCGGTGGGATTTCGATGTGGCCAGTTCACCGTGTGTTCACCGACTGGGGGTCATTCGGTCACGTGCCCTGCCTACCTTCGCATCGTCGGTGCATCTGCCGGCGTATTGGTAGTCACACCTGAGAGGTTCCCCCGTGAAGATCACGCGTTCCGGCCGCGCAGCCAGCGTGGCACTCGTTGCCGCCTTTGCCCTCACCGCTTGCGGCAGCGACAGCAACACCCCCGGATCGAGCGACAGCTCCAAGGACAACGGCTCCACGAGCTCCTCCTCGGCCGCCGGCGGTGCAGAGGGCGGCAAGGACGAGTGCGGCACCACCAAGATCACCGCCGAGGGTTCGACCGCCCAGGACAACGCGATACAGGACGTCATCGCTTCCTACGGCGAGAAGTGCGCCGACGCCGGCGTCACCTACAACGGCACCGGCTCGGGTGCAGGAATCAAGCAGTTCATCGCCAAGCAGGTCAACTTCGCCGGCTCCGACTCGGCGCTGAAGACCAAGGAGAAGGACGGCAAGATCGAGCAGACCGAGGCCGACAAGGCATGCGCCTCCCCGGCGTGGAACCTGCCGATGGTCACCGGCCCGATCGCCATCACCTACAACCTCCCGGATGTTGACAAGCTCGTCCTCACCCCGGCCGTGATGGCCGACATCTTCAACGGCAAGATCGCCAAGTGGAACGACAAGGCGATCGCCGACCTCAACAAGGACGCGAAGCTGCCGGACAGCGACATCAAGCCGATGTTCCGCTCCGACGAGTCGGGCACCACCGAGAACTTCACCAAGTACCTCGCCGCCTCGGCTAAGGACAAGTGGACCGCAGAGCCGGCCAAGAAGTGGTCCGGCAAGGGTGAGGGCAAGGCCAAGACCGCCGGTGTCGCATCCGCCGTCAAGAGCACCGAGGGAGCCATCGGCTACGTCGAGTGGGGCGCAGCCAAAGACAACAAGCTGTCGTACGCACAGGTCGACAACGGTTCCGGTGCTGTCGAACTGACCGGCGAATCGGCCGGTAAGGCCGTCGCCGCCGCGAAGGTCGACGGCAAGGGCCACGACCTGAAGCTGAAGCTCGACTACGCGACGAAGGAGGCCGGCGCCTACCCGATCCTGCTGGTCACCTACGAGATCGTCTGCTCGAAGTACCCGGACGCGAAGGTCGGAGCGAGCGTCAAGGCGTTCCTGAACCACTTCGCCTCGGACGACGCGCAGAAGGCCATCGAGGAGATCGGCTACGCACCGCTGCCGGGCGAGATCGCCGGCAAGGTCAAGAACGCCATCGGCGCCATCAAGTGATTCACCGTCGGTGGTGGGTCGGCGATCGCCGGCCCGCCGCCGACGTTCGCACTTTCTCTTCATCTGCGAGTTAGGTAGCACGCATGACCTCCATCACCGGAGTCTCGGCCGCGGACAGCAGTCCCGACCCGGACGGCCGCACGCCACTCGAGGGCGATCGCGCCAACACCGGACGTCTGGGTGACAAGCTCTTCGGCGGAGCCGCCACCGCCGCCGGACTGATCATCATCCTGATCGTCACCCTGATCGGCGTCTTCCTGATCGCCCAGGCGATTCCGGCGTTGCTGAAGAACAAGGACAACTTCCTCACCTCACAGGCCTGGGACGTCTCCAACCCTGACGAGATGCGCTTCGGCATCGCCCGTCTGCTCTGGGTGACCGTGAGTTCCTCGGTGGTGGCCATGGCGATCGCGGTGCCCCTGGGCGTCGCCATCGCGCTCTTCCTGACGCAGTACGCGCCCAAGTGGCTGGCCAAGCCGGCCGCGTCCCTGGTCGACCTGCTCGCAGCTGTGCCGTCGATCGTCTACGGCCTGTGGGGCGCCAACATCGTCGGCCAGTACTTCGAGCCGGTCGGTGACTTCCTCAACACTTACTTCGGCTGGATCCCGTTGTTCGCAGATGCGAGCAATGCGCGCGGATCGTCGATCGCGTTCGTCTCCATCGTCCTCGCGATCATGATCCTGCCGATCGTCACCGCCCTGTCCCGCGAGGTGTTCGCCCAGACCCCGGCAGCCCACAAGGAAGCCGCGCTCGCCCTCGGTGCCACCAAGTGGGAGATGATCCGTACAGCCGTGCTGCCCTTCGGCAAGCCGGGCGTGATCTCGGCGGCGATGCTCGCACTCGGCCGAGCCCTCGGCGAGACCCTCGCGGTCATGCTGATCGTGTCTGCCCTGGCCAGCGGTTCGGAATGGAACCTTTCGTTGCTTGCCGGCGGCGAGACCTTCGCCTCCAAGATCGCCAACAATGCCGGTGAGTTCGACAGCCCCAGCAAGACCGGCGCGTATATCGCAGCGGGTCTGGTGCTGTTCATCCTCACCTTCGTGGTCAACGCGATCGCCCGTATCGTCATCGAGCGCCGGAAGGCCTTCACCGAATGAGCACCGTCGACACTGCCACCGCCACGAACCAGCACGTCGATCTCGGCTCGAAGTCCGCCGGACGCGCGGTCAAGGACAAGGTCGCACAGGCCCTCATGTGGCTGGCCTTCGTCATCGCGATGATCCCGCTGGTCTGGATCCTCGCCACCGTCATCGTCAAGGGTGGCTCCCTGCTGCTGGAATCGCAGTGGTGGACTCACTCCCAGCAGGGCATCACCAACCGTCGCGAGGGTGGCGGTGCGGTCCACGCGATCCAGGGCACCTTGCTGCAGGGCTTCGTCACCGCGCTCATCTCGGTCCCGATCGGTGTCTTCACCGCGGTCTACCTGGTCGAGTACGGACGCGGCAAGCTCGCCCGCGCGGTCAGCTTCATGGTCGACATCCTCACCGGCATCCCCTCGGTGGTCGCGGCGCTGTTCATCTACGCGCTCTGGGTGACCACCTTCGGATTCAACCGAATCCCGTTCGCCGTCTGTCTCGCACTCACAATCCTCATGGTGCCGACGATCGTCCGCTCCACCGAGGAGATGCTCAAACTCGTCCCGAACGAACTGCGTGAAGCCTCGTACGCCCTGGGTGTGCCGAAGTGGAAGACGATCGTGAAGATCGTGCTGCCGACGGCGTTCTCCGGCATCGTCACCGGCATCCTGCTGGGCCTCGCCCGGGTCATGGGCGAGACCGCACCGTTGATCATCCTGGCGCCCTACTTCCGCTCGATCTCGACCAACCTGTTCGACGGCCTGATGGGCACGCTGCCGACGATGATCAACGACGGTCGCGACAACATGGGTCTCGTGCCCACCCAGGAGCGCGTGTGGGCGGCTTCGCTCACCCTGATCCTGCTCATCCTCGTGCTCAACCTGCTCGGCCGGCTCGTCAGCCGGATGAGCAAGGTGAAGAGCTGACCGCCGTTTTCGTCACAAGAAGGAATCACGTACATGGGTAAGCGCATCGACGTCCAGGACCTGAACGTCTACTACGGCGACTTCAAGGCGGTCGAGGACGTCACGATGACGGTCGAGCCCCGCTCGGTGACCGCCTTCATCGGTCCGTCCGGCTGCGGCAAGTCCACCTTCCTGCGGACGCTGAACCGGATGCACGAGGTCATCCCCGGTGGACGCGTCGAGGGCAAGGTGCTACTGGATGACCAGGACCTCTACGCCAACGGCGTCGACCCGGTCGGTGTGCGCCGCACGGTCGGCATGGTGTTCCAACGTCCGAACCCCTTCCCCACCATGTCGATCGGTGACAACGTCACCGCGGGCCTTCGCCTCAACGGCATGAAGAACAAGAAGGAACTCACCGAGCGGACCGAGCGTGCGCTGCGCGGTGCGAACCTGTGGGAAGAGGTCAAGGACCGCCTCGACAAGCCGGGTGCGGGACTGTCCGGTGGCCAGCAGCAGCGTCTGTGCATCGCCCGCGCGATTGCGGTGCAGCCGCAGGTGCTGCTGATGGACGAGCCGTGTTCGGCGCTCGACCCGATCTCCACGCTCGCGATCGAGGACCTGGTTCACGAGTTGAAGGAGGACTACACGATCGTGATCGTGACCCACAACATGCAGCAGGCGGCGCGCGTCTCGGACAAGACCGCCTTCTTCAACCTCGCGGCCACCGGGAAGCCCGGCCGGCTCGTGGAGATGGACGACACCACGACCATCTTCAACAACCCGAAGGTCAAGGCGACCGAGGACTACATCTCCGGCCGCTTCGGCTGATCTGCCGATTCGGGCCGGAGCCCGCCGGCGGCGATCAGGGGGATTCGCCGACGCGACAAGGCCCCGCACCACGAAAAGTGGTGCGGGGCCTTGGTCGTATCCGGGCGGGGAGCGCCTCACGGCGCGTGGCCGCTCGTAGCGGCTGATTTTGGGACCCGGGGCTGCCGCCGCCCGAACACATAAGAGCCTAACCCGCCCCGACCTGGGATTGTTCCCCTGACCGGGTGATCGTGGCGAACTACTTCTTGAGCTGACCTTCGGCCACGACGGTCTTGCCCTTGCCGTCGCACTTGTCGTGGTGATGGGAGACGTCGTCGCGGGCCTTCTCACGGGATCGACGCCCGGGGCCGCGCCAGTCGCAGCTCTTGCAGAGCCCGAAGGTGAAGCTGCCGACGTCCTCGGTCAGGTGCTTCTCCTTGACCTCGACGGTCAGCTTCTTGTGACCCCCGATCGGCGGCTTGAGGCGCAGCTTGACCGGGGTCCATTTGTTCTTACCCACGGTCGGAACGGTATCCCCCACCCCCGAAGTAGGACAATCGTACAAGAGGAACTGTGATCGTCCTCATGACGCCGTGATGCACTGAGCTCAATGCAATGTGCCTGACCGCCAGGCGGCCGCTGCTCGCCGCAGGTCCGACGCAGTACCTCGCATGGCGGAGGCGGACACTGTCTGGGTGCGTGCCGCCTCCTCGTCGTAGCCGTCGCTGAAGTCCGCGCGGTGTGCTCGACCGGTCGCGACGACCTCGCAGAATGCAGCGGCACGCTCGAGCGCGGTGTCGAGTTCGCCGCGATAGACGCCGGTCAGAATCGCGTCACCGAGAGCCAGCATGGCATCCGGTGACGGGGGCTCGGCCGAGCCGGCGATGGCCGCGGGCACGTCGGCGCGCAACCTGCCCTCGGCGAAGTCGGCGGACGCCCCCGCAGCGTCCCGGACGATCCACTCACGCAAGGCGTACACGCGCCACAGGGCACCGGGAAGACTCACTGCCGGCTGCCTCGACCACAGGTCGGCAACCGTCGACAGCCCGAGTTCGCCGACCAGGTTCACCAGTCGCGCCGTCAAAGCCGGGTCATCGTCCGCGCGGCCGGTGCGCACCAGAATCGCGGCGGATTCGTGCGCGATCTCGCTGGCCCGCGCCGGGTCGAAGCTGCCGACGTGCGACTCGATCTGCTCCGGGGACATCGGTTGGGGACGCCGGGGGCGACGCTGCTCGTCGGACATTGCTCCAGGTTACGCGTCCATGCGGTTGAGACCGAGCACGACGATGACCGGCTCCCCCGCCTCATCGGACGCTGCCAACGGCACCTCGGCATCGATGCCCCAGTCCAGGTCACCCTCGGGGTCGAGCACGACCTGACGGACCCGCCACAGGTCGGCCTGCTGCTCGATGCGCAACAACTGTGGACCCCGTGCGTCAGGGGTAAGCACCATCTCGTCGTGATCGTCGAAGTAGTGCGAAAGGTCCTGCGACCACGCGGCCTCATCCATCACGATCTGCGTGGGCGGGTCGGTCGACTCGCTCGCCGCACGGTCGAGCGCGGCCAACCGATCGACGCGGCGGATCGACGCGAGTTGGAGGCGCCGGAACATCGCATTGCGGATCTGCACCCGGAAGGCCCGTTCGTTGCGGGTGACACCGCGCGGCGTCGGCGGGATCACCTCCGCGGTGAGCAGTTGCGTGGGGTTGGTGAGCGCTTCCCACTCGTCGATGAGGCTGGAGTCCGTCTGGCGGATCGACTCCCCCAACCACTCGACGATGTCGTCGATCTCCTCGTTCTTGCGGGTGTCCGGCAGCAGTTGACGCATCGTGCGGTAGACATCGGTGAGATAGCGCAGCACGACCCCCTCGGAGCGGGACAACTCGTATTGGCGTACCAATTCGCCGAAGCTCCAGGCGTTCTCGTACATCTCCCGGACGACGGACTTCGGCGAGAGCGCCTCCTGCGGCACCCACGGCTGGTTGCTGCGGTAGGTCTCGAAGGCGGCCGTGAGCAGTTCCTCCAGCGGCTTGGGCCAGGTGACCTCCTCCAGCAGTTCCATCCGTTCCTCGTACTCGATTCCGTCGGCCTTCATCTGGGCGACGGCCTCGCCGCGTGCCCGGTACTGCTGGGCCCGCAGGACCGGGAAGGGGTCCTCGAGAATCGCCTCCACGACAGACACGACGTCGAGTGCGTAGGTGGGTGACTCCGGGTCGAACACATCCAGCACCGCGAGTGCGAACGGTGACAGTGGTTGGTTGAGGGCGAAGCTCTCGTGCAGGTCCGCGGTGAGTTCGACCTGACGACCGTCGTCCAGCGGTGCGTCCAGTCGGCGCACGACTCCGGCTGCGAGAAGCTCCCGGTAGAGGGCGATGGCCCTTTTCGACAGTCGCCGCTGACGACGCTCGTCCTCGTGGTTCTCGCGCAGCAGACGGCTGATCGCTGCGTACGGATCCCCCTCGCGCGCAACGACATTCAGGATCATCGAGTGTGTGACCCGCATGCGGGACTGCAGCGCCTCCGGGGCTGAACCGACCAGTTTGTCGAAGGTCTCCTCGGTGTAGTTGATGAAGCCCTCGGGCGGCTTCTTGCGCTGCACCTTGCGCTGCTTCTTCGGGTCGTCACCCGCCTTGGCCAGCGCGCGGGCGTTCTCGATCTGATGGTCGGGCGCCTGGACGACGACGGTTCCGCTGGAGTCGAACCCGGCCCGACCCGCGCGACCGGCGATCTGATGGAACTCGCGCGACTTGAGCAGCCGCTGCTTGGTGCCGTCGAACTTGGTGAGCCCCGTGAAGACCACCGTCCGGATGGGGACGTTGATTCCGACGCCCAGGGTGTCGGTGCCGCAGATGACCTTGAGCAGTCCACGCTGGGCGAGGGTCTCGACCAACCGGCGGTACTTGGGCAGCATGCCGGCGTGGTGCACCCCGATGCCGTGCCGGATCAGCTTGTTCAGTTGCTTGCCGAAGCCGGCCGAGAACCGGAACCCACCGATGAACTCACCGATCTGCGCCCGCTCGTCGGCGGTGAGGATCTTGAGCGAAAGCAGTGATTGCGCTCGTTCCAGCGCGGCGGCCTGGGTGAAGTGGACGACGTACACCGGCGACTGGTGCGTGGTGAGCAGTTCCTCGAGCGTCTCGTGCAGTGGGGTCATCGCCCACTCGAACGACAACGGCACCGGGCGCTCGGCGTTCGCGACGACCGCAGTCGGTCTACCCGTGCGGCGGGTGAGGTCCTGCGCGAAGAAGCTGACATCGCCGAGAGTCGCCGACATCAGCACGAACTGGGCCTGCGGGAGTTCCAGCAGGGGTACCTGCCACGCCCAACCGCGATCCGGATCGGAGTAGAAGTGGAACTCGTCCATGATCACCATGCCGACGTCCGCCGAACTGCCCTCGCGCAGAGCGATATTCGCGAGGATCTCGGCGGTGCAGCAGATGATCGGGGCGTCGGCGTTGACCGACGCGTCGCCGGTGAGCATGCCGACGTTGTCGGCGCCGAAAATCTCGCAGAGTGCGAAGAACTTCTCCGACACCAGCGCCTTGATCGGAGCCGTGTAGAAGCTCACGCGGTCGTCGGCCATCGCGACGAAACTCGCCGCCGTCGCGACCATCGACTTTCCCGAGCCGGTCGGCGTCGCCAGGATCACGTTCGCCCCGGAGAGGATCTCGATGATCGACTCTTCCTGGTGTGGGTAGAGCGACAACCCACCATCCGTGGCCCACCCGGCGAACGCCTCGTAGAGCGCATCGGAGTCGGGACTCTCAGGGATGCGCGCGGTGAGGTCGGGTGCCTTCGACGGCGAGGTGGTGGTCATCAGCGACCATCCTGCCAACACTCGCTCGGCCGTCCGAATCGCCGGTTCGCTGCGCCGGTTTTCGGGTCCGCTGTGCGGTAGGTAGGCTGACCTCCGCTCGCCAGGCGAGCGAGGGCCTTTAGCTCAATTGGCAGAGCAGTGGACTTTTAATCCATTGGTTCCGGGTTCGAGCCCCGGAGGGCCCACAGATTTCTGACGACCGTCAAGGCCCACCCACCCTGACCGGAGTGGTTCCCTGGTTGTCAGGTGCTCCCGACGAGGGTCACCTGGCACGAACCAACCGACAACAAGGAGTTGATTGTGATGGGTCTCGGCGACAACTTGGGTGGCCTCGGCGACAAGGCCAAGGACCTCGGCGGCCAGCACAGCGACAAGGTCGACCAGGCTATCGAAAAGAGTGGCGACTTCGTCGACGACAAGACCGGCGGCCAGCACGCCGAGCACGTCGACAAGGGCCAGGACTTCGCACGTGACCAGTTCGGTGGTGGCGACCAGGGCGCCGGCCAGGACGGCCAGGGCGGCGAGCAACAGTAGGGCTGCACCACGATCCAGCGCATGTCGGGGCGCGTCACCACGAGTGACGCGCCCCGTTCTCCTTGCTCGTCTCCTTGTTCGGCCCTCCGCGTGATATGCATCGCCACCCCGCAACGCCCGTCCGGACGGCATGGGTGGGCAAGATGGGTGCCATGCCCTTCACCAGCACCTACCGCCTGCAGTTGCACTCCGGATTCACCTTCGCGGACGCGGCGCAGCAGGTGCCCTACCTCGCCGAACTCGGCATCTCACACCTGTACCTCTCCCCGATCCTGACCGCCGTCCCCGGCTCCATGCACGGGTACGACGTCGTCGACCACACGCGGATCAACCCCGAGCTCGGCGGCGAGGACGGTTTCCGCGAACTCGCCGAGAAGACACACGAGCTCGGCCTCGGCATCGTCGTCGACGTGGTCCCCAACCACATGGCGTTCGTCGCCCCGGAGTACCTGAACCGTCCGTTGTGGGAGGTGCTGCGGGACGGGCGGGACGCGTCCACCGAGCAGTGGTTCGACATCGACTGGAAGGTGGGCGGCGGGCGCATCGGCCTGCCCGTGCTCGGCCAGTCACTCGCTGAAGTGCTCGAGGCCGGCGAACTCACCCTCGACACCTTCGGCAGCGGCGAACCGGTGCTGCGCTACTACGAGCACGTCTGGCCGGTCGCCCTCGGCACCGAGGAGGGCGACGTCGCCCAGGTGCTGGACCGGCAGCACTACCGCCTGGCGTCCTGGCGCGAGAAGGACGAGGTGCTCAACTACCGCCGGTTCTTCGAGGTCGACGGACTCATCGCGGTCCGGGTCGAACTGCCCGAGGTCTTCGACGCCACCCATGAGCTGCTGCTGCGTCTGCACCACGAAGACCTCATCGACGGGTTCCGGATCGACCACCCGGACGGCCTCGCCGACCCGTCCGGCTACCTGGAACGCCTGACGTCCGCATGCAAGAAGGACACCCCGATCTGGACCGAGAAGATCCTGGAGGGTGACGAGCGCCTGCCGACGGACTGGAAGTGCGCCGGCACCACCGGGTACGACGCACTACGGGTCGTGCAGGCCGCGTTCACCGATTCCGCGAGCGCCGACGTGCTGGACGAAACCTGGATCGCGGCGGGCGGCAATCCCGACTTCCACGCCATCGTCCAAGACTCCAAGCGCTGGATCGTCACGCATGCGCTCTCGCCGGAGGTCGACCGACTGACCCGTCGCGCCCGCGAGGCGCTGCCCGATCTCGACCCGGAGCGGTTGCGCGAGGCGGTCGTGGAGCTGCTCGTCGCCGGTGAGGTGTACCGCGCATACGTGCAGCCCGATCAGCGTCTGACGCCGGCCGCCCGGGCGCGACTGCGGGAGGCCTTCACGGCCGCGGTCGAGGCGCGTCCGCAACTCCAGCACGAGATCGAGTCCCTCATCCCAGTGACGTTGCTCGCCGACGACGACGAATCCGCAACGGATTTCGCCATTCGCCTGCAGCAGACCTGGGGCCCGGTGATGGCCAAGGGCATCGAGGACACCACCTTCTACCGCTATCACCGCCTCGTTGCACTCAACGAGGTCGGCTCCGACCCCACGCTGGTCGCCGGCGCCAGCCCCGATCTGCTGCACCAGTGGGCCGTCTACCAGCAGCGGAACTGGCCGCGCACCATGACCAGCCTGTCGACCCACGACACCAAGCGCAGCGAGGACGTCCGAGCCCGGATTCTCGCGGTCGCCGGCGAGCCGTCCGCGTGGCAGGAACTGTCCGCGTCCGCAGCCGCACTCGCGCAGGGTCACATCGACGGACCGACGGCTCACCTGGTGTGGCAGACCCTCTTCGGCGTCGGCGAGATCGACGACGAGCGGCTGACCGGTTACCTGGAGAAGGCCCTGCGCGAGGGCAAGGAACACACCGCCTGGGTCGACGGAGACGCCGAGTACGAGGCACGGGTGATCGCGTTCGCCGAGCGCCTGCGCGACGACGCCGGACATTCCGCGCTCAGCACCCGGATCGAAGCCGACCTGGCGGAGTCCATCCGGGCGATCACGTTGGGCACCAAGCTGATTCAGCTGATGCTGCCCGGCGTGCCCGACACCTATCAGGGCACGGAGTACGTCAACCTGTCGCTCGTCGACCCGGACAACCGGCGTCCGGTCGAATACTCCGAGCGTGCGCAGACCCTCGGCACCCACGAGACTCCTGACCTCGATTCCGAGAAGCAGTTCGTCGTGCAGAGCGCGCTGCTGACCCGCCAGCGGCACCCCGAGGTCTTCGGTGACTCCGGCGGGTACACCCCGATCGAGTCCGACAGCCCGCACCTGCTCGGGTTCGTGCGTAACTACGCACCCGGCCTGATGTCCGGCGTGTTGCGCCGCGGGCAGCCCGCCGCCGTCGCCGTTCTGGCCACCCGCACCCCGAGTCGGCTCGCTCTCGAGGGCGGTTGGGCCGACGCCACCGTCGAACTGCCGGAGGGCACCTGGACCAACCTGCTGTCCGGGCGCCTGTACGACGGCGGCCGCCACGTGCGTTGTGCCGACCTCTTCACCACGATGCCGGTGGCGCTGCTGGAGCTCGCCGCCTCATGACGACCAAGGAGAACACCGCTGTGAGTCCGGGAAATCACACCTTCCGTGTCTGGGCACCGTTGGCGCAGAACGAGGTCGAGCTGTGCGTCGACGACACGTCCGTGCCGATGCACCCGGCGGACGACGGATGGTGGCAGGTCGACGCCCCCGGCGGTCCGGGATCGCGATACGCCTACCGGGTCGACGCCGCCAACGAGCGTCCGGACCCGCGGTCGCTGTCGCAACCCGACGGACCCCACGCCCGTTCCGAGGTGGTCGACCTCGCCCGGCACCGGTGGACCGACCAGGGGTGGGAGGGCATCGAACGCAGCGACGCGGTCATCTACGAACTGCACGTCGGCACCTTCACTGACGAGGGCACGCTGGACGCCGCCATCGAGCGTCTCGGCCACCTGGTCGATCTCGGGGTCAACCTGATCGAGTTGATGCCGGTCGCCGCGTTCCCGGGCGAGCGTGGCTGGGGTTACGACGGCGTCAGCCCGTACGCCGTCCACCAGGCCTACGGCGGTCCCGCAGCGCTGCAGCGGTTCGTCGACGCCGCCCACAGCAAGGGCCTCGGGGTGTGCCTCGACGTCGTCTACAACCACCTCGGCCCGAGCGGCAACTACCTTCCGGTCTTCGGCCCGTACTTCACCGACCGTCACCACACGCCGTGGGGCTGGGCGGTCAACCTCGACGGGCCACAGAGCGACGAGGTCCGCCGCTACCTCATCGACAACGCCACAATGTGGTTCCGCGATTTCCACCTTGACGCGCTGCGCCTGGACGCGGTGCACGCCCTGATCGACGATCGCGCCGTGCATTTCCTGGAAGAGCTTGCGGCACAGACGGATTCGCTGTCCGACGTGCTCGGTCGGCCGCTGCTCCTGATCGCCGAGTCCGACCGAAACGACCCGGCGACGGTCACCGACCGAGCGCCGGGTGGCGAGGGCGGACAGGGCCTGCACGCCCAGTGGGCCGACGACGTCCACCACACGTGGCACGTGCTGCTCACCGACGAGACGCAGGGCTACTACGCCGACTTCGCCGACCCCGAAGCGATCACCAAGATCGCCCGCACGCCGTTCTTCCACGACGGCACCTGGAGCAGTTTCCGGCAGCGACACCACGGCCGTCCGGTCGACGGGGCGAGGACTCCCGGCGACCGTTTCGTGGTGTCGCTGCAGACCCACGACCAGGTGGGCAACCGGGCCACCGGCGACCGCCTCTCTCACCTGGTCTCCCCCGGCCGTCTGGCGATCGGTGCCGCACTGATGCTCACCTCGCCGTACACACCGATGCTGTTCATGGGTGAGGAGTGGGGCGCTTCGACCAAGTGGGCGTACTTCACCGACCACGAGGAGCCCGACCTGGCTACAGCAGTATCGGAAGGACGCCGCAAGGAGTTCGCCGATCACGGCTGGAGCGACGAGGTGCCCGACCCGCAGGCGAGGTCCACGCGGGACGCGTCGGTGTTGCAGTGGCAGGAGCTCGACGAGCCGACCCATCGCGCGCTGCTGGACTGGTACCGTACGCTGATCTCGCTGCGCCGGGAGGTCGCCGACCTGCACAACCCGTCACCGGAATCGTCGCTCATCGAGCGCTCGGACGATCTGCTGATCGTGCACCGAGGCGAGCACCGGGTCGTCGCGAACCTCGGTGGCGAACCGGCGCGCATCGACAACGACCAGCACATTGTGGCTGCGTTCGAGACCTCCATGGACGCTGGTGGAGACGTCGTCATCGAGCCGGACGGCGTCGTCCTGCTCGGGCCCCGTACCGACAACGAAGGGACAGTTCGATGAGCAAGGGCTACTGGATCGCACACATCTCGGTGCACGACCCGGACGGTTATACCCAGTACACCGACCGCAACGGTGCGGTGTACGCGAAGTACGGCGGACGTCTGCTCGTGCGCGGCGGCACCTTCGAGGCGGTCGAGGGCGAGGCACGCGACCGCAACGTGGTCGTCGAATACCCCAGCTATGAGGCTGCCCTGGCGGCGTACCGCTCACCGGAGTACGCCGAGGCGAAGAAGTACCGCCAGGCGTCCTCCGACGGCGAACTGCTCGTCATCGAGGGCTACGACGGGCCACAGCCCGGCGAGTGATTTCCCGATACCGCTGCATCACAGCGGTATCGGTCACTTCACCAGGAAATTCGACCAACCGGATTCGGGGGCGTCGTTCAGTGTCCGAAGTGCGTCCAGGGTGGCCGGCTCCTGGGCGTCGAGCCAGTCGCACAGTTGCCGGAAGGTGACGAAACGGGTGTCCGGCTTGGACGCCATCCGGACGATGGCGTCCTCGACGGCGTCCATGTAGATGCCGCCGTTCCAGCCTTCCAAGTGGTTGCCGATGATCAGCGGTGCCCGGTTGCCGTCGTAGGCGCGCTCGAAGCCGGCGACGTAAGTGTCGGCCGCCTGCTTGCGCCAGCCCGGACGTTTCGCCGGATCGCCCTTGGTGCCGCCGGACTGGTTGACCATGATGTTGTAATCCATCGAAAGCACCGTGCCGCCCTTGCCGGCGAACGGGATCGACTGCAGCGACAGGTCCCACAGCGTGCCGTCCTTCTTCGGCCACACCTGGTTGTTCCCGGCACTCGTGTCATAACGCCAGCCGAGCTTGCTCGCCGCCTTACGGACGTTCTTCACCCCTTGCAGGCATGGAGTGCGTCCGCCGACCAGTTCCTTCTCGTAATCGAATGGCAGCGGCGGTAGGTCGGTGAACCCGGTGTTCGTCTTCCAGGTCCGCACGACGTTCTTGGCCTGGCGGATCTCGTCCAGCCAGTCCGCCTCGGACCACGTCTCCACACCGTTGTCGCCACAGAAGTGTCCGTTGAAGTGGGTGCCGATCTCGTGGCCGTCGAGCCAGGCCTGGCGCAGCAGTTCGATGGTCCGGCGGATCTCGGCGTCCTTCTGGAATCCGACATCGGAAGCACCCGCCTTGAAGCCCGGACCTTTGTAGAGCGTTCGCTTCGACTCGGGGAGCAGGAAGATTCCGGTGAGGAACCACGTCTGCTGGCACTTGTACTTCTTGCCGACCTTGAGGAAGCGCTCGAACAGCGGCGGCATGTCCTGGTTCTCGCCCGCGCCGTCCCAGGAGATCACCACGAACTGCGGCGGGGCCTGTCCCGGCTTCAGCTTCTTCGGTTCGGGTTGGTGCGGCTGCGGACCACAGTCCGCGGTCGATCCGTCACCGATCAGCCGCGGGTTGTCGATACTCGGCTTGCCCGACGGTTTGCCTGGAGCGCTCGTGCCGGACGATTCGGCGTCCGGGTTCTTTCCGGGCTGCTTGGGATCGGCCTTGTCCTCCCCGCTGCAGGCGGCCAGCGTGCTGGCTGCGAACCCCGCTGCAATGACGGATCGACGGCGGACGGTGCGAGACATTCGATTTTCCCCCTGAAACTTCGTTCTAACCCTGGACGCCCCTGTGCGTCGTCGGACTGGACCTTTCAACACCGTGCCAGCCCTTGGCGCCATACCCAAGCCCCCACGCCAAGGTTTGCCGATCGTTTGCCAAGTCCTGGGTCCTGTTTGACCCGGCCGATGCCCGCCGCGCGGGTGGTGTCGGCTCCTAGAGTGGGAGCCATGCCGAACAACTCCGCTCTCCGCTCCCCCGCAGCCCAGAATCTGCTCGCTGCCGCCGTCGCCGGTCTGGGCGTTCTTGCCCGCCCGGCCAGGATCCCCACCTGGGCCCGTCGGGGCCTCACGGTCGCGAACACCGCAGGCACGGCCGGCTCGCTGTTCATGACCGACAAGGCCGCCGAGAACTCCGACGCGCTCGGCCTCAAGCCGGTCAACACCAAGCGTGACGTCGCCGTCACCTCCGGCTCCGCGATCGCTGCGGCCACCGGCAGTCTGAGCCTGCTGAGCTCCGGCATCGGGCTCAAGCTCGACGCCAAGGCCGAGAACTACCTGCTGAAGAAGGGTGTGCGGCACCCGCGCATCTGGATGGCCGTCGCCGCCGTGGGCCTGGTCTTCGCGATCAAGTCCTTCCAGGACGCGGCCGCGCGCACGGCCGACACGGCAGCGTCCAAGCTGGCTGAGAAGCAGGCCGACAAGCAGGGTTCGGCCGGCCAGGTCACTGCCGGCACCGCCAAGCCGGCCGTCGCGCGTTCCTCGTTCGTTCCTGCGACGACGGCGTCCGCATCCTCGGACAACAAGTCCACCGTGGGCAGCGCCGACCAGAGCACGAACAACGGCCAGAACAGAAGCGACAAGGCCTCGGACGAGGCCACCGGCACAGGTGGCTCGGACGCCCTACGTGCCGAAGCGTCACGTCCGGCTGCCGGTTCCGCCACTCCGGAGGGCGCATCGGACGCTCCCGGTGCTGCCCCGGCCGGCGACGTCGACGACACCCCCATCTGGAAGAACGTCACCGACAACCGCGGCGCGTCGACGGACAACAGCGACGAGGGCTCGAACCGGGCCGCAGGTGACAACTCGGACGGGCCGTCCACCCAGCACGCCGACCACGGCTCGGACGCGTTCGGTACGGGCAACAACGGCGCCACCGACGGTTCGGACGCCTCGGGTCACCGCCCCTCGTTGTTCGAGCAGCAGCTGGCCGAGACGACCGTCGACGATGTCGACGAGCCCAACCCGACCGACCTGTCCACGGAGGACGAGAAGAAGAGCTAGTCAGTTACGCAGGTGGTGCCAGGTCAGGATCAGCACCGCCGCGAGCATGACCAGCGAGCCGAACAGGCTCCACGGGCGTCCCGCCCGGGCGATCGCAGTTGTGACGTCCGGCGGGGCGCCCAGTTCGTTCATCCGTTGTTCGACGGTCTTGCGCACCTTGCGCAGCTTGGTGCGACCCAGAGTGGCCGCGAAGGGCACGTAGACCAGCAGGACGGACGCGGCGAGCGGCACCCGCAGGTAGACCGCGTTCCAGCGCAGTTCGACAAGCACTGCTGCAGCAAGGACCAGGACGGCGATGAGCGCGGCGGCCGCCTGGACCAAGTGGGTCACCCGTGCTCCGCGCGATGAACTCCCCCCGGCGCGCCCTACCAGGCACGACAGGACACGGTGCTGCATCCGCGCCTGGGCCCACAGCATCCAGGCCAACGACACGGCCAGCAGTGCGACGAACAGCCCGGCTCTCACGCAGGTGACGATAGCGGCGCCCGTCGCCCCTTAGTCTCGCCGTATGGCCGAACCTGTCATCGAACCCGTCGACGCCCTGCGCCGGATCGCCTTCGTGCTCGAGCGTGCGCGAGCCGGCACTTACCGGGTCAAGGCCTTCCGTCAGGCGGTTTCGACGGTGGTGGCCACACCTCGCGAGGAACTGCGACAGCGTGCGGAGGCCGGAACCCTGGCCGAGCTTGCCGGGATCGGGAAGTCGACCGAAGCCGTCATCCGGCAGGCGCTCGCGGGCGAGCGGCCGGAGTACCTGGCGACCGTCGAGGCGAAGTATCCGGACAAGATGGTGGACGGTGGTGAAAAGGTGCGGGCTGCGCTGCGCGGCGACTGCCACAGCCACTCCGACTGGAGCGATGGCGGATCACCGATTCCCGAAATGGTCGCTACCGCAATGGAACTCGGACACGACTACCTCGTGCTGACTGATCATTCGCCGCGACTTCGAGTGGCGAACGGACTGTCCGCGGGGCGCCTGGCCGAGCAGTTGCAACTCGTCGACCGCATCAACACCCACCTCGCCGACTCGTTCACCCTGCTGAAGGGGATCGAGGTCGACATCCTCGATGACGGCGGACTCGACCAGACCGAGGAGATGCTCGATCAACTCGACCTGCGCGTCGCGTCCGTGCACTCCAAGCTTGCTATGGCGTCCGCGCCGATGACCCGTCGGATGATCGCCGCCGTCCAGAACCCGCGCACGAACGTCCTCGGGCACTGCACCGGACGCCTCACCGGTGGTTCACGTGGCACGCGAGGTCAGTCCTGCTTCGACGCGAAGGCAGTCTTCGCGGCATGCGCTGACAGCGATGTCGCCGTCGAGATCAATTCGCGCCCGGAGCGTTGCGACCCGCCGGACGACCTGCTCGTCCTTGCTCGGGATGCCGGCTGCCTGTTCAGCATCGACAGCGACGCCCACGCGCCCGGTCAGCTCGACCTGTTGCAGTTCGGCTGCGCCCGCGCGCAGGAGTTCGGCATCCCGATCGAACGCATCGTGAACACCTGGGAACGTGACCGGCTCGTGGAGTGGGCCGCGAGGCGCTGACCTGCACAAATGCGTTCGCCTCGGCCGGCGTCCGGGGTCGTTTTGGAAATCCCCCGAAGACTCCCCTATAGTTGCGCAGGTCCTCAACGGATCCGAGCCGAGTTCGCTCGGCGGTGGAACTGACCAGGACAGGTCCCCATCGTCTAGCGGCCTAGGACACCGCCCTTTCACGGCGGCGGCACGGGTTCGAATCCCGTTGGGGATACGCAAGTCAGGTCTTGCAACAGCAAGGCCCCGTAGCGCAGTTGGTTAGCGCGCCGCCCTGTCACGGCGGAGGTCGCGGGTTCGAGTCCCGTCGGGGTCGCCAGTTCGGTGACGAGGCTCTGCCGAGCCGAAAGGTTCGGTGGGGCTTTTTTCACCGGGCGGAGTTGGCCAGATAGCTCAGTTGGTAGAGCGAGCGACTGAAAATCGCTAGGTCGGCGGTTCGACCCCGTCTCTGGCCACATCGATGAAACCCGCTGCCCATGGCAGCGGGTTTCTGCGTCTGCTGAGTGGCAGCGCGAGCCGGAAGAACCCGCAACATGCCGCGAATCCTGTGGTGGGCAGAATGAACCCATGCTCCGGATCCTGACGCGAGTCACCTTCGCACTGCTGCTCTTGCCCCTGCTGCTGATCAACCCGGGGCAGGCGATGGCTCATGACAGGCTGACCGACTCGGTCCCGAAGGCAGGCGCTCGCACCGAACCGATCGATGCGGTCTCGCTGGTCTTCAACAATGCTGTGCTTGGCACAGGCGCCGCGGTCCGGGTCGACGGGCCCGCAGGCACCGTCGCGCAGGGCACGCCGACCGTCAGCGGTGCCCGCGTGACCCAGAAGCTGAAGACGCCGCTCGCGAACGGTGGCTACCGGGTCGTCTGGCGCGTGGTCTCGTCCGACGGCCACCCCATCTCGGGCGCGTTCGACTTCACCGTCGAGGGCGCGAGCGATCCCGCCGACTCCGCCGCATCGTCGCGCAGCGCCGACGCCAGTTCCGAGGCCACGATCCCGCCTTCGTCCTCGAAGCCGACGCCGCCCGCCCAGGAGGTGCCGACGTCCGAGACCGACAACAACGCACCGTTGATCATCGCCGCTGCCGCCCTCGCTCTGTTGCTGATCGCCGGTGGCGCCTTCCTGACCAAGGGACGCCTCAAGGACGACGACGTCGACACGCGCACCGGCGAAGCAAGTGCTGATGAGTCTTCCCCGTCCCAGGCGGCGAACGAACCCGATGAGAAGATCGCTGATTCAGGCCGCGCAGAAGCGGATTCCGGCACCGACACTGGTTCCACCAGCTCCCCCGATTCCGGCGATGACGACGAGTCCGGACCGCGTGACCAGCATTCGGACGAGCATCCTCGTGACTGATGCATCGGTGGGTCGTTCCCTGATGTACCGTTGACCCCACGACAGATACCAAAGATCCCGGGGTCTCCGGATGATCGATCCTCGGGCTTCGGCTCGAGGGTTCTTCGTTACGGACACACCGGCAACACACACGAGGGGGTCTCGCCATGGGGCGCGGCCGGGCCAAAGCAAAGCAGACGAAGGTTGCCCGGGAGTTGAAGTACTTCTCTCCCGACACCGACCTCACCGCTCTGGAGCGCGAACTTCGCGCTTCGTCTTCCACCCGATCTGCGGAGAATTCCGCCGCAGACGACGAAAAGGGTGATGACGACGATTACGACGACTACGCGGATTGGGCTTCCCACAACCGCTGATTCGTCGGGTGACCGAATTCTCGGTGACCAGCAGTACGCATCGCTGACCTCGCACAGGTGATCTGTCCCGACCACCGGTGACCGCCTCGAAGATGCTTCGAGGCGGTGTCAGTGTGCGTTCGACGTCCGCTCAGCGTGCGTAGGTGCCGATCAGTTGGGCGCCACCGGCGTCCACGCCCTTCGCGCCGGTGATGACCTCACCGCGGGTCGTGTCTGCGTCTTCGGCGGACACGACCGTTCCCATCTGCCACGCCGGCAGGTCGACCGACTCCAGCACCTCCAGAGCGGTCTCCACGGACTCCTGTGGAAGCACCGCGACGAACCCCACCCCCATGTTCAGGGTCGCTTCGAGGTCGGTCTGCGGCACGCGACCGAGTTCGCCGATGACGGTGAAGACGGGTGCCGGTGTCCAGGTGGAGCGGTCCATGACAGCGGTGACGCCCTGCGGCAACACGCGGGCGACATTCGCCGCCAGGCCTCCTCCGGTGACGTGCGAGAGCGCGTGCATGTCGACGCCGTCGGTGCGGATCAGGCGCAGCAGGTCGGCGGCATAGACCCGGGTCGGGGTCAGCACCTCCTCGCCGAGCGTGTGACCGAACTCCGGCACCTCACGCTCCCAGCCCCATCCCGCGCCGGCCACGACCTTGCGCACCAGCGACAGTCCGTTGGAATGCAGTCCGGACGACGGGATGCCCAGGACGACGTCGCCGACCCGGACACGGTCGGAGGTCAACAGGTCGGCGTACTCGACCACACCGGTGGCCGCACCGGCCACGTCGTACTCGTCAGGCTCCAGCAGGCCCGGGTGCTCTGCCGTCTCGCCGCCCACCAGGGCGACACCCGCTTGCTCACAGGCGGCCGCGATGCCACTGACGATCGCGGCGACGCGCTCGGGCACGACCTTGCCGGTGGCGATGTAGTCGGTCATGAACAGCGGCTCGGCGCCACATACGACGATGTCGTCGACGACCATGCCGACCAGGTCGAAACCGATCGTGTCGTGTTTGTCCATCGCCTGGGCGACCGCGACTTTCGTCCCGACACCGTCGGTGGAAGTGGCGAGGACCGGACGCTGCATACGGGTGAGCATCGAGGCGTCGAACAGGCCCGCGAAGCCGCCGAGTCCGCCCAGTACCTCCGGACGCTGCGCGCGGCGCACGGACGCCTTCATCAGTTCGACCGCCTTGTCACCGGCATGGACATCGACGCCGGCGTCGGCGTAGGTGATCGGGGTGTCGCTCATCGTCTGCTCTCGTTCGGGCTGAGTGGGAGGTGAGTGCGGCTCACGGGTGGTCGAGGGCACCCGACCCGCCGCCGCTGACCCCGGTGCCGACACCTTCGGCGTCCGAACCACCGGAGCGGCTTGAACGATCGACGTGGTCCTCGGGGGCGAGGGTGATGCTGCGGTCGTGGCCGGACGCGATCTCGATCGGCAGGGTCTCCAGGACGTGCTTGCCGATGCGGCCGTCCTCGGGCAGTTCGATCGGGTACTCGCCGGTGAAGCAGGCCGCGCACAACTGGGAAGGCGGCTGATTCGTCGCGGCGATCATGCCCTCGGTGGAGATGTAGCCGAGCGAGTCGGCACCGATCGATGCCCGGATCTCCTCGACGCCGAGCCCGGTCGCGATGAGTTCGGCGCGGGTTGCGAAGTCGATCCCGTAGAAGCACGGCCACTGCACCGGCGGGCTGGAGATCCGGACATGGACCTCTGTGGCGCCGGCCTCGCGCAACATCCTGATCTGCGCCCGCTGGGTGTTGCCGCGCACGATGGAGTCATCGATGACGACGATGCGCTTCCCGCGGATCGAGTGCTCAAGAGGGTTGAGCTTCAACCGAATTCCGAGCTGACGCAGGGTCTGGCTCGGCTGGATGAAGGTACGGCCGACGTAGGCGTTCTTCACGAACCCCTGTCCGAACAGGATTCCGCTCTCCTGGGCGTAACCCGTGGCGGCCGGAACTCCCGACTCCGGCACTCCGATCACCATGTCGGCCTCGACGGGGTGCTCGCGGGCCAACTGGCGGCCCATCTCCACGCGGGCCTCGTGCACCACGCGTCCGCTGATCACGGCGTCGGGACGGGCGAGGTAGACGTACTCGAAGACGCATCCCTTGCGCTTTGGTTCGGCGAACTTGTGGCTGCGCAGGCCGTTCTCGTCGATCGCGATGAGTTCGCCGGGCTCGACCTCGCGGACGACGCTCGCACCGACGGTCTGCAGCGCCGCGGTCTCGGACGCGACCACCCAGCCGCGCTCGAGGCGTCCGAGTGCGAGCGGACGAACGCCGTACGGGTCACGGGCGGCGTACAGGGTGTGTTCGTCCATGAAGACGAAGCAAAAGGCACCTTCGAGGTTCGGGAGCACGTCGAGCGCGGCTTCCTCGAGCGACTTGTCCTCGTCAGCGGCCAGCAGCGTGGTCACCAACGCGGTGTCGGAGGTGTTACCGCGGGCGATCTCGCCGCGGACGGTGCGGCCTGCGTGCTCGCTGTCGACCATCTCGCGCAGTTCGACGGTGTTGATCAGGTTGCCGTTGTGGGCGAGGGCGACCGTGCCGCCGGCGTGGCCGCCGAGCGTCGGCTGGGCGTTCTCCCAGGTGCTGCCGCCGGTCGTGGAGTAACGGGTGTGCCCGATCGCGATGTGACCGCGCAGGCTGCCCAGGCTCGACTCGTCGAAGACCTGGGACACCAAACCCATGTCCTTGTAGACCAGGATGCTGCGCCCGTCGCTGGTCGCGATGCCGGCCGACTCCTGGCCGCGGTGCTGCAACGCATACAGGCCGAAGTACGTGAGCTTGGCGACTTCCTCGCCGGGGGCCCAGACGCCGAAGACTCCGCAGGCGTCCTGCGGGCCCTTCTCGCCGGGGATCAAATCATGGGAGAGACGTCCGTCGGAGCGAGCCACGTCACGATCCTCCCACGTAGGTGTTCAGCGTCCGGCGCGGCGGTCGAGCAGGACGCCGACGATGCCGCCGAGCATGGCGCCGAGGAGACCGAAGATGGCCGCGAAGTAACCGAAGGTGGTCATCATCGAGTAGTTGGCATCGTCGGTAGGAAGGTTCGCGACGATGACGGCGGCGATGATTCCGAGCACGACCCCGGTCAGGACGAACATCAGGACGTTCGGGCGACGCCGCACCGGGATCAGCTGGGGTGACTCACCGGTAGGTTCGTCGGAGGTTTCCCTGGCTGCTTGTTGGGTGACCCCCGGGTCGGCAGTCACGTCGGTGACGTCATCGGATTCGTCGGGCACTTGCTGTGACACGTGCCTACGGTATGCGACCGGTGGCTAGGGTTGCCGACAGGTCTTGTTCCTGCACTGTTCCTGCACGTTCTCTGCACTGCGAAGGAGTGCCCATGAAGTGGGTCATTCTCGTCCTGGTCATCATCATCCTCATCCAGCTGGCGATCATCGTGCTGCGCGATCCCAAGCGCGGCGGGTCGGTCGGTATCCATGGTGTCGACTCCGACAAGAAGGTCGGCTCGCCTGAGCCCGAGGTCGAAGAGATCGAGCAGACCCCCGCCGAGGAGGTCACGGCGGGTAAGAGCGAGGCTCCGCAGAAGGCCACGGCGAAGACCGAGCAGCCGGCGAAGGACTCCGGTCCCTCGAACGCTGCCGGAGGCGCCGCCACCGCAGGAGCCGTCGGCGCCACCGGAGCGGTCGCTGCTGCGACGTCGGACGCGAAGGAGGACGCGGCCACGAAGGATGAGCCCAAGAAGTCCGAACCCGCCGAGCCCGCTGCTGGTGCGGCCGACGACTGGGACGCCGACCCTGCTCCGGTCGCCGACGAGAAGCCGGCAGAGCAGGCTGCTTCGTCCGGCGGTGACGATTGGGACGCCGACCCTGCGCCCGTGGCCGACGAGAAGCCGGCCGAGGCTCCTGCCGCATCCGGGGGGGACGACTGGGACGCCGAGCCTCCCGCCGTGGAGGACAAGCCTGCTGCGGCGGCTGCCACGTCCGGTGATGATTGGGACGCCGAACCCGCGCCCGTCACCGACGACACAGCGGACAAGACCTCGAAGACCGACGAACCGAAGGCGGCCCCCGCCGCCGCATCGGGCGCAGACGACTGGGACGCCGAACCACCCGCGTTGGACGATGCGTCGGCCAAGGCTCCCGCCGAAACGGCGAAGATCGACAAGTCCGCCGACGAGCCGAAGCAGGCCGAGGCGCCGGCAGCGACCGGTGCCGATGACTGGGGCACCCCTCCCCCGCCGCTCGAAGACGCTCCTGCTTCCCCCGCCGCCGAGACGACCGCGCCGGCAACGACTACGGAACCCGTCGAGGAGCCGAAGGCGACCGAACCTGCCGAAGCAACCATGGCTGAAGCACCCAAGGCTGAGTCCGAGCAGGCTGAGCCCACCTCGACCGAGGCACCGGCAGCGACCGGCGGCGACGACTGGGCCACCCCGCCCCCGCCCTTGGACGACGCAC
Organism: Yimella radicis; assembly: GCF_054778255.1. NCBI lineage: Bacteria > Bacillati > Actinomycetota > Actinomycetes > Micrococcales > Dermacoccaceae > Yimella > Yimella radicis. The sequence goes on from NZ_BAAGZR010000003.1 coordinate 150,056, forward strand.
CCGCAGCATCCGCAGTAGACGGTTCTGTCGAGGAGCCGAAGGCAGCTCAGGCGGACGCGGAACCGACGGAACCGTCCGAGTCGAAGGCGGCCGAGGATGCTGACCCCGCGACAGAAGCACCAGCCGAGCAAAGGTCGTCGACGAGTGCCACACCGGCCGTCGACCCCAATGACCCGGCCGGAGATGCATCCGCGTCGCGGGACGGCGAATGGTCGACCCCCGCGCTGCCGTTGGGGGATTTCGAGGAGCAGCACCCGAGCGGCAAGGTCGCCCCGATGCGGGATGACCAGCGCAGCGGTGAGATTCAGGGAACTCCCCGCGCGGCGCAGCCCAACCTGCCGTCGGACGGCACCTTTGCTTCCGACACCGCGGCGCCGGCCGACCCCGCGTCGACCGAGGTTGCCGACGGTCCCGCCGACGGTCCCTTCGGTCCGGGTTCTGCGATGCCCGAGGAGGACGGATCGGGCCCGACCGGCTGGATCAAGGGCAACGCCGACTCGATGCTCTTCCACACGACCGACTCCCCGGCGTACGCCGACACCGAGGCCGAGGTCTACTTCAAGGACGAGCAGATCGCGGCGTCGGCGGGCTTCCGCCACTGGGACGCGTCCAAGCGCTGACCGCGTTCGTCGATCGAGTTGTTGATCGAGCCCCGCCCACGACTCCGGGCGGGGTTCGGCACATCTGGCGCCGAAAACTCGCAGGTCTCACCCCGCGTGCGTGGGCTCCGACAAGCGGAGGCGCCTGCGTCCGGGCTCTACGAACGCGCCGGTCGACGCGGAAGCAAAGGCAAGTAGGCAGAGAGATCCGCTCGCCCGCCGGACGCACGCAAGTCGCCACTCTCCTCGGCATCCGCCCAGACCAGATCACCGACGACCAACGCCAGCCAGGTCGCAGCGGACAACTCGACGACGTTCGGCGGCGTACCCCGACGGTGCGTCGTTCCCTCGATCACCTGCACCGCACCGAACGGCGGGACGCGTACCTCGACCGACCGTCCCGGCGCCTGCAGACCGAGTTCCTCCAGCGTGTAACGGACCGCCGTGGCGAGCGTCGGACGCGGCACCTGCGGGTCAGCACACCAGTCCTGGACGGCCTGCCTACCTGCACTCGGGTCGATTCGTCGCACTGCCACCGCCTTAGGCTCTCACCGTGCTCTCCGACGACAGCGCTCGCATCGAGTTCCGAGGCGACGAACGCGGTGGTGTCACCGTGCTGCGTGACGGGCACCCGCAGTCCTACGTCGATGTCGGCGACCCGGGGTTCTTGGCGTTCGAGTACGTCCAGCACTTCGCAAGCGTCCTCGACCTACTACCCGCCGGACCGCTCGCTGTGACCCATGTCGGCGGGGCAGCACTCACGTTGCCCAGGTATGTCCAGCACACCCGACCGGGTTCACCGCAGATCGTGCTCGAGCCGGACGCCGAGCTCACTCAGGCTGTGCGCGAGAAGTTGCCGCTCCCCCGCGGCCACCGCATTCGGGTGCGCCCGACGGACGGCTGGAGCGGTCTGCAGCAGCTGGCCGACGCGAGCGCGGACGCCGTCGTCATCGACGCTTTCGACGAAGGCCGGGTACCCGGCGACCTGGTGACGACCGCCTCACTGCATCGGTGTTCGCACGTGTTGAAACCGAACGGTGTCCTGCTCTTCAACATCGCCGACCGACCGGAGCGCGCCTTCCTCAAGCGGGTGTTGGCTACTGCCGCAACGGCTTTCGACACGATGGCGCTCCTGACCACCACCGAGGTCATGAAGAAGAAGCGCTTCGGCAACTACGTCCTGATCGCGGCATCGACGCTCGACGAGGCCGCACTCGGACGCCGCGCTGCCGCGTCCGACTTCCCGACAGCCTTCGTCCGCGCCGGCGAGACTGCGGCTTGGGCACGCTCGGCGAAGCCGATCGCCGACCCGGACGAAGATCCAGCACCACCGCCCGAGACGAGCGGCACCCTCCGGTTCCGTTGAGCGTCAGTCGAATCGGCGTCCGGTGAGAGACTCGTACGCCTCGACGTACTTCGCACGCGTCTTGTCGACGACCTCATCGGGCAACGGCGGAGGCGCTTCGCCGGAACTCTTGTCCCAGCCACTCGCCGGTGACGTCAGCCAGTCCCGGACGAACTGCTTGTCATAGGACGGCTGCGGCCCCCCGGGCGCGTAGGAGTCCGCCGGCCAGAAGCGCGAGGAGTCGGGCGTCAGCACCTCGTCGGCGAGCACCAACGTGCCGTCCGGGCGCTGCCCGAACTCGACCTTGGTGTCGGCGAGGATGATCCCGCGCTTCTCCGCAATCTCGTTGCCTCGCTTGAGGATCGCGATCGTCAGGTCCCGCAACTGCTGAGCGAGTGGCGCTCCGACCTCGGCCACGACCTCGTCGTAGGAGATCGGCTCGTCGTGCTCACCGAGGGGCGCCTTGGTCGAGGGCGTGAAGATGGGATCGGGCAGACGCGATCCGTCGACCAATCCATCCGGCAACGAGACACCGGAGACCACACCGGAGCGCTGATAGTCAGCCAGTCCGCTCCCCGTGAGGTAACCGCGAGCCACGCACTCGACCGGCGCCATCTCCAGCCGCTCCACCAACACCGCCCGACCGGCAACGGCGTCCGGCACGTCCGTGGAAATCACGTGGTTGGGCACGAGATCGGCCAACTGCTCGAACCACCACAGCGAGAGCTGGGTCAGCACCTTTCCCTTGTCGGGGATGACGGAGTCGAGCACGAAGTCGTAGGCGGAGATGCGGTCGGAGGCGACCAGCAGGATCTGGTCGTCGCGGGCGACGTCACCCACAAGGGGGGTGTAAAGATCGCGCACCTTTCCCGAGTAGGCGTGGGCGTATCCCGGCAGGTCGAGACTCATGTCGACATTCTTCCCGAGGCCACCGAATCCGATGACGCCGACTGCCCAAATCTGCGAATCCGCGGGTGAAGATGGAAGGAACGACGGCCACGGAATCGCCGTGAGGTCGTCAGAGGGAAAGGACCGAGCATGGGTATCGGAGACAAGATCTCGAACAAGGCCGAAGAGCTCAAGGGCGCAGCCCAGGAGAAGATCGGCGACGCTCGTAACGACCCGGGCCAGCAGGCCGAGGGCCAGGCCGAGCAGTCGGGGGCCAAGATGAAGCAGGCCGGCGAGAAGGCCAAGGACTCGTTCGGCGACGCCAAGGACTCCGTCACCGGCAACTGACCCGGAGACACGACGAGGGCCCGGATCCGCACGGATCCGGGCCCTCGTCGTGTCCTGAGCGCTCAGACGGAGATCTCGCCGCGCTCGGCCTTCAGCGCGATGTCGGTACGGAACTGACCGCCCCGCATGCCGATTCGGTCGATCGCTGCGTACGCCTTGTGCCGAGCCTGCGCCAGACCGTCACCCAAGGCGACGATCGAGAGCACGCGCCCTCCGGCCGACAGCAGACGGCCGTCGTCCGACGACGTGCCGGCATGCAGGACGTACGCATCGCCTTCGACAGGAAGCCCTTCGATCACGTCCCCCGTCACCGGCGCAGCCGGGTAGCCCTCGGACGCCAGCACGACCGTCACCGCGTGCTGCGTATGCCAGCGCAACGACTCCAGTTGGTCGAGTCGGCCGCGAGCTGCTGCGCTGAGCAAGGACGCCAGTGGCGTGCGCAACCGGGCAAGGACGACCTGCGTCTCCGGATCGCCGAAGCGTGCATTGAACTCGATGACCCGCGGCCCGCGTGAGGTGAGTGCCAGACCGACGTACAGAACTCCGGAGAACGGCGTTCCTCGCCGCCTCATCTCGTCGACCGTGGGTTGCGCGATGGTGCGGACGACGTGATCGACGAGGTCGCCGGGCGCCCAGTCCAGCGGCGAATACGCTCCCATTCCACCGGTATTGGGTCCTTCGTCGCCGTCGCCGATGCGTTTGAAGTCCTGCGCCGGCTCCAGCGGGATGACCGTCTCGCCATCAGTGATGCAGAACAGGGACACCTCAGGACCGTCCAGGAACTCCTCGATGACCACCTGCGCACCACCGGCGAAACACGCCATCGCGTGCGCGACGGCTTCCTCGAGATCGTCGGTGACGACGACGCCCTTGCCCGCGGCGAGCCCGTCGTCCTTGACGACGTACGGAGCGCCGCTCGCGTCCAGTGCGTCCCGGGCTTCGGCCTCGGTGGAGCACACCCGACTCATCGCCGTCGGCACCTCGGCGGCCGCCATGACTTCCTTCGCGAACGCCTTGCTGCCTTCAAGACGAGCAGCTTCACCGGATGGACCGAAGACATCAAAGCCGTTTTCCCGCAACACATCTGCCACGCCGGCGACCAGCGGGGCCTCCGCGCCGATGACAACGAGATCGGCGCACTCGGCCTGCGCGAGCCGAAGTACATCTGCCGGGTCCGTCACCACCACAGGTCGACATTCCGCCAGCTCGGCCATGCCCGGGTTGCCCGGTGCCGCGACGACCGCCTCTACATCGGGATCTGCGGCGAGGCTTCGCACGATCGCGTGTTCGCGGGCACCGGATCCGATCACCAGAATTCTCACGGGACCGACCCTACCCAGACCACGGAAAGGGCCCGGAGCCACCGAGGAGCCGAGCCGGGAACGAGAAAGAAGGACGGCAGGGCCCTCCCGAAAGTCAGGGGGGGAGGTCTCTCGGGAGGAGCCCCGCCGCGAGCCTTGGGGTCGGCCGGAGGGGGACTCGGCGACGCACTCAAGGACTCGCACAACCTGAATGTTGTTGGCTCAACTATTACGCACGGAAGCGGCCCATGTCCAGAAAAACCGTGACGGCCTTGTGACGCTGGCGGTGAACCGACAGTACGCTGGCGAAGAGTTGAGTCGGGTACGGGCCGGGTAGGAGGGGACGAGCATGGACGACGCGAGGAAGAAACGACGCGAGGACAGCAGTAATCTGCCGCCTGCCGTCGTGGGCGATCTCGATCTGACCGACGACCACACCGAGATCTACCTGGCGCTGCTCGAAGCACCTTCGGCCACTCGCAACGAGTTCGTCCGTCGCGGCTTCGAGCCCGCGTACGTCGACAAGAGCATGCGTGCCTTCGAACGTCGCGGCCTGGCTCGTCCTCTCGGATACGACGTGTGGGAGGCGATCCCGCCGGACATTGCACTGCCCGCCTTCGCCGCCCGACTGGAGGAGTACGCGACGACGATCCGTGCGTCCACCTCTGCCCTCTCCCGCAGCTACGCCAATCGTTCGGCCGATGCACCCGACCCGAGCGGTTACGACCGCCTGAACAGTGTCGAGGAGATCGCGCTGGCCACCCAACAACTGTTGGCCAGGTCCGGCACTCAGGTGGTCGGGCTACGCAACGACTCGCCGCACACCCGCTACCTGCTGGACCTGCCGACCGACTTTCACGTGACCCCCGTCGGCAATGCACGAGGCGTCAAGCTCGCGGCTCGCGTCACGATGGACACGTCGATCATCCCTCACCCCCGCTTCAACGAGGTCGTCACCGCCCGGCAGAGCACCGGCGAGTTGTACCGCTTTCACTCGGGCCTGCCCTTCTCCGCGATCGTCAATGATCGAGGTCTGGCGGTCATCGACGCGCACGGTCCGGACGGTGAGGCGTTGGGTCTGATGATCAGCACTCCGGGCGCCGCGGCCGCCATCAGCAACGTGGCCGAATGGGCCTGGCGACTGGGTCGCGAGTGGCGCCTGGCCCAGGAGCCTTCGGGCGAACTCGATGCCCGTGACAAACGGATCCTGGAACTGCTCTCGTCCGGCACCACCGACTCCGTGATCGCCAAACGACTCAAGGTCTCCCAGAGAACCGTCGAGCGCCGGGTGCGCGAATTGATGGGTCGTCTCGGCGCGTCCACACGCTTCCAGGCCGGGGTGCTCGCCGCCAAGGACGGTCTGATCTGAGCAGGCTCGGCACCCTGCGTAAACTCTTGCACTTGCGCGGTCCACGCAACTCACGCGAGAACCGCCGCGGCCTGTTGAGATCTGCGCTCACGCGTACGGTCCCCGACCGAAGCTGGGGGAAGCAATGACGACGTCCTCGACGAATGCGGTGTCGCCCGCCATCGAGAGTGAACTGTCTCGCGAACAGGCACACGTCGACCGCGTGTACGCCGAGCTGAAGAAGGCGGCCGACCGGGCTGCCCTCGTCGAGGCCGAGGGCCACACCCGTGGCCGTTCCTCACGCACCGGCGAAGTACGCGAGGAGGAGATCACCGGCCTGTTCGAACGCGACGTGATGGTGTTCCAGGCGAGCAACCGTCGCCGTAGTTTCGAGACACAGCACGAGGGCTTGGTCTTCGGACGCCTCGACATCGAGCACGACAAACCCGACCACCTCGGCGACACGCGCGAGGTGCGGTACGTCGGGCGCCTCGGCGTCCGCGACGACGAGTACGAACCGCTCGTCATCGACTGGCGCGCACCCGCAGCAGCCGCTTTCTACCAGGCGACCCCGGTCGATCCCAAGGGCGTGATCCGACGCCGCGTGCTGCGCAGCCGCGGCGTGAAGGTGATCGGCATCGAGGACGACCTGATGGTGCCCGAGGCGCCTGAGGACATGGTGGTCGTCGGCGACGGCGCGCTGATGGCTGCGCTCACCCGCACCCGCGGTGGACAGATGCGCGACATCGTCGCCACCATCCAGCAGCACCAGGACGAGGCGATCCGCGCTGCCGCCCGCGGCGTCACCGAGATCAGCGGTGGCCCGGGCACCGGCAAGACGGTCGTCGCACTGCACCGCGCCGCCTACCTGCTCTACTCCGAGCGCCGCAAGTACGAGAACGGCGGCATCCTGGTCATCGGCCCTTCTTCGGCGTACACCGCCTACATCGAGCGTGTTCTTCCCTCCCTCGGCGAGGACACCGTCACCCTGCGCTCGCTCGGCGACGTGATCGAGGGGATCACCGCCACCCGCCTCGACGAGCCGGCCGCGGCAGCTGTGAAGGGCTCCCTCCGAATCCGCCCGGTGCTCGGCCGCGCCGCCCGCGACCTGCCGCCGGGAGCACCCACACGTTTCCGGGCGATGATCTCCGGTCACCCGGTGCGCATCGAAGGGGATCGACTGCTCGACATCCGCCGCCGGGTGTTGCGTCACCACCAGCACAACGCCGCGACCGCTGCCGCGCAGGACGCACTCGGCGAGGCAGCGTGGACCCAGGTGCGGCCACACGTGGGCGCGCTGGAGAAGTCGGAGTTCCTCGACCGGTTCGGCGACCACCTCGAAGTCGAGTCGTTCATGAACCAGTGGTGGCCCCAGGTCGACCCCCGCGAGGTGCTGCTCTGGATGACCGATCGTGGACGCTTGCAACGGTATTGCGACGGTCTGCTGTCCACACAGGAGCGGGACGCGCTCGGCGATTCGCTGGACGCCGCTCTCGCGACCGGCGCGTGGAGCGTTGCCGACGCCGCCCTGGTCGACGACGTCTCGGCCCGGCTCGGGCTCGTCGTCGAACGCCAGGCCGAGGAGCGCGGGTTCTACGAGATCGAGTTGCTCGACGACCCGTCGGCCTACGACGTGCAGGAGGTTCGCACCGCCGGACAGGCCGCGTCCGTGCAGGAAGTACAGTTCGAGCGGCGCCCCACCGACGCCCGCGAACGGCTGCTGCAGGGCAAGATCGGTCGCTGGGGCGAGTACGCCCACGTGCTCGTCGACGAGGCACAGGACCTGTCCCCCATGCAATGGCGAATGGTCGGCCGTCGTGGTCGGTACGCGTCCTGGACGGTCGTCGGTGATGCCGCGCAGTCGTCCTGGCCGGACGAGGCCGAGGCGCTCGGGGCCCGCGAGGAAGCCTTCGGCAAGAAGGAACGCCGTCATTTCCACATGACCACCAACTACCGCAACGCTCGCGAGATCTTCGAGTACGCGGCGCAGGTCGTCCGTCGGCACGTGCCTGACGCGGACATTCCGGACGCCGTGCGTGAGACAGGTGTGTGCCCGCAGGACCTCGAAGCACCTGATGTCGTCGAATCGTCCGTGACCGCTGCTCAGGATCTGCTGGGCGAGGTCGAGGGACTCGTCGCAGTGGTGACACCCGCGAAATGGGCTGCAGCACTTGGCGCTTCGCTCAACGATTCAGACGAGCGGATCATCCTGATCGACCCGATGTCTACCAAGGGACTGGAGTACGACGCCACGGTCATCGTCGATCCTGACGAGATAACGCGAGAGTCTCCCGGCGGTGTCCGCGTACTTTACGTTGCACTCACCCGTGCAGCGCACCGGATGACGGTCGTCCACCCGGCCTGATCCCCAAGGACACCCCGATGCCCACTCCACGGACGCGGTCGGCCCGCCGGTTAAGCGGTGTCCGAGAATCGAGGGGTGGATGACTCGAACGGCCCCGAAGACCAGCGACTGCGCTCCTACCGGCAGTCGATCGACAACATCGACGCTGCGCTGATCCACCTGCTCGCCGAGCGGTTCAAGATCACCCAGGCGGTCGGCCAGTACAAGGCCGAGCACGACCTGCCGCCGGCCGACCCGTCCCGTGAGGAACGTCAGGTCGCACGGCTGCGCACGCTCGCGGCGCAGTCGCAACTCGACCCGGAGTTCGGGGAGAAGTTCCTGCGGTTCGTGATCGACGAGGTGATCCACCACCACGAGCGGATCCGCGAGGACCCGACGGCCTGAGCGCGCTCAGCCCAGCAATGCGCGCAGCTTCTCCGGACCGATCGCGAGCAGCAGCGTCGGCAGCCGCGGGCCGGTGTCCTTGCCGATGAGCAGGTTGTACAGCAACTTGAAGAACTCCCGCTGGGCGGCGCCGAGGGCGGCCGCGAGTTCAGGCTCCTTCTTGCGGTCGGGGCGAAAGTCGGGGCTCTCGCCCTGCATCACCTTGGGCACGCCGTAGACCTGATGGGTCAGACCGTCGAGCGACCAGTCGTCCTCGATGGCGCCGAGCTCGGTTCCCTTGCCGTCCAGCAGGATTCGCAGAGATTCACGCTGGTCGTCGCTGAGCGCGGCCTTCGCTGCGGCGTCGGGTTCCGCCCGGACGACAGTCTTGTCCTCGTCCGCCATGCGTGTGGCGACCCAGGTCTGCACGCAGGTCAACCTCGGGCGCAGTGACTCGAGGGAAGCAGGCGGGTTCTCGGGGTCGAGTTGACCGACGATCCGCAGCGTTTGTGCTTCATCCCCCGTGGTGATGTCGACGATGGACGCGAGCGTGCGGTACGCAACCGGGTACGGCGTGGAGGGCAGTTCGCCGGCGGCAGTGCTGGAAGCGCGGGTGTACGACGCGACATCGCCGGCCTGGCCCTTGCCCTCGGAAACCTTGCGCTGCAACGCATCCCACTCGTCATACATGCGCTGGATCTCGGCGTCGAAGGCGACGTCGAACGCCTGGTTCGGCTTGCGGCGCGCGTAGAGCCAGCGCAGCAGAGCCGGCTCCATGATCTGCAGCGCGTCCTCGGCGACGGGCACGCCACCCTTCGAGGAACTCATCTTCGCCATGCCCTTGATGCCCACGAACGCATACATCGGCCCGATCGGACGCTGCCACCCGAAGATCGGCGCAAGCTCGAGTCCGACCGCGTACGACGAACCGGGCGACTGGTGGTCGACACCGGACGGCTCGAACACGACCTTCTCGTAGGCCCACCGCATCGGCCAGTCAACCTTCCAGACCAGCTTGCCGCGGTGGAAGGTGTGCAGGTCGACCGTTTCGGTGTGGCCACATGCCTCGCACTCGTAGTGCAGTTCCGCTGTGGTCTGGTCGTATCCGCTGACCCTGGTGAAGTCCTTGTCGCACACGGTGCAGTACGGCTTGTACGGGTAGTACTCGGATCCCGAACCGCCATCGTCCTCGAACGCTGCCCCTGAACCCTCTGCGGCTTCGGCCGCCGCAGCGGCCTGCTCGGCGTCCAACTTCTTGTCGACCTGTGCGGTGGAGTTGGCAGCAAGCGTGCGGTACTGGTCGAGCACCTTGTCGATCTCGCTGCGCTGACTCATCGCGAACAGGATCTGATCGGTGTACGCACCGGAGGTGTACTGCTCGGTCTGGCTGATCGACCGGTAGGTGATACCGAGTTCGGCCAGGGAGCGCTCACACTGCTCTCGGAAGTGAGCGGCCCAGGAGTCGGCTCTCGATCCGGGCGGCGCCGGCACTGACGTGATCGCCTTGCCGATGTGTTCGGCCCACGAATCATCCACTCCCGCAATGCCCTTGGGCACCTTGCGGAACCGGTCGTAGTCGTCCCAGCTGATGATGTGTTCGCACTCGATGCCGCGTCGGCGAATCTCGTCGGCCACCAGGTGCGGGGTCATCACCTCGCGCAGGTTGCCGAGGTGGATCGGGCCGGACGGTGAGATGCCGGACGCGCACACGACCTTGATGCCGCGCTTGTCCGCGTCGGCGATCACTTCGTCGGCCAGTCGGGAAACCCAGTCGTCAAGCTGCACGTCAGTCACGGTCGACCATTCTACGGGCGATCGAACGGCCGTCCCGACCGACCGAAACCAACCGACCCACGTCCCGGATCCAGCGGCGGTGGTACCCCGTCGGGCCGACAACCGCGGCGGACGCAGTCGGACTCAGCTGATCCCGATCGCCCAACTCAGGAAGAACAGCCCCAGCAGAAGGGTGGGGACCGCGAAGACCGCCAGACAGCTCGACTGAGCGCGGCGCCCCTCGGTCGGTCCGTCACCGCGGCGTAGCCAGGCGGCGAGCAAGGCCCACGCCGCCGACCCGATCATCACCAGGCTGATCGTCCACATGGTCGCCACGAACCAGGACGGGGTGTCGCGGACCGCCTCGGCGGCCACGAGCACGCTCGAGGGCACGTCAGTCGTGGAGCAGGTCGTGCCGGACGATGACCTCGTCACGGCCCGGTCCGACGCCGATCACGGAGATGCGAGCGCCAATCTGCTGCTCGACGAACTCCACGTACGCGCGGCAGTTCTCAGGAAGTTCCTCCCACGTGCGGCAGTGCGAGATGTCCTCGAACCAACCTGGGAGCTCTTCGTACACCGGCGTCGCGTGGTGGAAGTCGGACTGGCTCATCGGCATCTCGTCGAAGCGCTCACCGTCGACCTCGTACGCGACGCACACCGGCACCGTCTCCAGACCCGTCAGCACGTCAAGCTTGGTCAGGACGAAGTCGGTCACGCCGTTGACGCGATTCGCGTAGCGTCCGATCACCGTGTCGACCCAACCGCACCGACGCGGACGTCCGGTGGTGGTGCCGAACTCGGCGCCCTGCTTGCGTAGGAACTCGCCCTTGTCGTCCAGCAACTCGGTCGGGAAAGGACCCTCGCCGACGCGGGTCGTGTAGGCCTTGATGATCGCGATGACGCGGTCGATGCGGGTCGGCGGGATGCCCGCGCCGGTGCAGGCGCCGGCCGAGATCGCGTTGGACGAGGTGACGTACGGGTAAGTGCCGTGGTCGACGTCCAGCAGGGTCGCCTGACCCGCTTCGCACAACACCGTGTCGCCGCGGTCGAGCGCCTTGGACAGTTCGAAGGAGGAGTCGACGACCATCGGACGCAGCCGCTCGACGTACTGCAGGAGGTCCTCCACCACTTCGTCGACCTCGACGGCGCGGCGGTTGTACATCTTCACCAGCAACTCGTTCTTCACATCGAGCGCGGCACCGACCTTCTGGCGCAGGATCGAGGGATCGAAGAGGTCCTGGACGCGGATGCCGATGCGGTTCATCTTGTCGGCGTAGGTCGGACCGATGCCGCGACCCGTGGTGCCGATCTTGCGCGAGCCCAGGAAGCGCTCGGTCACCTTGTCGAGCACCCTGTTGTAACTCGGGATGACGTGCGCGTTGCCGCTGATCTGCAAGCGGCTGGTGTCGATGCCGCGCGCGTTGAGGCCGTCGATCTCCTCGAACAGGACACCCAGGTCGACGACGACGCCGTTGGCGATGACCGGGGTGACACCCTCGGTGAGGATGCCGCTGGGCAGCAGGTGCAGCGCGTACTTCTCGCGGCTGCCGTCCGGCTGCTCGATCACCACGGTGTGACCGGCGTTGTTACCGCCGTTGAACTTCACCACGTAGTCGATGCGGCTGCCCAATAGGTCGGTGGCTTTGCCCTTGCCTTCGTCGCCCCACTGGGCACCGACGAGCACGATCGCTGGCATGACTGCTCAGACCCCTCCGTCACGGAACGAGGCCGGCCAGTCGGCCGGCTCGCAAAGGCCAACGATACCGGCCACCGATCTGCTGTGCTCAGGCGACGACGACCGCGAACGGGACGGTGAAGCCCTCGTCGAAGACGGGCTTGCCGGACGCGTCCCGGATCTCGAACTCCGCGCTGCACCCACCGGCGCGATCGGGCGCCTCGAAAGCGATGCTCGCGGAGAACGTCTCGCCCGGGTCGAGGTCCGCGATGCGTCCGGTGCGGTCGGCGTCGGTGAGACATGTGCCGGTCGACTTCACCATGTGCACCGTCCATCCCGAGATCTTCGTCGTGCCGGTGTTCTTCAGCGTGAATCCCTGCTTCGTCGTCTCGCCGGCGGCAACCTTCCCGCACAGCGAGAGACGTCCGGACCGGTACTCCATCGCTGCACCGTCGATGCGGGAGGACTTCCAAGAGCGGACGCTGGATTCGTTGGGGCGCGGGCAGGGCACCGAACCGACGGACGACGGCGAAGATGTCGAAGAGGGCCTGCTCACGGTGGGCGATGTCGCGATCGCGGTGTTGGACGAGGACTGCTGGGTCCAGGACGCAGCCGCGTAACCCCCGACGATGAGGACGATGGCAGCGAGCAGAGTGCCGAGCTTCTCCCAGCGGCGCGCGACGTGTCGCGTGCGGACCGATACCGGCATCGTCCTGGTCGGTCCCGTGGTGGGGACTTCGGTCCGCAGCTGCTTCACTCGTTCGTTGCCTTCCTGTCCGGGAGGACTCCACGACGGGCCGGCAAGCTGCGAACGGTCCGGTCCACGGGTCGGTGAGGCGGTGCCGGTCGCAGTGCCGGTCACGGCCGGTCGGGATGCCGGCTGAGCTGGTTGCCCGGTGGACGGGCGACTGACCAATCGGTTCGCGCGACGCCACTGCTCGTGCCACGGGTGCGGATCGACCCCACACGCGATGAGGAACTGTTCGGTCGCTTCCCAGGTGGGCAGTCGCTTGCCTCGGGTCGCCTCGTGCAACGTGGCGTGCGAGATGCACCCGGAGGTCTGGGCCATCTGCCGGAAGGATGGCTGTCCGGCTGCTTGCCGGACGTCCGACAGGGCCTGGGCGAAACCGAGGATCACCTGACGACGATCGGTGCCGTTGTTCCCTGCACCGTTCGTACCCGGTTGCGGCGACGCGTTCGTCATCTTCCTGTTCCTTCGTGTGTCCGACTGCGTGTCAACGGGTGTACGACGTCAGCTCCGTGTCAATGGCTCCCCGCGATGTGGTGCCTGACGCCGGGGTCGGGCGGTCGCAGGGGTGTCGGTGTTCGACCAGAGAAAAGGACAGTGATCGACACGAAGAACGAATCCCTGTGTGAACCGCGACTCGCCCCGGAAGCCGTCGGCTCCCGGGGCGAGTTGCGTTCAGCGAGGGTTCAGGCCCGCATGCCGATCTTCAGGGCTACCTCTGCCGCGAGGACGGCTGCCGCTCCGATCGCGCCTGCCAAGAGGTATCGCCGAGCATCCGGCGCATGACTGTCCGGGCTGACCGGCGGGCTGCCGATGTCCCGAACCGGTTCATCCGATTCGCGGCCTGCTCCGATCCACTGCAACCGCTGTGCCCGCTGCCATTCTTGCCGCCAAGCGGCCGGATCAGCCCCGCAGGTGAGCAGAAACTGTTCGGTGGTCTCCCAGGTCGGCAGCCTGCGTCCTGCTGCGGCTTCGTGCAATGTCGTGTGCGAGATACAGCCCGACCGGCTCGCCATCTCCCGGTAGGACGGTTGTCCGGCGCTCTGACGTACATCCAGGAGCTGCTGCGCGAACGCCTCGATCACGTCACGGCGCGGAGAGGGTGAAATCGGCATCGTTTCAGGCCTTTCTTACGGTCATCGGCACTGTCAGGCAGGTGTTTGACACGGCGTCTGACGTCCATCGACTGTTCACCGCTCCCCCTGACACGGCACCTCCTGACACCCGGCTGCATCGACTCCATGTCCGCAGCTCGGGAACAGCCCGGCCGGACGCCGGGGCACGGTTCAGCCCCGACCGCACAGGGAGGAAACACCCATGCAGGTTTCCAAGCGCAAGAAGATCGTCTACGCCGTTGTCGGCACGTCGCTCATGGCGGGCACCGCAGTCGGTGGACACGCAGCCGTCAGCCATGCCGAGGGGTCCAAGATCCGTACCGGCACCGTGATGACGAAGTCCGATCCGCTGTCGGTGCGGTCCGGACCGTCCACCGACGAGGCACGCGTCGGCTCGCTCAAGAAGGGAGCGAAGGTCAAGATCACCTGCCGGACAAAGGGACAGTGGGTCAAGGGCACCCGGTCGACCACGAACTGGTGGGACAAGATCGGCCCCGGTAAGTACGTGTCGCACGCCTACATCAAGACCAACCGGTGGATCCCGGTCTGCAAGGGGTCCGGCAGCACCAACGGCTCCTTGCCGAAGACGCCGCGCAACAACCCGCACCCGAGCGCGATGTCGAAGGCACCGAACCTCACCGAGCGGGCCGCGCACGTCCGCAAGGAGATGGCCAAGGCGTTCCCGGGCATCCAGTGCGACGTGAGTGCCTACCGTCCAGGCCAGAAGTCGGACCACAACTCCGGCAATGCGATCGACTGCTTCCCGGGCAGGTTCGGGGTTTTCCCCAAGGGGGCGACCAAGAAGGAAGGTGACCAGGCCGCCGCGTGGCTGCGCAAGTACGCAGGCAAGCTCGATGTCCAGTACGTCATCTGGCAGAACAAGATCTGGAACAAGAAGCCGGGTCTGAACGAGAAGGGCTGGCGCGAGCACCGCCACGCCGGGCAGGTCACCCTCGGTCACTACGACCACCTGCACATCTCGGTGACCGCACCGGTGCAGTACTGACCGGTGTACGGATGCGTCGCTGACATCGTCACCGACGCATCGAGCGAGGCGTCCCGGCTCTTCCCTGCGGCCGGGGCGTCTCGCTGCCGTCGTGTTCAGCGGTTGCGGTCGGCGCGCTCGGCGACCTCGAGGGCGAGCTGGAACCGCGTCTCGACCCCGTGCGCGTCCATCAAGGCGGCGATCCGACGACGCACCGTGCGCAGCGAGACGCCCAGAACGCGCGCGATGGCCTCGTCCTTCAGACCCTGACGCATCAGGTCGAGCAGTCCGTCGCCGTCGACGTCATCGGGCGCCGGCGCGGCGCCCGCCCAGAGCCGGTCGAACAGTTCGACGAACGCGGCCACGACCATCGGGTCGCGCAGAATGACCCAGTCGCCGTCCGACCTGCCCCACTGCGTCGTCGCCAGCGCGGCGTCGGTGCCGAAACACACGAACTCCGAGGGCACTGACGGCACGACCCGCTGCAACTCACCTACGTCGGCCCACCGCTGCATCCACCCGGCACTGCCGTCGACGGCCGAAGCGACGTAGAGGGTTCGCACTTCACGGCCCGCTTCAACCTGGCCGACCGTGGTCGGGTATTCGGTCGGGTCCCGGTCGGGCGGGTGAGCACGGGTCCGCCGGATCGGCCCGACACTCGACGCGGCGAGTTGCTCGTGCATCGAGGTGAGCAGGGCCCCGTCGACCCGCTCTCGGGTGGGCGGGGTGGAGGACGAACGTTCCTGTCCCACGCGGTAATCGGTCGCGAACTGATCGATCGAGTCGCGCAGCCGAGCGAGTTGCTGGCGACGGGTGGCCAGCTTCGCCTCCTCGACCGAAACGACCCGTTCGAGCGCCGCCCTGGGGTGATCCGCGCTGAGCGTCCCGTCCTGGGAGATCCGGACGAGGCGGTGGACGCGCAACTGCTGCACCTCGCGTTCGCCGTCGTGATCGGAGCAACCGAGTTCACGCACGTGGGCCGACAAGGGCCGGCCCGGTGTGCGCAGCACCTGCCGGTAGAGGGCCTCACCGATCGCGTCCACACCCAGAACCGCGAGTCGTCCTTCCACGGACGCCAATCTAACGACGCCGCGCCGGTGTTGGACAATGGCGCAGCCCACGTTCACGAGAGGTCCCGAATGAGTCTGCTGATCCTCGTCCGCCACGGACAGGCATCCATCACCGGCGACGACTACGACCTGTTGTCGCCGCTCGGCGAACATCAGGCGGGGGTCGTCGGGCGTGCCCTGGGCGAGCGCATGGCGGAGCCCGCGGTCATCGTGCGTGGGTCACTGCGTCGCCACGGCCAGACGGCCTCAGGCATCACCGCCGGAAGTGGTTGGTCCTGCCCCGTCGAGACCGATGACCGATGGGACGAGTTCGATCACGACGGCCTGCTGGCCGCTGCCCACCCGGAGTACGCGACCCGGCCCGCGCTGTTGGAAGCCCTTGCTGCGCAAGAGAATCCGGCGCGGGCGTTCCAGGACCTCTTCCTCGCGTCGGTCGACCGCTGGACCGGGGGTGAACACGACGGCGACTATCGCGAGTCCTTCCCCACGTTCGTCCGGCGGGTCCGTGAGGCGGCCACCGAACTGGCCGAGCGACCGGGCACGGCGGTCGTGTCGAGTTCCGGTGGACCCATCGCCGTGCTTGCCGCACTGTCGACTCTTGGTGCGAATGATGCCGGCCCCGAGGTGGCGAAGGCCTGGGGGCGACTGAACGAAGTGGCCGTCAACGGCGCGGTCAGCAAGTTCCTGCGCGGGCGCCGTCCGACGCCGACCCTGCTCAGCTACAACGACCACAGCCACTTCGAGCACGACCGCGACCTCATCAGCTACCGGTAGGAGCGACATGCCTGACGTTCGAGACACGGCCGACTCCCCCGAGGTCGCCAGGCAGCGCTGCCTCGACTTCGCCTCGATGCACTCCGAGGTACCGGTGTACGCAGCGATCGTCGCGGGCATGGCGGACGACCCGGACGCGATCGACCTTCTGTGCCGGGCTGCTCCGGGACAGGCCCGTCCCGTGCTCCTGCTTGCTGCGCTGCATGACTTGGCGATGCGCCGTCCGGATTCACCTGCGGCACACTGGTTCTTCCCCAGGGCACGCCCGGCTCTGGACCCGTGGCCGGATGTCCGACGAGCGATCACCGAGTTCCACGACGAGTTGTCGCAGGTGGTCGCGACCCGGACGACGCAGACGAACGAGGTCAACCGCTCGACTTACGTGCGAGCGATGGTGGCCCGTGCATGTGCCGACCTGCCCGACACCCCGATCACGTTGCTGGAGCTGGGTGCCAGCGCCGGCTTCCTGCTGAACATCGAGCACTATCGAGTGGCAGTCGGCGACGTGGCGTTCGGCCCGCTACATGCCCGAGTCCGTTGTGAGGCCGAAAACCTGGGATCCGCCGTCGAACTCCGTATCCCACCGATCGCACGGCGGATCGGTCTGGACGCCGATCCGATCGGCCCCGACGACATCGACGACCTGCGCTGGTTGCGTGCCTGTATCTGGCCGGAGATGCCTGGTCGGGTGGAACGCTTCGACGCGGCGGTCGAGGGACTGCGCGACCATCCACCGACGCTCGTTCGCGGTGACATGGTCGACGCGCTCCCCGGCGTCATCGAGCGCGGGGACGACCACCTGGTGGTCTTCTCCTCCTGGGCCGTCACTTACCTGCCGCGCGAACGACGTCCGCTGATCGCGCGCACCCTTGATGCTGTGGCATCCGATCGCCCGGTCAGCTGGGTCACCGCCGAGCCGCCGGGTTGCATCCCAGGCCTGCCCGACGTCCACGACGACCACGCGGACGCCGACCGTCTGACGGGAACCCACGTCGGCCTGCGGCGTTGGCGCGACGGCGCTGAGATCGCACCCGAACTACTGGGAACCGTTCATCCGCACGGGAATTCGATCAACTTCCGGTAGTCCTCACTCGTCCGGGATGAGGTCGACGACCTCGCGTCGCACGACCTTGCCGAGAAGGTTGGTGGGCAATTCCTCCACCTCGACGAAGCGACGCGGCACTTTGTACGCGGTGAGGTGCTGCTTGGCCCATGCGCGCAACTCCTCGTTCGACGGGAGTTCTCCGTCGGCCACAACGGCCGCAACGACCTGTTCCCCGCTGCGCGAGGAGGGCATGCCGACCACGGCCACGTCGCGGATCGATTCGTGTTTGCACAGGACCGCCTCGACCTCGATCGGCGACACGTTGAACCCGCCGGTGACGATGAGCTCCTTCAACCGGCCTGAGATCACGAGGTACTCGCCGTCGTGACGGGCAAGGTCACCGGTGCGGAACCAACCGTCGACGAATGCTTTCTCGGTCTCTTCCGGCTGGTCGAGGTAGCCATCGAAGACCTGCGGGCCGCGCACCAGAAGTTCGCCCTCCTCACCCTCCGGCACGTCGCGGGACGGCTCGTCGGGGTCGACGATGCGGGTGTCGGTGTCGGGGAACGGCAGGCCGATCGTGCCCGCCCGGCGGGTCGAGTCGAACGGGTTGCCGACGACGACGGGCGAGGTCTCGGTCAGCCCGTAACCCTCGATGAGCCGTCCGCCGGTGGCCGATTCCCATCGCTGGACGAACTCGGCGGGCATCGACATCGCACCCGACAACACCCACTCCAGACCGCGCAGCGAGACGTCCTTCTTCACTGCTTCGTCCAGAATCGCCTCCAACAGCGGTAGCACCCCGACGAAGAAGTTGGTGTCACTGCGCTTGATCGCGTCCAGCATCAACTTCGGCTCGGGC
The DNA here is from genome assembly GCF_054778255.1 of Yimella radicis. Taxonomy (NCBI): domain Bacteria; kingdom Bacillati; phylum Actinomycetota; class Actinomycetes; order Micrococcales; family Dermacoccaceae; genus Yimella; species Yimella radicis. Next base: position 168,663 of record NZ_BAAGZR010000003.1, read on the forward strand.
GATGGCACCATGCTGATCTGCGCACCGAGGACGAGCGCCAACAGGACACCGACCGTCAGCCCGAACGCGTGGAACATCGGCAGCACCGCAAGGAACCGCTCTTCGCCGAACCGCAGTCCGGTCCAGGCGACACCCTGGTGGCAGTTGGCCAGCAAGTTCGCGTGCGTGAGCGGCACACCCTTCGGGCGACCCGTCGTGCCCGAGGTGTACATGATCACCGCGATGTCGTCCGGGCGCGGACCGGGTTGCCCGAGCGGCAGCAGGCCGTGTTCGCCCAGGCTCGCGAACGGTCGCGCGCCGTCCGGCAACGACCCCGCGGTCAGCTTCTTGCGCGACTCCTTGGCCTTCGCGATCGGCAGACGCAATGCCAGCCGCAGCTTCGCCGGCAACGACTTGGTGAGGTCGACCCCGATCACGTGCTCCACCGGGGTGCGTTCACGCAGCGACAACACCGCGGGGACGACGTTGTCCCAGGCCACGACCACCTTCGCGCCGTGGTCGAGGAACATCGGCTCCAATTCACCGGCGGAGTACAGCGGGTTGTGCTGCACGACATGGGCGCCCAGACGGAGCGCCGCGAGCGTCACGACCAGGTTCTCCGGGCAGGTCGGCAACAACACCGCGACGCGCGAACCGTGCTCCACACCGAGGGTGACCAGGCCCATCGCGACGCGACGCACCTCGTCCGCGATCTGCTCATACGTGCGGGTGCGACCGAGGAAGTCGGTGCAGACGGCGCTGCCGCGACGCTGCGCGGAGTCCTCGAACATCTGCGGGATCGTGAGTTCGGGGTAGTCCAGTTCCCTTGGCACCGAGCGCCGTCCGGCAGGTTCGGTCATCGGGTCCGTCTCAGGCACCGTGGTCTCCTCGTCTTCCGCCTTCCGTCATCGGAAAGGCCGCTCCTCACGCTACGAGACGAGCACACGTCCGGACGAGAAAAGACGAACCTGTCTCACGCGGCGTCAGCCCTCGTGAGACAGGTTCGTCAGGGGTTTCTTCAGAGACCGAGTTCGCGGGCTCCGGTGGCGGACGAGTCGCGCAGGAAGTCGGCGCACCGACGGTGCTCCTCCTCCTCGCCGATCTCGCCGGCCGCCTTCGCGAGTACGGCGAGCGCCCGCAGGAAACCACGGTTCGGCTCGTGCTCCCACGGCACCGGACCCTGCCCGCGCCAGCCGGACTTGCGCAGCGAGTCCAAGCCCCGGTGGTAGCCGGTGCGCGCGTAGGCGTATGCCTCGATCACCTCGCCGTCGTCCAATGCGTCCTCGGCCAACGTCGCCCAGACCAGCGACGAGGCCGGGTAACCGCGGGCGACATCGCGCGCGTCGACGCCGTCGTCGAGCTTCTGGGCGGCCGGGTCGACAGGGAGCTTGGTCTCGGGGATCCCGAGCAGGTTCTCGCCGCTCACTTGTGGGTTCCGGCCGAGCCGAGGTTCTCGCAGGCTTCGACGATGCGCTCGGCCATGCCGGCCTCGGCCGCCTTGCCCCAGGCACGCGGGTCGTACTGCTTCTTGTTGCCGACCTCGCCGTCGATCTTCAGCACGCCATCGTAGTTGCCGAGCATCCAACCGGCCACCGGACGGGTGAACGCGTACTGGGTGTCGGTGTCGACATTCATCTTCACGACCCCGTAGGAGACCGCTTCCTTGATCTCTTCGGCGGTCGAGCCCGAGCCGCCGTGGAAGACCAGGTGGAACGGCTTGTCCGTCGGGGTGTCGAACTCGGCCTTGACCGCGTCCTGGGCCTTCTTCAGCACCTCGGGGCGCAGTTTCACGTTGCCCGGCTTGTAGACGCCGTGGACGTTGCCGAAGGTGAGCGCGGTCATGTAGTAACCGTTCTCGCCGACGCCGAGCGCCTTCGCAGTGGCGATGGCGTCCTCGGGCGTGGAGTACAGCTTGTCGTTGATCTCGTGGGCGACGCCGTCCTCCTCGCCGCCGACGACACCGACCTCGATCTCCAGGACGATGTTCGCGGCCTCGCACAGGTCGAGCAGTTCGCGCGCGATCGAGAGGTTCTCGTCCAGCGGCACGGCCGAGCCGTCCCACATGTGTGACTGGAAGTAGGGCAGACCGCCGTTCTTGACCCGCTCCGTGGACGCCGCGATCAGCGGGCGGACGAAGCCGTCCAGCTTGTCCTTCGGGCAGTGGTCGGTGTGCAGCGCGATGTTGACGTCGTAGTTCTTCGCGACTTCCTGCGCGAAGGTCGCGAACGCGAGCGAACCGGCGACCATGTCCTTGACCGTCGGACCGGACAGGTACTCGGCGCCACCGGTGGAGACCTGGATGATGCCGTCGCTACCGGCGTCGGCGAATCCGCGCAGTGCCGCGTTCAGTGTCTGGCTGCTGCTGACGTTGATCGCCGGGTACGCGAAACCCTCCCGCTTGGCGCGGTCGAGCATGTCGGCGTACACCTCGGGTGTTGCGATGGGCATTGGGTCTCTCCCTCGTGTTCGTGGGCGAGCGTGGCCTCCTCGCCCTGCTGCCACGAGTCTGGCACGCTGGTGCGCAGCCGTGCCGAGCGGTCCGAAGAGACCCGGCGGCCGCACCCCCTCACTGACGACTCCCGAACGGAGCCCGATGTCCCGCCGCCTGGTTGCGAGTTCGCTCGCAGCCGCCCTGCTCGCCCTCGTGCCGAACGCACTGCCCCGATCGGCCGACGCCGCGACCACACCCGGTCTGCGCTGGGCGAAGTGTGCCGACGTGCGCACCCACCAGTGCGCGCGGTTGTCGGTGCCGCTCGACCGCAACAACCCGGCGGCAGGATCGACCACGATCGCGGTGGAGCGTCGGCGCGCCTCGGTGCCATCGGCTCGGGTCGGGGCAATCTTCGTCAACCCCGGCGGCCCCGGCGAGGCGGCCACCGCGAAGGTCGACGATTTCGCCCGCATGCTCGGCCGGAAGGTCACAGATCGGTTCGACATCGTCGCGGTCGACCCGCGCGGGGTCGGCCGGTCGAGCCAGGTCTCCTGCACGACCCGTCCGGGCACCACCACACCGCCGAGTCTCGAACCCGGTTTTCCGGTCACGGTCGCGGAGGCTCGCGCACAGATCAGCCACGACGACGCCGTACGGGCTGCTTGCCGGCGCACCGGCGGCCCCCTGCTGCAACACATGACCACGGCCGACGACGCCCGCGACCTGGATCAGGTTCGGGCCCTCCTGGGCGACCGGCAACTGACCTTCGTCGGGTTCTCCTACGGCACCGTGCTCGGGCAGACGTACGCGGCGATGTACCCGTCGCGGGTGCGGGCGATGGTGCTCGACGGCGTGCTCGACCCCGTGCAGTGGACGGCGGGATCGCGCTCGCGGTACGTGCCGGTCGGTGCCCGGCTGCACACCGGCGACGGCGCCTGGGCTGCCGTGCAACAGGCGTACGCACAGTGCCAGCGGGCCGGAAAAGCGACGTGCGCCAGTGCAGCCCGGGGCATCGCGGAGTGGAACACGGTGTGGAGCCTGCTGGTGAAGTCGCCGCGCACCGTGTGGGGCAGCCGGTTCACCTGGGCGGATCTGGTGACCAGCACGCTCTACTCGCTGTACGACCCCGGCACCGTGCCCGGCGCACTCGACGACGTGCACAACCTCTACCTCGCCCTCACCGGCAAGCAGGTCTCTCCCGCTGCGGCAGCGGCCACGGTCGACCGCCAGGCGTCGCCAGCGCGACAGGGCTTCGGGCTGCCCGGCGAGGTGCTCGACGTCACCCGGCAGGCGGTGATGTGCTCCGACTCGCTCGACCCGTACGACCGGTGGGCCACCTGGCGCGCGGCCGCGGCGACGCGCGATCGCACCCGTGGCTTCGACGCCGCCGGCGCCTGGAGCAGCTCGCTGTGCACCAGCTGGCCCGGTGTCGGCAAGGGCGCCTATCGCGGACCGTTCGACCGGCGTCCGGCCACGCCGATCCTGTTCATGAACGCGCTCTACGACCCGGCGACCTCGATCGTCGGCGCCCGCTCGGCCCACGCGATGTCGCCCGGTTCGCGGCTGGTCACCGGCAACAAGGTCGGCCATCTGTTGCTCAACGACAGCGCATGCGCCACCCGGATCCGCACGAACTACCTGTTGACGAAGGCCTTGCCTGCCCAGGATGTCGCGTGCACCGACGTCCGGCCGCTCTACTGACCTTCTGGGTCAGCAACGAACGCGAGTCGCTGTTCAAGGTCTGACCGCTCGACATCGTTGGCACACAACGAGATCGCTTCGCGATAGGCGTCCCGGGCTTGCGTCGTTCGCCCTGCCCGGGTGAGGAACTCCGCCCGCACCGCGTGCAGTCGGTGGTTGATCGGCAGTTCGGCCAGCAGACCGTCGGCCAACGCCATCGCGGCGTCGAGGTCGCCCGCTTCGGCCACGGCGACGGCCCGGTTAAGTTGCACGACCGGCGACCCGGTGAGGTCTTCGAGTTGCCGGTAGAGGTCGGCGATCGTCATCCAGTCGGTGTCTTGTGCACTGGCGGCCCGGGCATGCTCAGCCGCGATCAACGCCTGCAGCAGGTAGGACGCCGCGACCGGGCCGTCGATCTCGATCGCGGGTGACGTCTCCCGTCCGGTGAGCACGCCGAGCAGGTCGAGCCCCTCGGCGATCTCGTGCTGGTGCCAGGTCGAACGCTGCTGGTCGGGCAGACGCACCAACTCACCGGCACCGCCCACGCGTGCGTCGCGCCGGGAGTGCTGCAGGAGCATGAGTGCGAGAAGGGCTGTGAGCGACTGGCTGGCCCGGGCAACCGGGCTGCTCGAACGCATCAACCGCACCAATCGGATTGCCTCACCGGCCAGTTCGACCCGCACGAGGTCGGGGCCGCTGCCGGGTGCGTAGCCGGCGGTGAACGCCAGATAGGCGACTTGGGCCACGGTGTCGAGACGTCCGGGCAGCACCCGGGCGTCAGGCAGGGCGAGCGGGATGCCCGCAGCGACGACCTTCTTGCGCGCGCGAGTCAGCCGCGCCGCCATCGTCGGCTCACTCACCAGGAAGAGTTTGGCGATGTCGCCGGTCGGCACGCCGAGCACGAGCCGGAGGGTCAGTGCGGCGCCCGCCTCGGGCGCGAGTGCCGGGTGCGCCGCGAGCAGCACGAGGCGCAACAGGTCGTCGCCACACTCGTTGTCCTGCATGCGATTCCGCTCGTCGATCGTCAGCAACGGCTGTTTGCGAGCCGCCATCGCCTCGGCTCTGATCCGGTCGGTGATGCGCCGCTTCGCGGTCGTCATCAGCCAGCCGGCCGGGTTGGTCGGAGTGCCGTCTCCCGGCCAGACGCGCGCCGCCTGTTCGAACGCCTCGGCCAGCGCGTCCTCGGCGAGGTCGAGGCGGCGCGAGTGTGCGACGAGCAGGGCCAGCAGTCGGCCCCACTCGTCGCGGTGGATCAATTCGAGCGACATCTACGCCGAGACGTCGATGTCGACGACAGGCCTGATCTCCAGGCTGTAGCAGTCCGGCAGCAGTTCGCACCACGCCACCGCTTGGTCGAGATCGGTCGCCTCCACCAGGTAGTAGCCGCCGATCGTCTCGGTCGTCTCGGCGAACGGGCCGTCGGTCAGGGTCGGCCGACCGTCCTTGTGCCGCAAGGTGGTTGCCGTGCTCACGCCGTCCAGTGCCTCGCCGGAGAGGATGTGCTCACCCACCTCGCGATGGAATTGCACATGATCTTGGTGCCACGCCTGCTGCTGCTCGGTCGATGCGGCGTTCCAGGTGTCGGGGCTGTAGGCGATGAGCACGAAGTACTTCTTCATGACGCCCGCTCCTCGGGTTGCACGACGCGTCGCAGCTCGATGCCTTCACCGATCGCGGTGAGGATCGTGCAGCAGTCGAGCAGGTCGTCTACGTCGTCGGTCTCGACCGTATAGAAGCCGCCGATCTGTTCGGTGGTCTCGGCGAACGGGCCGTCGGTCACCGTCGTCGTGCCCGGCGGCAGATGCTTCGCCTCGGTGGAGGCGTGCAGTTCAGCGCCGCCGGTGATCTTGTGGCCGCGCTCGACCAGCGACTTGCTGAACAGGCTGTACTGCTCGTAGCCGTGTTTGCGCTCCTCGGCCGTCATCGTCGTCCACCAGCGGTCGGCGTCGCCGACGATCAGCACCATGTACTCGGTCATCTCAGTGCTCCTCGAGGTCGGGGTGCGGGAATACGAGATCCTCGGGCTCCTGCGCCAACTCGCGGAACTCGATGAGGTCTCCGGTGCTGGCCAGTTGCGCACAGATCTTCAGCAGGCCGTCTCGGTCGTTCGACTCGATCAAGTAGAAGCCGACGATCTGCTCCACCGACTCCGTGAACGGCCCGTCGGTGACGGTGGTGCCACCCTTGCCGTCGGGTCGCATCGACACCGCCCGTGCCGACGCCGTCAGTGGGCTCGCCGTGACGACCGTGTGCCCGCCTTCCTCGAGTTCCCGGTTGAAACGGGCGTGCGCCCGCATGCCCTTCTCGTGTTCCTCGATCGGCAGGTTCGCCCACTCGGCCTCGGGTGCCGGCAGCAGAATCAGATACCTGGCCATGTTCGCTCCTTGTTTCGATGTGTTCTGACATCACCATGACGAACGGGGTCGACGAACATCGACAGCCGCGCGAAGAAAACTCGTTCAGTTTCCCGTCGCGCGGATCTCGCTGCCGCGAACGCCCGTGGCGCCGTGTGCGCCACCGGCGATCGACCATGTGCCGACGTGCAGCCTTTGCGAGTGGTGTCACTGCCTGTCCACAGCCCACCCAGCCAGCCCTGATTTGCCTGTGGACAAACCAGCCTTCCGGTTAGGGCTGTGGATACCGATGGGTATCGAATTCTTGTGTCTTTCAAGAGAATTCGTCGTGCAAAGTCTTCCCTTCTGGATCGAACAAGCGTACGATGAAGGTAGTCCGAAAGCACCTGGGGAGGAGGCACCGGCATGACCACCGACGAATCGTTCGAGGCGTTGTCCGAAGGCATGCACGACTCGTATCCGGGTGAAGCTGCCTCCTGCGCGGCAGTGGTGTCGGACGCGTTGTCCGCGGTGACCCGGCTGGCGCAGTTGACCGACAACCTCACTGATGCCGAACTCACTGCGGCGATGAGATCACTCGCGCTGGTGCACCAACAGACCGAAGCAGCCATGGTGAGCATCGCGTCCGACGCGATCGAGCGTGGTGCGGTGTACCGGTCAACAGCGGCTGATGCGACGCAGTGGGTCCGGCGGCTGTCGACTGGCGAGTCCGCCACCGCTGTGTTGAGTGCCGACACCGTCTCTGCTGCAGGGCCGCTCGTGCCGGTCGACAAACCTGGCCCCGCCTCCGCCGATGATGTGGACGAGCCGTGGCAGTGCGGTCTCGAACCCTCCCACGCCTCCCGGATCGCGAAGATCGCCGACGCCGTCCGCTCCCCGCTCAACAAACCGTTGGCAGATGCATTGCAGTCGGGGCGGACCAACACCACCATCGCGAAAACCTGCCTCGACAACATCGACAAAATCCGGGCAGTCATCCCGACCGCGAGCCGCGAGGAGATCTACGGCTGGTTGCTCACCCTCGACGTCGGGGCCGGCGCGAAAACCGTCCGGGAAGTCACCAAGAGCATCCTCGCCCAGTACGGCGACGAGGTCCTCGACCAGGCTGAGGACGAGCACCAACGCGTCGAATCACTGTCCTGGTCGGACGAACCGAACGGGATGGTGAGGTTCACCGCCGACCTGTCGCCCGATCACGCCGAACAGTTGAAGCAGGCCGTCGACTCGCTCGCCGGACCATCACCGAAATCAGCGTGTTGCGATGATCCGCACCACCGGCACACCCCGGGCCCAGACGGCACGTCACAGAAGACCGGTGAGCCCGACCTCAGGAGCGCCGGGAAGCGTCGCGCCGACGCCCTGGTGTTGCTGCTGGGTCTCGGCGCCGAAGCCGTCGACGCAGACGGGGAGATCAAACACCGCGGATCCGCCACGTTGGTCGTCACGATCGACTTCCCCGTCCTCGCCGGAATCCTCGCCGGCCTCGGCATCTCCGACACCGGCACCGGCATCACCCCCGACACCGTCCGACAACTCGCCTGCGACGCGAAGATCCTGCCGATGGTCCTCGGATCGAAGAACCAACCCCTCAACATCGGCCGCAAGAAACGCTTGGTGGAAGACGAACTCCGAAGAGCCGTGATCCACCGCGACAAACACTGCACCTACGCCGGCTGCGACCGACCACCGATCATGTGCGACGTCCACCACGTCGAATCCTGGTGGGCCGGCGGCGACACCTCGTTGGCGAACAGTGCCCTCCTGTGCAGCACCCACCACCGCATCGTCCACCGCGACCACCTCACCGCCACCGTCACCGACACCGGCGTCACCTGGCACTACGCCCACACCGAGACCGCAGTCGCGTGACAGCGTGCACCGTCGGTTCGAACTCGGTCGCGAGGGGTTGAAAGCGTCCTTGGCATCGCAAATCGGACCTCCCGGACTAGGGCATAGTCATAAGCGTGAGCGGTGAGCACCTGGTAGTCCTGCGCGGCAATTCCGGATCGGGCAAGACAACCATCGCCCGGCGACTACAGCTCGCCATGGGGAGAGGTACGGCGAACATCGGCCAGGATCACTTCCGTCGAACCGTTCTGCGCGAACATGACGTGGCGGGCGGGGACAACATCGCCTTCATCGCGGAGAGCGCCAGATACTGCGTCAGTATCGGCTACCACGTCATCCTCGAAGGGATCTTCTTCTCCGAGCACTACGGCGACATGCTGCGCGAGTTGATCGATACTCATCGCGGACCGGCTCATGTGTTCTATCTGGATGTTCCCTTGGAGGAGACGTTGCGCCGACACGAGGGGCGCCCGGTGCGAGCGGAGGTCGAGCCTGACAGGCTTCGGCAGTGGTACGTCGCCAACGACGTTTTGAACGTGCCGGGCGAAGTGATCCTTGATGAGACCGGCGACGTCGACTCGACGACCCAGCTGATCCTCGCCCGCATCGGCAAGGTGAGCCCGAAGTCCTCCGTCGAGGGAGCCCGCTTCCTCTGAGGCTGACGCACCGCCATGCGCGAGCCGTGCGTGGAGGGCCCGAATCAGAGATAGCGCATGCAGGCATCGGTGATAGTTGCACGCCATAGCGGCTGTCTGTATGCCAGAAGTCGTGGACAACGTCGGGTACGAACTCGAACTCACCGCGGGGCACGAGCGCCGCCAGCTGTCTCAATGGCCAGTTCGGACGGATGTCGTGGCCGGCTCCGATGAAGCGCATGGGGACGGCCGTGTCAGCCAGGCGTCGCCAGAGGGTGGGCTGGTGAATCCAGTCCGGAAAGGATGTCCACAAGGAATCGTGAATCTCCGGCACGAAGTCGATCGCGATTGATGGTTCACCCGACTTACCGGCTTCGTAGGCGTCGGACCACTCCCGGTCACGATGCAGGCCATGACCAGTGACACCAATCACCACCTTGACACGCGCAGGGTGCTCCAGCGCGTAGCACACTGCGAGGTCCGATCCCCAGGAATGTCCAACAACCATCCAGGCGGCGATGCCAAGCTCGTGACGAATGGTTTCGAGATCCAGGACCGCTTGCGCCATGTCATGCGGGCCGCCGCCGGAACGGCCCACCCCGCGAGGGTCGGGAAACCACGCGCGGAATCCGTGCGGAGCCAATGTCTCATCGGACAGGTAATTCACGCATCCGGGCCCTCCCGACAGGACCAGCACATCAGGGCCCTCGCCGCACGTCGCAACGTGGAGACAGACTTCTTCGTCAGCGGCGACCATCCGAGACTCCACGCTCTAATACTGCCAGCCGATGCCCCCAATCCGTCGTGATGAGGGTGCTGAGGCCGGCTGATCCGTTGGGGCCCGGCCGGGTCGGGCAGAATCCAGTCGTGGTGGAGCCGACTTAGGCGGCCAGTATCAACCTCAACCCGCCGGGCTCTTCAACGACCGGGCTCTTCAACGACCGGGCTCCTCGGCCGGCGCGGCGTGAGCTCAGCGGCGGTCGGACGCAACGTACGCCGCACCGGCAGCGAGCGCCGTGACGGCAGCGACCGAGGGCCACGCGCCGATCTTCTTGGCCAGCGGGTGCGAACCGCCGAAGCCGCCCAGGTACAGAGCGCTCAGCGCGCCGGCGGTGACCGGGCCACCCTTGGCCAGCCAGGTGCGTCCGGCCAGTGCGCCGCAACCGGCCAACAGCACGCCACCCAGCGGACGGATGCCGCTCTCGCGGGCGACCAGGAATCCGCCGACCAGTCCCAACGCCACGACCGGCGCGGTGTGGACCTCGGTCGCGGGCAACAGGCTCATTCCGTTTCGTGCGCTCATGGCTGCACGGTACGACGCGAGTCTGGGCGGGCGATCGGCAGACCGGACACCCGCGCTGCAACTCGCGCGGCCTGGGTAGCAAGAACCGCGGAATTCCGCGGTTTCGGTCGGCGCCGGAGGTCGAGTTGCAGCGCGAGTGTCCGCCTCGTCATTCAGACCGGCCCACCGCAGCACTCAGACGACGGGCCGCTGACCCCAGACGTGTCGACGGACCCACGCGTGCATCGCCACCGCCGCCGCCGCACCGGCGTTGATCGAACGGGTGGAGCCGTACTGCTCGATGTGCAGGATCACCTCGCACACCTCGCGCATCGGCGCCGACAACCCCGGCCCCTCCTGCCCGAAGACCAGCACGCACCCGCGCGGCAGGTCGTAGGGCTCGATCGGCACCGAGCCCGGCACGTTGTCGATACCCACCAGCGTCAGACCCTCGGCAGCCGCCCAGTCGGCGAGGTCCTGCGCCGTCGGGTGGTGGAACTCGTGCTGGTAGCGGTCGGTGACCATCGCGCCGCGCCGATTCCACCGCCGCTTGCCGACGATGTGGAAAGCCTTGGCGTTGAACGCGTTCGCGGTGCGGATCACCGAACCGATGTTGAAGTCGTGCTCCCAGTTCTCGACCGCGACATGGAAGTCGTGTCGGGAGGTGTCGAGGTCGGCGACGATCGCCTCGAGGGTCCAGTAGCGGTAGCGGTCCTCGACGTTGCGCCGGTCGCCGTCACGTAACAACTGCTCGTCGTAGGGCGCCTGCACGGCACCGGAATCGTCGACCGGCCAGTCGCCGGGCCAGGGCCCGACACCGATCTCGTCCTCGACCTGGCTGTCGCCCGAGTTCTGCTGGGACACGCGGCTCAGTGCAGCAGACGCGACAGGAACTGCTGCAGACGGGGGTTCTCCGAATGGTCCAGCACCTGCTCAGGGGCGCCGCGTTCGACGATCTGTCCGCCGTCGAGGAAGCACACCTGGTCGGCCACCGAGCGGGCGAACCCCATCTCGTGGGTGTTGAGGATCATCGTGACGCCCTCCTGCTTGAGTTCGCCAAGCAGATCGAGCACCTCCCCGACGAGTTCGGGGTCGAGCGCGGAGGTGACCTCGTCGAGCAGCATCAGCCGCGGGGAGTTCACCAGCGCGCGAGCGATCGCGACGCGCTGCTGCTGACCACCTGAGAGGTCGTCGGGGCGGGCTTTCGCCTTGTGCGCCAGGCCGACCCGCTCGAGCATGCCCATCGCCGCATCGCGGGCCTCGGCTCGGTCGCGCTTGTGCACACGTACCGGCGCGAGCGTCACGTTGTCGAGCACACTCATGTGCGGGAACAGGTTGTACGCCTGGAAGACGACACCCATCTGGGCACGCACCTTGTCGACATCGACCCGCGGGTCGGTGATGTCGCGTCCGGCGAAGGTGACGACACCGTCGTCGACCTCCTCCAGCAGGTTGATGCAGCGCAGGATCGTCGACTTGCCCGAGCCGGAGGCCCCGATGAGCACGACGCACTCGCCTTCGTCGACGGCGAGGTCGACCTGCCGCAGCACGGTGTGCGCGCCGAAGGTCTTCCGCACACCGTCGAGTTCGAGCAGGCTCACAGCATCCCTCCCGCACCCTGGAAGCCCTGCTTGCGCGCGTACCAGTCGGTGAACCGTGCCATCGGCACCGTGAGGCAGACGAACAGGAAGCCGGCGACGACGTACGGCGTGAAGTTGAAGTCGGTGGCGGTGGAGATCTGGGCCGCTTTGATCGCGTCGACCACACCGAGCACCGCGATGAGACCGGAGTCCTTCTGCAGCGACACGAGGTCGTTCATCAGGGCCGGGATGACCCGACGCACCGCCTGCGGCATCACCACGAACCGCAACGTCTGGCCGTAGCCGAGCCCGAGCGACCGGGCAGCAGCACGCTGCGACGGGTGCACCGATTCGATGCCGGCGCGCAGCACCTCCGCGACGTACGCCGAATAGGACAGCACCAGCGCGACGCCACCCCAGAAGATGCTGGTGTCGGGCAGCCCCTGCAGACCCAGCGCCGGCATGCCGAACCCCAGCAGCAGCAGCAACAGCAGCAACGGCAGACCGCGGAACATGTCGGTGTAGACCACCGCGAACATCCGTAACGGAAAGAACACCGGGCCGCGCAGCGTGCGCATCACCGCAAGCAGCATCGAGAACGCGAGGATGACGACGCCGCAGATGAGCATCACCCTGATGTTCAGCCAGAGCCCGCGCAGCACATCGGGGAACGACTCCTTCGCCTTCTCCCAGTTGAAGAAGGTTTCGTGCACGGCGGCCCAGCCCGGGCTGGTGACCAGCAACGTGCCGGCGACACCGAGCACCACGATCGTGCTCAACGTCGCGATGAGCGCGGATCGCCGTTGCCGGCTCGCCCGGTAGGCGGCCCGTTCCCGCTCGACGGCCGACGGGGTCCAGTCGTCCTTGGTCGTTGCTTCGTTCGGGGCAGCGGTCATCGCCGGCTCCCGACGACGACTGCTGGGCGGACGCGGCGGGTCACGACAGCTTCGGCGCGCCCTGCTTGGACAGCCACTCGTCGGCGAGCTGGGTCAGGGTGCCCTTCGACCGCAGCGCGTCGACCGCCTTGGTGACGCACTCAGTGAGGGCAGAACCCTTCGGCAGCACCGCACCGAACTGCTCGGGCTTGTCGGCGGCCGGCAGCTGCCCGACGATCGCGCCCTTGTCGTCCATCTGCGCCGCGGTCATGTAGAACGCGGTCGGCAGGTCGACGACGATGCCGTCGACCTGGTGGCTCTTGAGCGCCTGGACGGCGAGGTCGTTGGTGTCGAAGACCGAGGGGTCCTTGCTCGGCTTGATCTGGTCCTTCAGCGCGGTGTACGAGGTGGTGCCCACCTGCGCACCGAGCTTGGCGTTCTTCAGGTCGGCGACCGTCGTCTTGCCGTCGAGCGGGCTGCCCTTGTAGGTGATGACGACCTGGGTGACGTCGTAGTAACCGCTGGAGAAGTCGACGGCCTTGCGGCGGTCCTCGCTGATCGAGACCTGGTTGAGGTCGAGGTCGAACGCCTTCGGGCCGGGGGTGATCACATTGTTGAACGGCACCTTCGCCCAGACCACCTCGGCCTTGGTGTAACCGAGTTCCTGGGCGATCGCGTAGGCGACGGCCGACTCGTACCCCTTGCCGTTGCTCGGGGCGTTGTCGGAGAACCACGGCTCGTAGGCCGGGTTGTCGGTGCCGATCGTCAACTTGCCCGCGGTCTTCGTCTTCAGCGACGCCTTGTCGCAGGACGCCGCAGCCGACGTACCCGAACCGGCCGCCGACGAACTGGTCGAGCTCGACGAATCCGACTTCGGCGCACCGCACGCAGCGAGCAGGACGACCGTGGACACCACACCGATACGCCGGGCGAACAGGCCGGCGGAGGAAGAACGCACCATGGCCGAAGCGTACGCGGGCTGCGCCGCCCGAATTCGGGCGATTCCACAGATTGGTCACCCGTTCAGTGGCGGCGACACCGCCGATTACGGCGGCTCGCGGGCGACATTCAGGGAACGATCATCCGTCCCCGTACGCTGGTGTCCCGTGATGCATACTTTCGCTCCTGTCGCTCTCGGCCCGAGCTGGATGGACCCTGCGTGGCTCCTCGAGCAGTACGGCGGGGCGTTCTTCTGGATCTCGCTCGCGATCATCTTCATCGAGTGCGGCCTGTTCTTCCCGATCCTGCCCGGCGACTCGCTGCTGTTCGCGGTCGGCATGTTCTCGGTCAGCTCCCAGGGCATCGGCATCCCGCTGTACCTGTCGATCCCAGCGCTGATGATCGCAGCGTTCGCCGGCAACGTCGTCGGCTACGAGATCGGACGCAAACTCGGTGAACCGCTGTACGAGCGGGACGGGCGCATCATCAAGCGCAAGTACTTCGACCAGACCAACGCGTTCTTCGACAAGCACGGCAACAAGGCCCTGGTCATCGGACGCTTCGTGCCGATCGTGCGCACGTTCATCACCGTCGTCGCCGGCGTCTCCAAGATGGATCGCCGTCGGTTCTTCACCTGGTCGGGTGTCGGCGCCGTCCTGTGGGTCGGGCTGATCGTCGGAGCCGGCGCGCTGCTGGGCAACGTGGCGTTCGTGCGCGACAACCTAGAGACCGCCATCCTGATCATCGTGGCGTTCTCGGTGCTGCCGATGATCGTCGAGTACATCCGCCACCGCCGCCAGGCCGAGGCGATCATCGACGAGACCACGAACGCGGCCCGCGACATCGTCACCGGCGATCACAAGAACTGATCGGCGACCGCGCCGAGGCGCCCGGACCGCGTCGGTCCGGGCGCCTCGCTGTCTGCGATGCCGCTCACCAGGTCACCATCGGGCGCGGTTGTTGAGGGGCGCTCTGCTCCACCTCCACCCGACGTGCGGCGGCCCGCTTCGCGAACGCCTGAGCGTACCCGGCGCCTGCCGCCAGGAGCGTGAGACCGACGACGATAAAGGCACCGGCGCGGACGATGCCGTCCAGACTGGACAAATCGTGCAGGAACAGCTTGCCCAGCGCCAGGACACTGACGCTCAGCCCCATCGAAACGGTCGCGGTCGCGCTGCCCTCCACGCGTAGGCTCAGCCACAGCAGCGCCGAAGCGATCAGCATCCAGGTCACCGTGATCGCGAACTGCGCAACCGGGCGGCCGCCGTCGCCGAGCACGAGGGCGAACAGTCCGCGGTGCACCAGACCGGTGCTCGCCAGCAGAGCGATCGTGCCGAGCGCGGTGGCACCTTCCTTGTCCGCACCGTAGCGGCGCACACCGACCAGCGCGATCAGCAGAGTGGAGATCGTCATCAACAGACCCGAGGTGAACGCGACGCCGGGCTCGTCCTCGACCGAGGTCCCGACTCCCGTGACAGCGACGGCGAGGTACCCGGCCGCGGTGAAGACGATCGACAACGCCGCGGCGTAGTGGTTCTTCACCTGGTGGGTGGACGCTGCCAGGACGACACCGATACCGAGCAGGATCACCGACAACCACGGACCGCGGGTGACGGTCACCGCGGACGCCATCAGCGCAGCACCGACCACGAGAGCCGCGGCTGCAGAGGTACCGGCACCCACCGGTCGGGCGGCGATCACCGCGCCGAGGGTCATAGCCGCGATCGCCGCGCCGGTGATCGCGGCGACCGGACCGGTCAGCGAAGTGACGGCGACGATCATCGGCACACTCGCGACGGCGTACACGCAGGCAGTGATCCATTCGTTCGTGCGACGGCTCGCCGTCAGTGCCGAGGCGAGAGCGATCGTGGCTACGAGGTAGGCCGCGATGTGCGTGCTGGCCCGGTACGACTCCAGTTCTGCGGCGACCGTCGCCGCGAGCGCCACCGGCAGGGTGCGGGCGGCTGCGATGGCCGGCCAGTCCTTGGAGAACTCGGGGACGCAGCCGGCCGCCTGCAACAGCACGAGGAAGGCGATCAGCGGGACGGTGAGACCTTCGGTCAGCACCGGGGCGAGCACGCCGACTCCGGCGGTCATCATCACCGCAAGAGCCTGAGAGTTCCAGCGCATCGCGATCGCCACCGTGCCGGCCGCGATCGCCGCGGCGATCACGAGTCCGGCGGCTCCGGGGATCCATTCGTAGAAGTTGGTCGCCGCGACCACGCACAGGAAGAGGCCGGCGGTACCGGTCGCGGCCAGTGCG
The DNA here is from genome assembly GCF_054778255.1 of Yimella radicis. NCBI lineage: Bacteria > Bacillati > Actinomycetota > Actinomycetes > Micrococcales > Dermacoccaceae > Yimella > Yimella radicis. The sequence continues at coordinate 184,529 of NZ_BAAGZR010000003.1, forward strand.
ACGGCACCGATGCGTCCACCGAGGCGCGGCTCCAGGCGAATCGATCCTGCGAGCAGCAGACCGGACAGCAGTGCGCCGCCGGCCACGCGAATCTCGGGGCGCAGCAGTCCTGCTCGGGCAGCGATGACCAGCAGCATGACGACGCCGATGAGGGTTACGAAGACCCCTGCGCCGGCGAAGATCTTGCCGATGACACCGTCGCGCTCCCACCACGGTCGGCGGACCTGTGGTCGCAGCGGAGGGTATTGATAGTCCGGCTGCGGACCGGACCCGGTGTTGTAGTGAGCGCCGTTCGGGTACTGGTGCTGACCCTGCGGGCCGGGCTGAGTGTTCGGTGTCGTGTTCATGCCTTCAACCCTGGTTCGGCGCGGCCGAACGGACATGAGTAGCACTACTCAACCGACATAGGTACTTCCTGAACGTTCCCCTACCTACGCGTACAGACGACGGCGTTCACACCGGAGCCGGGTCTCAGTCGAGGCCGTGCTCCATGGCGTACCTCGCCAACTCGACGCGGTTGCTCAGCTGGAGTTTGCGCAAGGACGACTGGACGTGGTTCTCGACGGTGCGGTGCGAGACGCCGAGGCGGGTGCCGATCTGCTTGGCGCTCAGGCCTTTTGCGACAAACCGGAGTACCTCGGTCTCGCGGTCGGTGAGCTTGGGCAGGTCCGGTCCCTCGCCCGTCGGGACGGTCGCCATCCGGCGGTACTCCCCCAGCACCAGACCGGCCAGGCCGGGCGTGAAGATCGCTTGTCCCTCGGCAGTTGCGGTGACGGCCTCCACGAGTTCAGCTTGGCTCGCCGACTTCACCAGGTATCCGCTGGCACCGGCCTTGACCGCTTCCAGCACGTCCTCGCGCTCGGAGGACGCGGACAGCACGAGAATCCGGGTCGACGGTGAGTGTTCCAGCACGGCGACCGTCGCCTGTGCGCCGTTTCCGTCCGGAAGGTGCATGTCCATCAGGACGACGTCAGGCTTGGTCGCAGCTGCTCGATTCGCCGCTGCCGCAACAGAATCCGCTGTTGCGACCACCTCGAATCCGTGCTCGGTGAGGTCACGACCGACACCGTCGCGCCACATCGGGTGGTCGTCGACCACCATGATCGTCGTCATCGCTGCTCGGCTCCCGTCGACGGAATATGTACTTCCCACTCGGTGCCCTCACCGGGCGCGGTGAACAGGTCGACCGTGCCGCCGAGGTCGGTGACGCGACCCCTGATCGACTTGCTCACACCCATCCTGCCCTCGGCCGCTGCCTCGGCGAGCCGGGACGGGTCGAAGCCCGCACCGTCGTCCCGCACCGTCACCACGATCTCCTCGCCGTCGTCCTCGAGCAGGACGTACGACCTCGCATCGGCGCCGGCATGCTTGGCGGTGTTGTCGATCGCGGCACACACGACGGCCACGATCTCGTCGGTCATCTGCTCGGGCAGCACGATCGGTTGCCCGGGCGCGGCGAGGGAAGCCTGCGTCGGCAGTACTTCCTCAAGGCGTGATCGCAGGTCACGCTGCACCGGCCCCGGCGCCTTGACGCCTGCCTGACGAGACAGCAGTTTGCGTAACGCGTCCTCCTGCTCCGCGGCCAGTCGGGCGAGTTCGGCTGTCGGACCACCGATTTCCGCGCCCCTGCGACGCACGAGCGCGAGCACCTGGAGGGTCGAGTCGTGCACCTCCCGGGCCAGTCGTTCGCGCTCCGATGCGGCCGCCTCGAGCCGGATCGCCCGGTCTATCTGCTCGCGGGCACGCCGGACGATCTGGGCTCCCATCCCGACCGCAAGGCCGACGGTCAGCAGAATCGGTAGCGTCGCGTCGAAACCGATGTTGTCGAGTTGGTTGCAGATCGCGAGCGCCGACAGCCCGACGAGACCGGCGCACGCCAGTCCCCACCACGGACCGAGCAGGATCGCAACGGACACAACCGCATTCGCGGCCCAGAAGGTCGTGGGCACCGTCTGGTGGCGATCGAAGTAGTTGTTCTTACCGCCCACCATCAAGGTGCTCGCCATGAGCAACAGCGTCACCACGACCTCGGCTGCTACGACCTGCCGGCGGCGGCGGTACCCGAACGCGAGCAGCATCGCCGCGATGCCTGACCAGACCAACATCAGGGCGAAGACGGCCCAACTCAGCAAGGGTCGGACGTAATGCTCGACCACGGTCCACTGCACCGCACCGGCATAGATCAGCGAGGCGAGACGGAACACCTGGGCGGCGCGCCACAACGGCAGCAGACCCGATGAATCGCGTTGCAGCGTCGCCGTACTCACGTCATCACAGTAGTCGGCAAAGCGCACTGACCTGCGAAGTTGATGCTCTCTTGGTGGACCTCGCGAAACCCATACCTGCGTCTGGTGCGCGCCTGACGTACTGCTTCGCGAAAGGTCCGGGCACCGCGGGGGTGTCCGGACCTTTCGTTCTGCTCCGACTGTTACGAGGCGGTCAGTTGCCCTGGCCCGGGTAGCCCTGCGGCTGCTGGCCACCCTGCTGCGGGTAACCCTGCGGCTGCGACTGCTGGCGCGGATACTGCTGTCCTGGAAGGGGATTCGGCGTCGTACCCTGCTGCTCGATCTGCGGGTACTGCGTTGAGTGCGGCTCGACCGGGTCACCTGGGTCGGGCATGTTGTACCCGCCGGGACCACCTGCGGTGCCGCCGGGACCGGTGCCGAAGTTCACGTTCGGGACGGCGCGCTCGTTGCCTTCGGCTTCGAAGTACTCGGCCCGCGCGACACCGGCCGGACCCGCGAGGAATTTGGTCGGGATCGACTCGATCGCGGTGTTGAGTTCGCGGACGATCGCGTTGTAGTAGCGGCGACCCGAGGCGATGCGGTCCTCGGTGGACGACAGTTCGTTCTGCAGTCCGAGGAAGTTGGAGTTCGACTTCAGATCCGGGTAGGCCTCGGCAACCGCCATGAGGCGTCCGAGCGCCTGGGTCAACTGGCCCTCGTTCTGCGCAGCGGTTGCCGGTGTGTCGCCGCCGCTGATCGCGGCCGAGCGGGCGCGCAGCACTTCGTCGAGCGTTGCGCGTTCGTGCTGGGCGTATCCCTTCACGGTCTCGATGAGGTTGGGGATGAGGTCGTGACGTCGCTTGAGTTCGACGTCGATCTGGTGCCAGGCCTCCTGCACCTGGTTACGCTTCTTCACCAGGCCGTTGTAGGACGAGATGCCCCACACCACGAGCAGGACGATGATCAGGACGATGGCGAGCAGAACCCACGTCATCAGCAAGTCTCCTTCGGTTGCATTGCCGCTCAGCCTACGTGCTGGTCGGCTCCCGGATCAGCTGTCCACACCCTCGAACCGCCGCAGCACCAACTCGGCCAGCCGCGGGTCGTCGCCCAGCGGCGCCGACACCCATGCCCCGAGGCCGGTGAGCCGGTCGTGGAAGAAGCCGGACCCCATGAGGTAACTCGCGACGACCACCGCGCCCGGGTCGCCGCCGTGCTCTGCGGCAACCACCCGGACGGCGTCGTCCACCGAAGGCTGCCGCGCGGCCAGATAGCCCAGCGCGACCGTCCCGGCCCAGCGTTCGGCGAGCAGGTCACGCATCCGTTCGGCGTCCGTCGCGCCGGCGGCGCGGCTCGATCCGGCGACGGCGAGCACCACCGGGGCGTTCAGCGTCGCGCCGGCGTCGACGAGCCGGTCGACGAGCACCTGCGCCAGCAACGCGTGCGGACCGAGCGCGGGCGCGGCGTGGGCGTGCGGGTGGGCCGCCACGGCCTGCGCCACGTCAACCTCGGTGTGGAAGCCCGACGACAGCAGCAGCGGCACGACCACCACCGAATCGTGCTGCGCCGCAAGGTCGTTCACGACCTGCGGCAACTCCGGTTGCTGCACGTCGACGTACGCCTCGCGCACGGTGAGGTCGGGGCGACGGCGCGCGACCTGCGCGACGATCGAGCGCACGACAGCCTGCCCCTGCGGGTTGTCGGTGCCGTGGGCGCAGACGACGAGCGCACGCGTCATCGGTCGGCCACCGCCAGGCGGTAACCCCGCTTGACGACGGTGGTGACCAGATCACGGTCGGGCAGCGCGTCGCGCAGTCGGGCGACGGCGACCTCGGCGACGTGCGGGTCGACGGCGGTGCCGGGCAGCACCGCGAGGATCTGCTCGCGGGTCACCACCGCACCGTCGGCGGCCGCGAGGCGGTGCAGCACCGCCAGGCCGGCCGGTGACAGGCTGAGCCGCCGGCCGTCGAGCACCGCCTCCGAACGCCAGACCCGCAGGGTGCCCGCCGGGGTGACCGCCTGTGTCGCGTGCACCGGCAGGTGCGCCACCAACGACCGCACCAGCGCGCCGAGCCGGAAACGGTCGGGCACCATCGGATCGATCCCGACCACCCGCAACGGGGCCGCGGTGACCGGGCCGACGGCCGCGGCGACGACGCCGCCGTCGACGGCCATCGCCGCCACACACTCCCGCTCCATACCCAGGCCGCGGGCGCTGTCGAGGAAGGCCTGTGCTCCGGGTGCGGAGGTGAAGACCACCGAGTCGTACTCCCGGTCGACCACGCGGCGGACGCCGTCCGCGACGGCTCGGGGGTCGGCAGCCGGCCCCCAGCGGTAGACCACGAGCGGTTGCACCGTGGCGCCCGCGTCGGTGAACGCCTCGTCGAGACCGTCGGAGCCGGCGCCGTGGTGTTGCACCGCGATCCGCAGGTCGGCGATCGATTCGGACAGCAGGAAGTCGCGCACCTCGGCGTTGGTCTCCGATTCAGCCACCCAGTCGGGTTCGAGTCCGGCGGCGCGCAGCGCGCCGCTGGTCTTCGGGCCGCGGGCGATGATGCGGGTGTCGCGCAGCATGGCGAGAAGTTCGTCGGCGAGGCCCGCGGCGTCGGCGGCCTCGATCCATCCGGTGAAGCCGACACCGGTCGTGCCAACCACGATCTGCGGCGGTTCGGCGATCAACTCCTTTGTCGCGCGCAGGAGTTCGGCATCGTCGACGTGAGGCACCACCGACAGGGTGGGGGCGTGCGCGATCTGCGCACCGCGCCGCTCGAGGGCTGCGGCGAGCTCGGCGCTGCGGCGCTGCCCGGTGAGCAACACCCGGGCACCGACCAGTTGGTCGCCCACCGGGTTCACGAAGATCCGTTCACGGCGTGCGGGTTGCCCGGGTCAGCACCGTCGGGGTCGGTGAGATCGGTGGGATCGGCGAGTTGGCCGACGACGTCGCCGATGACGATCACCGCGGGATTGCCGATCTGCTGCGTCAGCACCTGCTCGGTGATCGTGGCGAGGGTGCCGCGCACGCTGCGCTGCTGCGGGCTGTATGCCTTGTGCACCACCGCCACCGGGGTCGCGGGGTCTTTGCCGGCGCTCACCAGCGACGCGGCGAGTTCGGGCAACCGCCCCATGCCCATGAGCACGACGATCGTGTGCGGCCACTGCACGAGCACGTCCGGCGACACCTCGTCGTGACCCGAGATCATCAGCACGCCGGCGGCCACCCCGCGGTGGGTCACCGGCACCAGTCCGGCCAGCGGCGCGGCGAAGGCCGAACTCACGCCGGGCACGACCTCGACCTCGACGTCGGCCTCGCGGCAGGCGATCCATTCCTCGCCGCCGCGTCCGAGAACGAACGGGTCGCCGCCCTTGAGCCGCACGACGTACCGCCCGCGGCGGGCGCGGTCGATGAGGATCTGGTTGATCTCGTGCTGCGGCACGGGGTGGCGGTAGGGGGTCTTGCCGACGTCGACGACCTCGGCGGTCGAGCCCAGGCTGCGCAGCAGCCCGACGGGGGCGAGGCGGTCGGTGACGACCACATCGGCGCGGGCCAGTTCGCGGCGTCCGCGCACGGTGATGAGGTCGTCGGCGCCCGGGCCGCCACCCACCAGCACGACCTTGCCGGTCGAGGATTCGGGACGGAGTTCGCGCAGCGTCACGTTGGCCTCGATGACCGCGTCGTCGATCGTCGCGGCGTCGTAGGTGCGCGCGTCGCCGCCCTCGAACCACGCCTTCGCCGCGGTGGCAAGGGCACGCAGCCGCTCGGTCTCGGCGGGGTCTTGTTCGTCGGCCGAGACCAGCCACACGTCGGCAAGATCAGCGGCGGTCACCGCGGCGGTGTTCCAGGCGAACGCGTCCGACGCGTAGAGATCGCGCAGGTCTTCGCCCAGGGTAGGTGCGTGCACGCGCACGGTCGCGCCGGTCGCGAGCAGCGCCGCCACCCGAGCGGCCGAGATCGGGCCGCCCCCGACGACGAGCACCGGCTTACCGGCGAGATCCATCGCGTGCAACGGGGTCATGCCCTCAACACATCCGTCGTGGTCGGCGGGACGACGCACTCGCCGACCTCGAGCCGGTCGTCGACCACCCGGGTGCTCCAGGTGCCCAGGCAGACCTGATCGTCGGTCGTGCACCGACCGGACGCCAAGTAGAACGTCTGCTTATACATAGGAGAAACAAGCGTACGGTGAATCGTGCCTCCGACGCAGATCGATCCCACGATGCCGCGGGCCATCACCTGCGCCCCGCTGAACGGGTCCCGGTTGCCGACGGCGTGGATCGAGCCGTCGATGAGCCGCACCACCGCCACCTGAGCGGCGCCCACGCGCACCGGCACCGCGCGTTCCAACGGGATGGCGACCAGGTCGGCCACCGGCGTCCAGTGGATGGGAGCAGTCGCCGGGTCTGTGATCGGGTCGGCCATCGCGTCTGTGACCGCGTCGGTCATCTCATCGGTCATCGGCGAATCTCCAGGGTCGGACCGGACAGGAACACCGGACGGCGCGCCGCATCGACGACCTCGATCTGCGGGTCGCTGCGCTCGGCTGAGGTGGCCGGACGCCGTTGGCCGCGCTCGACCACGTAGTGCAGGTCGTCGTCGGGGGTGTCGTCGTTGACGAACGACGCGAACCGGGCGAGCTTGGCCGGGTCGTCGAGCACGTCGCGCCACTCGTCGGAGTAGGAGTCGACGTGCTTTGCCATCGCCGCGTCGAGGTCGGCGGCCACGCCGAGGCTGTCGTGCAGGATCACGTCGCGCACGTGGTCGAGCCCGCCGTCGATCTCCTCCAGCCAGGCGGCCGTGCGTTGCAGCCGGTCGGCGGTGCGGATGTAGTACATGAAGAAGCGGTCGATCGCCTGCACGAGGCCGGCATCGTCGAGGTCTTCGGCGAGCAACTGTGCGTGGCGCGGGGTGAATCCGCCGTTGCCTCCGACGTAGAGATTCCATCCCTTCTCGGTGGCGATGACTCCGACGTCCTTGCCACGGGCCTCGGCGCACTCACGCGCGCAACCCGACACCCCGACCTTGAGCTTGTGCGGCGATCGCAATCCGCGGTAGCGCAGTTCGAGGGCGATCGCCATGCCCACGGAGTCCTGCACGCCGTAGCGGCACCAGGTGCGTCCGACGCACGACTTCACCGTGCGCAGCGACTTGCCGTAGGCGTGGCCCGACTCGAAGCCGGCGTCGACGAGCCGCTTCCAGATCGCCGGCAACTGGTCGACCCGGGCACCGAACAGATCGATGCGTTGGCCGCCGGTGATCTTGGTGTAGAGGTCGAAGTCGGCGGCCACCTGGCCGATCGCGATGAGGCCCTGCGGGGTGATCTCGCCGCCGGGGATGCGCGGCACCACCGAGTAGGTGCCGTCCTTCTGCAGGTTGGCGAGCATGTGGTCGTTGGTGTCCTGCAGGCCGCCCTGCTCGCCGTCGAGGATGTGCCCGTTGCCCAGGCTGGCGAGGATCGAGGCGACCGTCGGCTTGCAGACATCGCAGCCGTGACCGGTGCCGTGCCGTTCTACGATCGCGCTGAAGGTGGTGAGGCCGGTGACCTGCACGGCGCCGAACAGCTCCGCCCGGCTCATCGGGAAGTGTTCGCACAGCGCCTTGGTGACCTCGACGCCGGCCGCGGCGAGCTGCACCTCGGTGATCTTCTTGACCAGCGGCAGGCAGGAGCCGCAGCTCGTGCCGGCCTTCGTGCAGTCCTTCACGTCCGCGAGGCTGCAGCACCCTTCCTGGTCGACGGCCCGGCGCACCTGCCCGGCGCTGACGTTGTTGCACGAGCAGACGGTGGCTTCGTCGGGCAGCTCCAGCTGCGCCGCTTCGCCGCCTTCGGGTGCCACCAAAGCGGCTGGGTCACAGGCGAGTTCCTGACCGAGCATCGGGCGCAGCGAAGCATAGGCGCTGGCGTCGCCGACGAGGATGCCACCCAGCAGGGTGCGGGCGTCGTCGCTGACGACGAGCTTCTTGTAGACGCCGTTGACCGCGTCGGCGTAGGCCACCTCGAGACAACCAGACGTGGTGGCGAAGGCGTCACCGAACGAGGCGACGTCGACGCCGAGCAACTTCAGCTTGGTCGAGGAGTCGGCACCCGGGAAGGTCGCCTCACCGTCGAGCAGCCGGTCGACGACCACCTCCGCCATGGCGTAGCCCGGTGCGACGAGCCCCCACACCCGACCGTCGATGCAGGCCACTTCACCGATCGCGCTGACCAGTTCGTCGTCGGTGCGACAGCCGGAGTCGACGACCACTCCGCCCCGCTCGCCGATCGTCAGACCGGCGTCGCGGGCGAGTTCGTCGCGCGGTCGCACGCCGGTGGCGAAGATGACCACCTCGACGTCGATCGAGTCGCCGTCGGCGAAGGTCATCGCCCGCACCCGTCCGGTGCGTTTGTCGGTGATCTTGGCGGTGGCCGTGTCGGTGCGGACGGTGACCCCCAACGCCTCGATGAGCCGGCGCAGTTGCGCTCCGCCGCCTTCGTCGACCTGCAACGGCATCAGCCGGGGCGCGAACTCGACCACGGTGGCCTCGGCGCCGAGCGCCTGCAACGCGCCGGCCGCCTCGAGCCCGAGCAGGCCACCGCCGACGACGGCTCCGCGCACCGGCCGGCCCGGATGGTCGGCCCGCAGCTTCTCGACGAACGACCGCAGGTCGGCGACGTCGTCGATCGTGCGGTAGACGAAACATCCGCGCAGGTCTTTGCCGGCCACCGGCGGCACCGCCGCGTACGACCCGGTGGCCAACACCAGGTGGTCGTAGCTGAGCAACTGCCCGGTCGACAATTCGACCACGCGGGCCAGCCGGTCGACCCGCAGCGCGCGGACGCCCTTGCGCAGGCGCACCAGCGGGTCGCGCCACAACTGGTCCTGCCCGAGCGCGAGGTCGTCGGGGTCGCGGCCGGTGAAGTAGGAGGTCAACGCCACGCGGTCGTAGGGCGGACGCGGCTCCTCGGCCAGCACCGTCACCCGGTAGCTGTCGGCGTTGTCCCGGGCTCGGAGGGCTTCGACGAAGCGGTGCGCGACCATGCCGGCGCCCACCACGACGACGTGTCGCTGATTCGGGTCGGTCGGGCTCATCGCAGGCTCCTGGCTTCGTCGGGGGTCATCGGGATGGTTCGAAAGTAGGTGCGTCGTGTTTCGGCACGAGGTCCGAAAATGTTTCGGGCAGGCAAATTCGTGCTCACGGTGAGCCCGGCGACGGGTGAGCGCCGAGGGTCGCGTGCGCGTCTGCCGCGGCCGGGGTGGACAACGGCGTCGCGTTCGCCGGACGGGTGTCGGACGGCGGGTCGACCTCCTCCATCCACGCGAGCAGCCCCCCCACCGCCGAGGCGCATCCGCCGCATCCGGTGGTGGCCCGGGTGCGTGCGGCGACCGCCTCGACGTCGCGGTCACCCGCTGCGTGCGCGCCGACGATCTCCCGCTTCGTCACGCCGTTGCACCGGCAGACGGTGGCGTTGCCGGGCATGGTCGCGAGGTTGGTGCGGTCCGCACCCTGGCCCGCGCCCGTGCCGGTCGGCAGCTCGGCGAAGAGCAGATGGGTGGGGTCCTTCGGCGTGGGTGTGCGCCGCTCGAACGCCGCGGTGAGGTCGGCCGCAAGGTCGGGCGCGCCGATGCAGGTCGCGGCGACGACCCGGTCAGCCGCGACCTCGACACTCACGTGCCGACCGGCGCCCGGGTCGCTGAGGGTCACCGTGCGTCCGGCACCACCGGCACCACCGGCGGCGCCCATGGTGACCACCGAGAGTCCGCGCGCCTTGAGGGTGACGACGGCATCGGCAGACCCGGAGGCACGAACCGGCCGGCCGACGAGGTCGTGGGCGAGGCGTCGAGCCTGCTCCCAGCCGGGCGCCAACATCCCGGTCCAGCGGCCCTCCTCCTGGGCGCAGTCGCCGATGGCGGCGACGGCCGGGTCTTCGGGGCTACGCAGGTCGACACCGACGACGATGCCGTGCTCGACCGGAAGCCCTGCCGCACAGGCGAGTTCGGTGCGCGGAACAACTCCCGCACTGGCCACGACGAGGTCGCTCGGCAGCTCGGCGCCGTCGGCGGTGCGCAGCCCGCAGACCGCGCCGTCGTGGCCGATCACGTCGACCACCTCGACATCGAGCAGCACCCCGATGCCCTGGGCGCGCAGCGAGTCGGCGAGCACCTGTGCCGCAGCGGCGTCCAACTGGCGATCCATCAGGGCCGGCGTCCGGTGCACCACCGTCACTTCGGCGCCGCGATGGGCGAGGCCGCAGGCGAGTTCGATGCCGAGCAGCCCACCGCCGAGCACGGTGATCCGGCGGCCGGGGCGCGCCGCCGCCGCCAGGTCGCGGCAGTCGTCGATGGTGCGCAGCGTGCGCACACCGCGAAGATCGTCGGTGGGCAACGGAACCCGTGGTTCGGCGCCGGTGGCCAAGACCAGGGTGTCGTAGTCGTGAACCACGCCGTCGGCGTCCGTCACCGCCTTCGCGGCGCGGTCGATCGAGACGACCGTGGTGTCGGTGCGCACGACGACCGGCTCGGACGCGGCCGGCAGGGTGAGCGCGTTGATGTTCGCCCGACCGGCGATCACCTCCGAGAGCAGGAGCCGGTTGTAGGGCAGGTGCGGTTCGGCCCCGAGCACGGTCACCGCGACGGCGCCCGGGGCGGCGAGTGTCTGCAGTTCCTCGACGAAGCGGGCCGCGACCATGCCGTGGCCGGCCACGACGACGCGGTGTGCATTGGAGTCGCCGCTCATGTCGCCGCTCATGTCCCTGCTCCGTGCTCAGCAGGCGACACGTCGACCGCGCACACCTTGAACTCCGGCATCCCGCTCACCGGATCGGTGGCCGGGTTGGTGAGGTCGTTGCAGAACTGGTTGTCGCCGTCGCCGTGGAACGGCACGAACACACAGTCGGGCCGCACCGCGGTGGTCACCCGCGTCGGAGCGACGAACGAGCCACGCGCCGAGGTGATGCGCACGGGTGTGCCGTCCTCGACGCCGATGCGGTGGGCGGTGAGCGGGTGCACCTCGGCGAACCGGTGCTCGCCCGGCCGACCGAGGGCCGCGACGCGGGCGGTCTGGGCGCCCGACTGGTACTGGCGCAGCACGCGTCCGGTGAGCAGGTAGGTGCGCGCGCCCTCGCGCAGATCGTCGTCGACCCCGACGACCGACGGCACGACCGCCAGCGCCCGACCCGACGGCGTCGCAAACCGGTCGAGGAACATCCGTGGGGTGCCGCTGTGTTCGCGGTCGGGGCACGGCCAGTACACCGGTTCGCGGGCCACCCGCTCGTGATCGGCTCCGGCGTAGTCGGCGCGGCCGCCGGCGCTGGCCCGCCCGAGCTCGGCGAACACCTCGATCGGGTCGGTCGCGAATTGCACTGGTGCACCGAGACGTTCGGCGAGTTGCGCCCAGATGACGAGTTCGTCGCGCACCCCGTCGGGCGGGTCTGTTGCTCGGGCCCGTTGCAGGATGCGTCCTTCGAGGGAGGTCATCGTGCCGTCCTCCTCGGCCCACTGCGGCACGGGCAGCACGACGTCGGCGAGCCGGGCCGTCGCCGAGGGCACGAAGTCGGCGACGACGAGCAGGTCGAGACTGGCGAGCCGTTCGCGGACGGTGCCTGCGTCGGGTGCCGAGACGGCGGGGTTGGCACCGTGCACGAAGAGCACCCGTGGGCCGCCGGGACGACCGAGCGAGTCGAGCAGTTCGACCGCGGGGCGGCCCGGCCCGGGGATGGCGTCGGGATCGACACCCCACACCTTTGCCACATGCGCCCGTGCCTGCGCGTCGGTGATGCTGCGGTAACCGGGCAGTTGGTCGCACTTCTGGCCGTGTTCGCGTCCGCCCTGCCCGTTGCCCTGACCGGTGAGGCAGCCGTAGCCGCTGCCGACGCGACCGGGCAGCCCGAGCGCGAGCGCCAGGTTGATCGCTGCGGTGACGGTGTCGGTGCCGTGCGCGTGCTGTTCGGCGCCGCGTCCGGTGATGACGTAGGCCCCCGCTCCCCCGCGATGGGGTGCGGCGGCCAGGAGCAGTTCGGCGGCCCGCCGGATCTGATCGGCGGGCACACCGGTCGCCTGCTGGGTGAGCTCGGGCCACCAGCACGTAGCCGCGGCTGCCACCGCGCCCCAACCCTCCACGCGGGCCGCGAGGTAGTCGTCGTCGGTGCCGCTCGCCGCGATCACCGCGTGCAGCAGGCCGAGCAGCAGCACCACGTCGGTGCCGGGCAGCGGCCGCAGATGCAGGCCGGCCCCGTCGTCGGTGAGCGCCGCCGTCGCACTGTGCCGCGGATCGATGACAATCAGACCGCCGCGCTGCCGGGCGCCGGCCAGGTGCCGGGTCATCGGCGGCATCGTCTCGGCCGGGTTGCTGCCGACCAGCAGCACCGCGTCGGCGCCGCCGAGGTCGGCGAGCGGGAAGGGCAGACCGCGGTCGAGCCCGAACGCCCGGTTGCCCGCCGCGGCGGCCGACGACATGCAGAACCGGCCGTTGTAGTCGATGAGGGCGGTGCCGAGGGCGACCCGCGCGAACTTGCCCAGGCTGTAAGCCTTTTCGTTGGTCAGGCCACCGCCGCCGAAGACCGCGACCGCGTCGGGACCGTCGGCCCGTTGCGCCGCACGGACGGCGGTGACGATCCGTTCGTACGCCTCCTGCCAGGTCGCCGCGCGTAGTTCACCGCCCGCGTCCCGCACCATCGGCGTCGTGATCCGGTCGCGCACCGCCAGCAGTTCGGCTGCGGTCCAACCCTTCTGGCACAGACCGCCCTGGTTGGTCGGGAAGTCACGGGGCTGCACCGCGAGCGTGCCGTCGTCAGCCGGTTCGAGCCGCATCGCGCACTGCAGCGCGCAGTAGGGGCAGTGCGTATCAGTGCCGATATCAGTGCCGGTCGTGCCCGTCGTGCTCGTCCGCCGCTGCGGCGAGTCGAGGTCGGTGAGCGTCATCGCCACGCCTCAGATCCGGTGGCTGCCGAGGGCAGAACCCTTGCGGCCGTACGCCGCCCACGTGATCGCCGCCATCAGTAGGTAGACCCCGAGGATCACCAGCAGCGCGGGCACGATCGTGCCGGCCGGGTGGGCGGCGTCGATGGTGTGCGACTTGGAGAGCGCGAAGCCCTGCGGCACCAGAAACCCGCCGAAGGCACCGATCGCGCCGACGATCCCGATCGCGCCGCCCGCCGTCCGCACCGCCGTGGCCCGACCGGCCGGCGAGCGGTCGGTGGCCGTCACGTCGAAGACGGCGGGGATCATCCGGTAGATCGATCCGTTGCCCACGCCGGTGAACACGAACAGCCAGCAGAAGCTGACCATGAAGAGCCCGAAGTCGTTGGCGCGCAACGCGATCACCGCACCGCCGGCGCCGACCGCCATCGCCAGGAAGGAGACCACGGTGACCACCCAGCCGCCGACCCGGTCGGCGGCGATACCGCCCAGCGGACGGCTCAACGAACCCACGAGGGCGCCGAGGAAGGCGAGCTTGAGACCTTCGGCCGGAAACGCGTCGTGCAGCAGTTTCGGGAAGACTCCTGCGAACCCGATGAACGAACCGAAGGTGCCGATGTAGAGCAGCGACAGCAGCCAGGTGTGCGGCATCCGGGTGGCCCGTCGCATCGAGCGCCCGTCGTTCGCCGCCATCGTCAGGTTGTCCATGAAGCGCCAGGCGAGCAATGCCGCCAACAGCGCGGCCGGCACGAAGATCCAACCGGCTGCTGGGAGGTTTGGGGCGGTCGCCGTCGCGGCTCCCCAGACCACCACGAAGGGCACGACGAACTGCACCGCCGCCGTGCCGAGATTGCCGCCGGCCGCGTTGAGCCCCAACGCTGCTCCCTTGCGGGCGGCCGGGAAGAAGAAGGAGATGTTGGTCATCGACGAGGCGAAGTTGCCGCCGCCGAACCCGGCCAGTGCAGCGACGAGCAGCAGCACGGGGAAGGGCGCCAGATTCTCCAGCGCGACCACCAACCCGAGGGTGGGCGCGAGCAGCAGCAGCGCCGACATGATCGTCCAGTTGCGACCGCCGAACCGCGGCACCGCGAAACTGTAAGGGATGCGCAGTGCCGATCCGACGAGCACCGGCATCGACAGCAGCCAGAACTGCTGGCTGTCGGTCAACGCGTTCGTGCCGACGTAGCCGAAGGCCGCCAGTTGCGGCACGACGATGCCCCAGAGCGCGAACACCCCGAACCCGAGAAACTCCGCCAGCACCGACAACCCGAGGTTGCGCCGTGCGATCGAGCGGCCGTGCGCCACCCACTGGGCGGGGTCTTCGGGGTCCCAGCCGTCGAGCCAACGTCCCGGCCGACGGGCGAGCCCGTCGGCGGTGTCGACGGTGTCGACGGGAGGGGCGAGCGCCAGATCGGTCGGCTCGGTGGTTGTGGTGACCATGAACGCCTCGCACGCAGGTGCCCACCCGGACGGTGAGCGAGTGCGAGGAACGCTATGGACGCCGTGTTTCGTCGGCCGACTGCTTGCGTAACACGCAGGTCACACCGACCTCACCGCCGCGGCCACGCGTGGTGAAGCGTCCTGACCTGCGCAGATCCACCCCCCGAAGGAGGCGTGGAGTGACCCACGTCACGTGGGTCGACCGCGAGGTGCGGCGCCGGTCAGGCCAGTCCGACGTCTTGCAGGCTGAACGCGGACAGGTAGGGCACGCCCAGACCGTCCTCGATGACCTGCTGCGCACCGGTGGCGCGATCGACGATGGTGGCCACGGCGACGACCTCCGCGCCCTCGTCGCGGGCGGCCTGCACCGCGTCGGTCGGCGACGCGCCGGTGGTGGTGGTGTCCTCGACCACGAGCACCCGGCGGCCCTTGATCGACGGTCCTTCGATGCGCTGCTGCAACCCGTGGGCCTTGCCCTGCTTGCGCACCACGAACGCGTCGAGCCGGTCGCCGGCGGCCGCGGCGGCGTGCAGCATCGAGGTGGCCACCGGGTCGGCGCCGAGGGTGAGTCCGCCGACGGCGTCGAAGTCGAGTTGCTTGGTCAACTCGCGCATCACACGTCCGACCAACGGGGCGGCCTCGCCCGACAGCGAGATGCGGCGCAGGTCGACGTAGTAGTCGGCCTCCTTGCCGGAGGAGAGCGTCACCCGACCGTGCACGACGGCCTGCTCCTTGATGAGCTCGAGCAGGCGGGCGCGGTCGGCGGCGAGGTCGACCGGGGTGTTGGAGGTGGTGGCGAAGTTGTCGGCAGCGGCGTCAGTCACGGCTCACAGCCTAGAGCGGGAGCGCTCAGTCCTTGTTCGGACGGTGACGGCGCACCAGCTTCGGTTTGCGCACGATCGAGCGGGGCACGACGCGCAGGAGTCCGGCGGCGATCTTGTACTGAACGCCCGGAATGCTGAGGATCTTGCCCCTGTCGACGTCGGCCAGGCCGTCGGAGACCAGCTTGTCGGCGTCGAGCCACATGAAGTCGGGGGCGGCCTGGCGGGCCTTGATGCCGGCGCGGTCGTGGAACTCGGTGCGGGTGAAGCCGGGGGCGAGCGCGGTGACCTTGACGCCGGTGTCGGCGAGTTCGACGGCGAGCGACTCGGAGAAGACCGTGACCCACGACTTGGCCGCCGAGTAGGTGCCCGACGACATGAAGCCCGCCACCGAGGAGACGTTGACGATGTTGCCGGCCCCGCGCTCCTTCATCGCCAGGGCGGCGGCGTGCGAGAGCACGAGCACGGCGCGCACCAGCACGTCGAGCATCTGCTCCTCTTCCTCGACCGTGTTGCGGATGAACGACTTGCGCAGGCCGAACCCGGCGTTGTTGACCAGCAGGTCGACCGGACGCTGCCGGTCGCCGACCCGGTCGGCAACGGTGCCGAGTTGGGTGCGGTCGGCGAGGTCGGCGGGCAGCACGTCGACCCGGATGCCGTGCTGCGCTTCGAGCTCGGCGCGCAGCGCCTCCAGCCGGCTCTTGTCACGGGCGACGACGACGAGGTCGTGGCCGCGCGCGGCGAGCTGGTGGGCGAAGGTCTTGCCGATGCCGGCGCTGGCGCCGGTGACGAGTGCGGTAGGCATGGCGCCGATCCTAGGTCGCGCCACCCATGAACCCACCCATGAACCGGCCCGACCCGGGCCGTCGGTGGCGGCGATTAGGCTCGGGCCGTGCGTATTGCGACCTGGAACGTCAACTCCGTCCGCTCCCGAATCGACCGCGTGATGGGCGTGCTCGAACGGCACGACCTCGACGTGTTGCTGCTGCAGGAGACCAAGTGTCGTGACGACCAGTTCCCGACCCTCGACCTCGCGGCGAAGGGCTACGAGCTGGCCCACCACGGCCTCAATCAGTGGAACGGCGTGGCCGTGATCTCCCGGGTCGGGCTCGACAACGTGCAGATCGGCTTCCCGAGCATGCCCGGCTTCGGCGAACCCATCGCACCCGAAGCCCGCGCGATCGGCGCTACCTGCGGTGGCGTCCGGGTGTGGTCGCTGTACATCCCCAACGGACGCGAGATCGACCACCCGCACTACCACTACAAGCTCGACTGGCTGTCCCGGCTGCGCGACGACGCCGCGGGCTGGCTGGCCGACGACGCGGACGCGCAGATCCTGCTCGCCGGCGACTGGAACATCGCGCCGACCGATGACGACGTCTGGGATGTCGCCTTCTTCGAGGGCAGGACGCATGTCACCGCACCCGAACGTGCGGCCTTTCAGGCCATCGTCGACGCCGGCTTCAGCGACGTCGTCCGACCCTTCACCCCCGGCCCGGGCGTCTACACCTACTGGGACTACACGCAGTTGCGTTTCCCGAAAAAGCAGGGCATGCGCATCGACTTCGCGCTGGCGTCCCCTGCCCTCGCCTCCCGGGTCACCGACGCGATGATCGATCGCGAGGAGCGCAAGGGCAAGGGCGCGTCCGACCACGCGCCCGTGGTGGTCACGCTCGACTGAAGCCGCGGCGGTTAGGGTCGTCCCGGCCGTTCAACACCGGGAAAGCAGAGCATGAGCAATTACGACCCCGAGCACCCGTACTCCGAGGAGCCGACCCGGGCGACACCGCGACTCGACCCGAGTGCGCTGAACAAGCCGCATACACAACCGATCGACGGCTCATCCGGTACGCGCGAAGTGCCCTACGGCTCGCCCCCGCCTGATCGGAGTTACGGGCAGAGTTACGGGCAGGGTCATGCCCAGGGTTACGGCCGGCCGTCGTACGGCGCCGGGCACGAGCAGTACAACCCCTACGGCGGCAACGGCTACGACCCGTCCGTGAACGATCAGTCACCGCAGAACCCCTACGGCGCACCCCAGCAGTACGGGCAGCCTGCGCAGTACGGCGCGCCGCAGTACCCGAATCCCTACGGCAATCAGTACGGCAATCAGTACGACAACCAGTACGGCTACGCGCCTCCGGGCGGCTTTCCCCAGCAACCGCAGACCAACGGCATGGCGATCGCGGCGCTGGTCACGTCGCTGGCCGGCTGTCTGTGCGGGTTCGGCTTCCCCATCGGTCTGGTCCTGGGCTTCATGGCGCTGCCGGAGGCCAAGCGTCAGAACGACAGCGGATCCAAGGGGATGGCGATCGCCGGCATCGTGATCGGCGGGCTCGGCACGCTGTTGATCGTCGGCTACATCGTGCTCATGGTGGTCTGGGGAATCGGCTCGTCATGACCATTCAGCCCGACGTGCAGCCCGACGTGCAGCCCGCCGTCCAGCACGACATGGTCGTGATCGGTGCAGGGTTCTCCGGTATCGCGATGACGATCGCGGCGAAGGCCGCCGGACGCGACGTGCTGGTGCTGGAGAAGGCCGACGAGATCGGTGGCACCTGGCGCGACAACCGCTACCCGGGCGTGGCCTGCGACGTCGAGAGCCACCTGTACTCCTACTCCTTCGAACTCAACCCGGACTGGTCGCGCGCCTACGCGCCGGGCGACGAGATCCAGGACTACCTGCTGTACGTCGTCGAGCAGTACGACGTCCGCCGGCATGTGCAGTTCGGCGCGGCCGTGCAGCAGGCGTGGTTCGAGGAGCAGACCTCGCGCTGGGAGGTCGCCTACTCCACACCCGACGGACGACTGGAGACCGTCACCTGCCGCGACCTGGTGCTCGCCGTCGGCTCGTTGCACGTGCCGACCGCCCCCGCCATCCCCGGCCTCGACGCGTTCCAGGGCGAACTGATGCACACCGCCACCTGGGTGCCCGGCACCACCGCCACCGGCAAGCGGGTCGGCGTCATCGGCACCGGCGCGAGCGCCGTCCAGGTGATTCCGGAACTGGCCGCGGACGCCGCGGCGCTTACCGTCTTCCAGCGCACACCGACCTGGGTGATGCCCAAGAACGACCACGAGATCTCCGAAGCGACCTCGGAGCGGTACGAGCGCCGTCCGGCGCTGATGAAGGCGCGACGAGCCAAGATCAGGGCCGCCAACGAGACTCGCGCGCTGGGGTTCGTCAAGCAGCCCGCGCTGATGAAGGCGGTGCGCCTGCGCGCCATGCACCATCTGCGATCGTCCGTCGACGACGAAGAGCTGCGCGCGCAGCTGACGCCCGCCTACACGCTGGGTTGCAAGCGAATTCCATTGTCGGACAACTACTTGACGGCACTCTCACGCCGCAACGTGAAGCTGGCGACCGAGCCGATCATCGATGCGGGACCGAACGGTCTGGTAACCGCCGACGGTGTCGACCACCCACTCGACCTGCTGGTGTTGGCGACCGGGTTCGATCCGAGCGCCGCCTGGAAGTCGGTCAATGTCTTCGGCGCGAAGCACGCCTCGCTGACCCAGCGCTGGGAGGAGGGCATCGACAGTTACTACGGCGTGACCGTGCCCGACTTCCCGAACATGTTCATGCTGCTCGGGCCGAACGCGGAACTCGGCCACACCTCGGTGCTGCTGATGATGGAGGCCCAGGTCGAACTGGTCGTGAAGTTGCTCGCCGAGCGTGACCGCCGCGGTGCGAAGCTGGTGAGCGTGCGTCCGGAGGTCGTGCCGGCTCACATGGCGCAGATCGATGAGCGCAGCGCCGACACCGTGTGGCAGCGGGGCGGATGCAGCAGCTGGTACCTCGACAAGGGCGGCCGCAACCGCATCCTCTGGCCGGGTACGGTCGCTGAGTTCGAGCGTCGGGTCCGCAACCCCGAATGGGTCGACTACGAGTTCACCAGCCGCTGAGCGCACCGATCAGAGCGCGGTGGTTGCCCGCTCACCGTCGATGCGTTGCAACGGCTTTCGACCGAGGAACCATGACAGCAGCGCCGCCACAGTGGCAGCGATCGCCGCCCCGAGGAAGACGGTGTTGACCTGTCGCACGCCGGCCGCGCGGTAGTCGGCCTCCGTCGGCGCCGAGATCGCCGAGATCTCCTGGTAGTACTGGTGCAGTCCGATAGCGGTCAGCAACGCGAGTCCCACGACCATGCCGACCATCCGCGAGACGACGATCAGCGCCGAGGTCACGCCGTGGTCGGACTCGCGCGCGTCGGCGAGCGCCGCGTCGTTGACCGGTGCGATCGCGAGGCCGACGCCGAGTCCGACGGCGATCAGCACCACGGTCGCCTGAGCGGTGTCGAGGACATTTCCGCTCCACCGTGACATCGCGAACAGCCCGACCGCGGCAAGCGCCAGACCCACGGCGGAGACGATGCCCGGGCCGACCTTGCGCAGCAACCAACCGCCCACGAGCGCACCGACGGGTACCGCGATCAGGAACCGGACGAGGATCACCGCAGCCTCGGTCTGGTCATCGGTCACCGTGAGCCGGGCCAGGATCGGCACGTCGACGACGATCGCGACGATCGCGGTGCCCACCAGGAGGGAGACCGCGAGGGCCGGCAGGACGCGTCCGACCACAGCGCCACGGGCGATGAGTGGTTCCTTCGCCCGCCGGTGCCACCACAGGTAGACGGCCATCGCGATGAGTCCGAGTGGCAACAACCACAGACCCATCGGTCCGACGACCTCGGTCTCGGGGTTGGCCGAGGAGAACGTGAGCACCAGGCAGCCCAGCACGGTCGCGATGAGCAACGCCCCGAACAGGTCGGCACGGCGCAGGATCGGCCACCAGTACCGCGCCGACAGCACCAACAGCGCGGACAGTGCGCCCAGACCCCAGAGCCCGACCGGTGTCATCAACCGTGCGTCGTGTCCTTCGTAGGGCACGAACGGGTCGCCGTACTCGATCGAGGTGGTCAGTGATTCGGGTGCGACGAGCGCGAGACCGAGCAGCGCCACGCAGGCCAGTGCGGCGACGGCCGTGAGGGCGTGCCACCACCGCGGAATGGTCGTCGAGGCGAGTTCGCTGCGCGAACTGCGGCCACCGGTGAGGCGGATGAGGATCGCCAGCACGATGCCGCCGATTCCGTTGACCCAGAAGATCGCTCGCCAGTCCCACAGGTGCAGGATCAAGGCGCCGAACAACGGGCCGAGCACACTGCCGACCTCCTGCACGGCGCCGACCACACCGAACGCCGTCCCCCGTTGGCCGACGGGCCAGAGCGAAGCGACGATCGCGAGCGTCGCGGGCACCAGGCCCCCGCCGCCGATGCCCTGAAGGACGCGTCCGGCCACCAGTACCGGCAGATCGACCGCGACCGCGGTGATTGCCGAGCCGACGGTGAACAACGCGAGGCACCACATCAGGATCCGCTGGCGATCGACGAGATCGGCCAAGCGTCCGATCAGGGGCAACACCGCGATGTATCCGAGCAGGAACCCGCTGATGATCGGGGTTGCCTTCTGAAGTGCGTCGATGCCCAGCCCGACGCCCTGCATCATGTCGGGCAGGGCGAGGACGACGACGTAGGTGTCGGCGGCGGCGAGGGCGACGGCGACGGACGCCGTGGCCAGCAGCGCCTTAGGGCGCTGTGATGTCAACCGTCTGCCCGTAGTTGGTGAAGGTCAGGTCGTAGCGTGTCTTGTCGCTGCCCTTGAAGAAGGGTCCGATCACCTGCGCCGAGCGCACCTGATTGTCGTCGGTGAGTCCGTACTTCACCGAGAACGTGCCGGTGCCGTCGCCCATGTAGAGCACCGCCTTGATCGCGCTGCCCGGCAGCGAGCCGGTGATCTCCTGGACGATGTCCTTGCCATCGCGCAGTTTGCCGCCGAGCTTGGCGCCCTTGGTCTGTGGCAGGAGCGTCGAGACACCCTTGTCCTTGCTGAACAGCACGTTCGGGTCGGGAGCACCGTAGGTGTTGGGGTTTATCGTGGTGGTCTTGGCGGAGAACGGCATCTTCGCCCACGTCTTGCCGTCGACCGAGGTCACCGGCACCGACGCGGCGAGCGACCCGGCCTGCACGTTGAGGGTGCCCTTGAAAGCAGGCTTGGCGATGACGTCACCCTCGCCGGACAGCACCCCGCTGCTGTCCTTCGGCACGTCCGTGCCCTGCAGCTTGAAGTGGTACCCGGGGGTGCCGTCGAGCACCTTCTTCGCCTCGGTGAGTCGGTCGGTGGCGGTCAGTTCCTTGCCGGACGAGCCGGTGGGCCCCTCCTTCTCGTCCTTGGTGCTGCTGCACCCGGTCACAAGCAAGGACGCCGCCAGAACAACGGCGCCGGCCGTACTGAGTGCGGAGGACTTCGAAGTGCGTACGCGCATGGGAACCAACCTATCCATCGAGATGCCCGTCCGGGCCGACTTGTCCGACGCGCGGGTAACCCCGGAAGTTCCCGCAGCCGACCGCGCGTCGGACACGACGGTGTTCGATGAGTCAGCGTCCGTCGGCGAGGCGTTCCCAGGTGCGCGTACCGACGACGCCGTCGACCTTCAGTCCGACCATCCGCTGATAGCGCCGCACCTCACGTTCGGTGGCCGCCCCGAACTTCACGTCGGCCTTCAGACCGGAGTCGAAGCAGGCATTGAGCGCCAGTTGCAGGAGTTGGACGTCGTTCGTGCTCATCCCCCGGCGCAGCTTCTGCCGGCCCGCGGTTCGGGCGATCAACGCGCACCAAGTCTTGGGTCCGACGATCATGTCGGTCTTCAGTCGGCACCGCGCCTGGAAGTGCTTGACCAGTTGCTGCGTCTGCGGGTCGTCACCGGCGTTGCCGCCGCGTCCTCGGCCAGCGCGGACGGATTCCACTACCCGAAGGTGCGTCCTGGGCTGGTGCACTAGGACGACGTGCTGCTGCCGCTGTTCGTTCCGACACGAACGACGCGGGGTGCGTGCCGCAGCCGGGCAATTGCCCCGTATTCGTGTTGGCTGGCAGGCATGACCTCCCTCGACCGCCACACCGTCCTCGCCTCGGACGGAGCCCTGCTCGCGGCGTACGTCCGCCGCCCTTCCGAGGCAACTGCACTCGACGCACCGACCGTCGTCCTCGCCCATGGCTGGACGCTCACCCACCGCTCCTGGCACCGGGTGGTCGATGCCCTCGGCGACGGCGTGCGCGTCGTGTTGTGGGATCAACGCGGACACGGCGAGTCCACTCTCGCCGGCGGCCGGCACCGCTCGTCCGGTGAATCGGTCGGCCGTCTGGGGCAGGACCTGCGCGAGGTGATCGCAGCCTTGGTGCCCGACGCATCGCCGCTGGTCCTCGCCGGCCACTCGATGGGCGGCATGACCGTCATGGCCTACTCCGGCACCGCGACACCCGAGGAGATCGACCGCGTCCGCGGCGTCGTGTTCTGTTCCACGGCAGCCGGCGGGCTGCGCGGCACCGGCCTGCCCGGCGAGCAGAAGATCATGCGAGCCTTGTCGAGGCTGCCGTTCCGCGGACGGCCGGGACGGCTGATCCGGGACAAGCGACAGCGCGAGTACCTGTTCGGTGCCGATGCCCGCGACGAGGATGTCGCGCTCACCACGGCGCTCACCGGCGGGGCCAGCCTGATCACCTACGGAGCGTTCTACGGCGCCTTGATGAAGCACGACGAGGTGGCTGCGCTGGCCAGGCTGGAACACACGCCGACGACGGTGATCGTCGGCGGACGCGACAAGCTGACGCCGAAGGTGTTGGCTCGTCGTATCCACGAGGAGATGCCACACGCGCAGCTCAAGGTCCTGGACGACCGCGGGCACATGGTGCCGTTGGAAGAACCCGAGGTCGTCGTCGGCGCGATCGAGCAGTACCTCGGCTGACGGCTGCGGCCCGTTCTGTGCACAGCAAGAAACGCCCCGAGGTCCTTTCGGATCCCGGGGCGTTTCCCGTCCTCAGCTGAGCGTGAGCTCCGGCTTGTCTGCGTCCTTGTCGACGGTGACCGTGTCGCCATCGCGCACCTCGCCGGACAGCAGTGCCTTCGCCAGACGGTCGCCGATCTCCTTCTGCACCAGACGGCGCAGCGGACGGGCACCGTAGGCCGGGTCGTAGCCCTCGTCGGCCAACCACTGGCGGGCCGTCTCGGTGACCTCGAGCGTGATGCGGCGGTCCTTCAGACGCTCCCCGAAGGAAGCGACCTGCAGGTTGACGATCTCGGCGAGTTCGTCCTTCGACAGCGGTTCGAAGATCACCGTTTCGTCGAGACGGTTGAGGAACTCCGGCTTGAACGCGGCTCGGACCGCGGTCATGACCGACTCCTTCTTCTGCTCCGGCGACAGCGCCGGGTCGATGAGGAACTGCGATCCGAGGTTGCTGGTGAGCACCAGGATCACGTTGCGGAAGTCGATCGTGCGTCCTTGACCGTCGGTCAGTCGTCCGTCGTCGAGCACCTGGAGCAGGATGTCGAAGGTCTCGGGGTGAGCCTTCTCCACCTCGTCCATCAGCACGACGCTGTACGGACGCCGGCGTACCGCTTCGGTGAGCTGACCGCCCTCTTCGTAGCCGACGTAGCCGGGAGGGGCACCGATCAGGCGGGCCACCGAATGCCGCTCGGAGTACTCCGACATGTCGATGCGCACCATCGCGCGCTCGTCGTCGAACAGGAAGTCGGCCAGCGCCTTCGCCAGCTCGGTCTTACCGACACCCGTCGGACCGAGGAACAGGAACGAACCGGTCGGACGGTTGGGGTCGGCGATACCGGCGCGCGAGCGCCGGACGGCGTCGGACACCGCTCGCACGGCGGCGTGCTGACCGATCAGCCGCTTGCCGAGGAAGTCCTCCATCCGCAGTAACTTCTCGGTCTCCCCCTCGAGCAGACGTCCGGCGGGGATGCCGGTCCAGGCGCTGATGACGTCGGCGATGTCGTCGGGCCCGACTTCGTCCTTGACCATCGGGGCCTCGCCGCCTGCCTTCGACGAAGTGGCTTCGGCAGCCTGGGCATCGGCCATCTGCTGCTCGAGCGCGGGCAGGTCACCGAAGCGGATCTTGGAGGCACCGCCGAGGTCGC
This sequence comes from Yimella radicis, assembly GCF_054778255.1. Classification (NCBI taxonomy): domain Bacteria; kingdom Bacillati; phylum Actinomycetota; class Actinomycetes; order Micrococcales; family Dermacoccaceae; genus Yimella; species Yimella radicis. Next base: position 208,885 of record NZ_BAAGZR010000003.1, read on the forward strand.
CCTCGCGCTCCAATCGGTCTGCCTGAGTGCGCAATTCATCGATCTGGGCCTTGAGGTCACCGACCTCGTTCAGCGACTTCTTCTCCGCTTCCCAGCGGGCGTTCAGCGCAGCGAGTTCGTCCTGCTTGTCGGCGAGGTCGGACTGCAGCTTGGCCAGTCGTTCCTTGGACGCGTCGTCGGTCTCGTTCTCCAGGTGGAACTGCTCCATTTTGAGTCGGTCGACCTGTCGTCGCAGCGCGTCGACCTCGACCGGGGAGGAGTCGATCTCCATCCGCAAGCGGGACGCTGCCTCGTCGACCAGGTCGATCGCCTTGTCCGGCAGTTGACGGCTGGTGATGTAGCGGTCGGACAGAGTGGCCGCCGCGACGAGCGCCGAGTCGGCGATGGCGACCTTGTGGTGCGCCTCGTACCGCTCCTTGAGGCCACGCAGGATCGCGACGGTGTCCTCGACCGAGGGCTCGCCGACGTAGACCTGCTGGAACCGGCGCTCCAGCGCGGGGTCCTTCTCGATGTGCTCGCGGTACTCATCGAGCGTGGTGGCTCCGACCAGGCGTAATTCGCCACGGGCGAGCATCGGCTTCAGCATGTTGCCGGCGTCCATCGCTCCGTCGCCGGAGGCTCCGGCGCCGACGACGGTGTGCAGCTCGTCGATGAAGGTGATGACCTGACCACCGGAGTTCTTGATCTCCTCCAGCACGGCCTTGAGCCGCTCCTCGAACTCGCCGCGGAACTTCGCACCGGCGACCATCGCGCCGAGGTCGAGGCTGATCAAACGCTTGTCCCGCAACGATTCCGGCACGTCCCCGGCGACGATGCGCTGGGCGAGGCCTTCGACGACGGCGGTCTTGCCGACGCCCGGTTCACCGATCAGCACCGGGTTGTTCTTGGTGCGGCGGGACAGCACCTGGACGACACGGCGGATCTCGGAGTCACGTCCGATCACGGGGTCGAGCTTGCCCTCGCGGGCGACCGCGGTGAGGTCGGTGCCGTACTTCTCCAGCGCGTCGAACTGACCCTCGGGCTCGGCGGAGGTCACCTTCGCGCCACCGCGGGTCTTCGGGATGGCGGCGGAGATCGCGTCGGCGTCCAGGCTGAACTGGCCGGTGCGCGCGAGCGCGAGCAGCAGATGGTCGGTGGAGACGAAGGAGTCGCCCATGGCGCTCATCTCCTGGCGGGCCTGCTCCAGCACGTTCACCAGCGAACGCGACATCGCAGGCTGACCCACCGAGGATCCGCTGGCGGCCGGGAGCGTCCGCAACGCTTCGTCGGCGACGCCCCGGACGGCGGCAGGTGAGGTGCCGACCGCTTCGAGCAAGGGGCCCGTGGTGGTGTCGGTCTGATTGACCAGCGCAACCAGCAGGTGCGCAGGTTCGATCTGGGGGTTGCCGGCGGTGATCGCCGATCGGGTGGCCGCGGACAGCGCTTCCTGCGCCTTCGTGGTCAGCTGAAGATCCACTCTCGGGACTCCTTCGGTTCGGACATACGTTTACGAGGTGACGCTGGCTCGCCCCACGCTACGCGGTGACGGACAACGTCGGCTATGTGAGTCAACGCCGCCGAAGTTGAGCCTATTCCGCTCAACTTTGGACATTCGCGTCGCGCCCGTCACGAGGCACCGGCTTGAGACTTGCCGTTCCCGAACTGCAGCACGGGTGCACGGCGACTGACGCTCCCTCAGCCCACCAGCGCCGAATGGACGTGCCCCGACCGTTCGCTGCGCTGTCCGAACCGCGACGCGGGATGCAACCGAGTCCGTAGACTGAACGTCGGCAGCAGGGTGGGAAAACTGCGACCCGCGCGATTCGATCCAAAGGAGGCACTCGATGTCCGCTGTGCAGCTGGCCAAGGGCCAGAATGCGCCACTGTCCGCCAGCCAGGTCGCCGTGACGGTGCAGGTCGGCGCCGCAGCAGACCTGTCCGCGCTGCTGCTGACCAGCGACGGCAGGGTGCGTGGTGATCAGGACATCGTGTTCTACAACCAGCCCGAGGGTCCCGGCGTCCGTTGCATCCCGCCGAGCGGTGGACAGCCCTGGCAGCTCCAGGTGCGTCTGGGCGAACTGCCGCCCGAGATCGAGAAGGTGCGTGTGGTGACCTCGCTGGACGAGGCCGGCCGCACCTTCGGCTCGCTGGTTTCCGCGCCGGTGGCTGTGGTGACCAGCGCCGACGGCGCACCGCTCGCTCAGGCCGAACTGTCCGGGCTGAGCAGCGAGTCGATCCTCATCGCCGTCGAGTTCTACCGGCGCAATGGCGAGTGGAAGCTGCGCTCGGTCGGGCAGGGTTACGGCGGTGGACTGGCCGACCTGCTGCGAGACCACGGCGCCGACGTCGCCGACGAACCTGCCACAGCGGCTCCGGTACCTGCGGCGAACACCCCCGCCTCGCAACCGGTTTCGACCCAGCCGCCGGCTCCAGCACCCCGCCGTCCGGACCCGTACACGTCCGACGCCATGGCTGCGCCATCCCCCGCGCCGGCACCGGCCGCCCCGCCGACGAGTCAGGGCGGCGACGACCCCTACGCCCAAGCACCGGCAGCACCCGCCGGGGACGACGGTTCCCGCCTGACCCGTGGCCGTCCGGTGAACCTGAGCAAAGGCCAATCGGTCAACCTGCGCAAGGACGACGGAAGCAACCTCAGCCTGGTCCGCATGGGCCTGGGCTGGGACCCCGTCCAGCGAGGCGGAATGCTGTCGCGACGCACCGCCGAAGTCGACCTCGACGCTTCCGCAATCCTGGTGGCGGGCAACGACATCGTCGACCTCGTCTTCTACAACCGGCTGTCGTCAGCCGACGGATCCGTGCGTCACACCGGAGACAACCGGACGGGTGCCGGGGACGGCGACGACGAGGTGATCATGGTCGATCTGAACCGCATCCCGGTGCACGTCACCAGCGTCATCCTTGTCGTGAGTTCCTACGAGGGGCATACGTTCCAGATGGTGCAGAACGCCTTCTGCCGGCTCATCGACGAGGCGGGCCGCGGCGGCGAGCTGGTGCGATACCAACTGTCCGGCGGCGATGCCACCACCGGCATGGTGATGGCCGCACTACGCCGCACTGGCTCGGGCTGGCGGATGCAGGCGATCGGCGAGGCAGTACAGGCACGAGTGCCGCAGGAGATCTTCCCGATGATGAGCCGCTTCGCCCAGTGAGAACGCCGTGACCGAACTCGTCAGCGGACAGAACCACCCGTGGCCCGAAACGCGGGTGACCGTCCGGCTACACGGGCGGGCCGACCTGTCGGCGTTGCTGCTCGGTAGTGATGCGAAGGTGCGGGACGAGCAGGACTTCGTGTTCTACAACGCACCGCACACGACCGGTGTGAAGTGGACGACCGATGCGCAAGACGGGCAGACCGTCCACATCGAGACCGCACACCTACCTGCTGAGATCCAGGTGGTCCGGCTGCTGGTGAGTGTCGACGACGACCAGCCGCCGCTCGCCGACGGTGTCGTCCAGGTCTCCGCCCACGGAGAATCGAGCGAAGTACGTTACGAACCAACTCGATTGGACGGCGAACGCTGCCTGATCGGGCTCGAGGTTTATCGCCGCAACGCTGCGTGGAAGGTGCGCGCCGTCGGGCAGGGCTGGCGCGACGGACTGCCCGCGGCACTCCAAGCACACGGGATCGACGTCGAGACACCTGAGGCCCCGATCGAAGCAGCAGCGCCGCCGGTTACACCACCTGCGATTCCTCTACCGAGGTCAACTCAACCCCCGGCCCACGGCAACCCCACTCAGGTGTTTGCCGGACCGGACGACGACACGGTGGCCGGGGCGTTGCGAGCGATCCGGAGCCTGCGCCACGACATCAGTCAGGCCCGGCGCGCACATCAGACCGCTCTCGCCTACGCCGCTGACAAGATGCTCGCCGCGCAGGAGAACGCACGCGGTGCAGTCGGTACAGCCGGGGTGCCGGCGTCCGTCGAGCAGGAGTGTGCCGAACTCGTGTCCCGTGCCGAGGGACGGTACGCACAGGAGGCCGAGGCTCTGCATAGCGAACTCGTTGCCGAGGAGTTCGCGATGCCCCTCCCCCTCGCGCGTCTGGATTCCCTGGACTGGGAGACGCTGGCCGCACGGGCGCACTCGCCCACGAACCGCGCGATCGACCGCAAGGATCACACAGCGTCCGTCATCCGCCTCGGCTCGCTGTACCCACCTCAAGGACCCTCGCTCAACCTGCCGATGCCACACACCTGGGCCGCACGTGCACTGATGTGGTCGGACGACCCGAACCGCCCACCGGTAGGAGCCGAGTGGGTGCACGGACTCATCGCCCGGATGATGGCACTCACCCCGCCCGGCGGGTTCGACGTCCAACTGGTCGACATCGACGGATCGCTGTCGTCGTCACTCGGACAGTTCGGTCCGGGCATCACCGACGACGTCACTCGCCATCGCTCGCCCGCCGAGTTAGTCTCGTTCGTCGATCAACTCGCGCACCGCGTCGATCTGGCACGGATGGCCGTCGAGTCCCGGATCCCCGACGCGCTGGATGACGTCCGGGACGACGCCCGTCACCTCGTGGTGCTGGCGCACTGGCCGCACGGGTACGACGAGCAGATCCAACGGCGCATCGCCGAGTGTCTGCCCTGGGGTTTCGCGCTCGACGTCCAGTTCGTCGTGCTGACCCAGATCGATGCCGCGGCCGAGCCACCGACGGAAGGCAGCGCGATGGAGGAGATGCTGCGTTCGGCGCTGTGGCTGCAGGACGGTCCGGAACCGAACCTGTTGGACGACACCGGTGTTGCGTGGTGCTTCGATCCCGAGGCGACGGCGAGTGCCCGCTCCGTGGCGGCCCGGATCACCTCGTCCGGTCAGCGGTCCTGAGTCCAGCCCTTGCCGGTCACGTCGTCGTCGAGCCAACCGTCGCGGTCTGCGGTCATCTCCTCGAACCGGGCGACCAGCGCTTTGGCGACGGCCGAGGTCGGGTCGTCGATGGTGTCGACCCGGACGTAGACCGCCCAGTCGTGGTCCTCCGAATCGTCCTCTCCGGCCAGCGCCTCACGGACGACGCGAACCTCGTCGAATTCTTCGTCGCGCAGCTCTTCGGCCACTTCGTCGGCGCCGTCGCGTTCGGGGAACACCAGCAGGTACTCGGTCACGCGCCCACCCTGCCACCGCGATCCTCGCCGAACAAAAGGGCGCACCGCACGCACGTAAGTTCGCTCGCAGGTCACTCGCCCGTCGCGGGCCCGTCGCCCGAACCACTTACCGTGCCCCTCGATGACTGGACGTTTCGTGGCGATCGGGGACTCGTTCACCGAAGGTGTGGGCGATCCGAACCTGTTGTATCCCAACGGGGTTCGAGGATGGGCCGACCGCATGGCCCGGCAACTGGGACGGGCCGACGACCGGTGGAAGTACGCGAACCTGGCGATCCGCAGTAAACTACTCGACGAGATCGTGCAGGGGCAGTTGCAGGACGCCATCGCGCTCGAACCCACGGTCGCCTCCTTCTACGCCGGTGGCAACGACATTCTGTCCATCCGGGTCGACATGAACTCGGTGATGGAACGCTACGAAGCGGCGTTACGCGAACTGACACACGCCGTCCCCGACGTTGTGCTGTTCACCACGTTCGACACCACCAGCAGCCGCGTACTCGAACCCTTCCGTCGCCGGATCTCCTTCTACAACAATGTGGTTCGCGATCTTTCCGTGTCGTACAACGCCATCCTGGTCGACCACACCCGCCTCTCGGAGTTCCGCGATCGGCGCATGTGGGCACCCGACCGCATCCACATGTCGGGCGCCGGACACAAGGTGCTCGCCGCCGAGGTGCTCAAGACACTCGGCATCCCGCACACGTTGAAGTTGCCGCAACTGGGTCCATGGGAGCCGCGGCCGTGGCGACAGGCGGTGCGTACCGAGAGCGCGTGGGTGCGCCACGAGGTGTTGCCGCTGTTGCGCCGACGACTCAGCGGCGTCAGGGAGGGAGATTCGCTCACCCCGAAGTGGCCCGAGCTCGTCCACCCGTCCGACGGCATGAAGCGGCTGGCGCGCTCCCGCGCGGGCGACGCCGTCTGGGTGCACGAGCACGTCGGCGCCACGGCCTGATCGATCGAGCCGGACAGCCGTACGACGGCCGTCCGGAAGGCAGAGTGGAGACATGAGCAACCACAAGGCAGAACAGAACAAGATCGTCGTCAGCCGCACCATCGAGGCTCCGGCCGACGCCATCTTCGACATCATCAGCAACCCCAAGCGCCACCCCGAGTTCGACGGCTCCGGCTTCGTGCGCAGCGAGGACCAGGGCGACCGGATCACCGCCAACGGCCAGGTGTTCACCATGAACATGGAAGGCGATCACATGGGCGGTGAGTACAAGACCGACAACCACGTCACCGGCTATGCCCACGACCGCCTCGTGGCATGGCAGACCGCCCCCGCCGGCACCGAGCCCAAGGGCTGGGAGTGGGTCTGGGAACTGGAGCCGAAGGGCCAGCACGAGACCGAGGTGACGCTCACCTACGACTGGAGCAAGGTCACCGACAAGGACTTGCTGAAGAAGATCAGTTTCCCGCTGGTCGAGAAGGACAAGCTGGAGCACAGCCTGCAGCGCCTGTCCGAACTGGTCTGAGTTCCTCTCGGGCACAACGTTCTACGAGGGTTCCGCGGCAACGTCGCGGAACCCTCGTGGTGTGCTCGCGGGCAGGAAGCTCGGTGCGCTCGCGCTCTGGCAGTTCCACGCCGGCCTGGCCTGGGCAGTGCTTGCGATGGCCGCCGTCGCCGGCGCAATCGTGGCCTGTTGGTACGCCAAGAGCCACGGACGCCAGGAAGCACCTACCGTGAATACTGTCGAAGAAGGAGTCACCACATGAGCGCATCCACCGCTTCCAGCACGCAGCACCACGTCGACCTCACCGAGTCGCGCGCCGCGCACAATTACCACCCGCTGCCCGTCGTCCTCGCCCACGGTGAGGGCGCCTGGGTGACCGACGTCGACGGCAACCGGTACCTCGACTGCCTCGCCGGCTACTCCGCGCTCAACTTCGGCCACGGCCACCCGCAGCTGATCGCCGCCGCCGAGACCCAGCTGCGCAAGCTGACCCTGACCAGCCGCGCGTTCTACAACGACCAGCTCGGAGAGTTCGCCGCCGAACTCGGTGACCTCGTCGGCAAGGAGGTCATCCTGCCGATGAACACCGGTGCCGAGGCCGTCGAGACGGCCCTGAAGGTGGCACGACGTTGGGGCCACGAGGTGAAGGGCATCCCGGCCGAACGCGGGCAGATCATCGTCATGGACGGCAACTTCCACGGCCGCACCACCACGATCGTCTCGTTCTCGACGGACGAGGAGGCGCGCGCCGGATTCGGGCCGTTCACACCGGGATTCGTGGTTGTTCCCTACGGCGACGCCGAGGCGCTCGAAGCCGCGATCAACGACGAGACGATTGCAGTGCTGATCGAGCCGATCCAGGGCGAGGGTGGCGTCGTGATCCCGCCGGCCGGCTTCCTCGGCCGGGTGCGTGAACTCTGCACGCAGCACAACATGCTGTTCATCGCCGACGAGATCCAGTCGGGTCTGGCACGGACCGGTCGCACGCTGGCCGTCGAACACGAGAACGTCGTGCCCGACATCGTCGTGCTCGGCAAGGCGCTCGGCGGCGGCATCCTGCCGGTCTCTGCGATTGCCGCGAACCACGACGTGCTCGACGTCATCACTCCGGGCAGCCACGGTTCGACGTTCGGCGGCAATCCGTTGGCGGCGGCGGTCGGACGCGAGGTCGTCGCGATGCTCGGCACCGGCGAATTCCAGGACGCCGCAAGCCGATTAGGTGCACGCCTCACCGAACGTCTCAACGGCCTCGGGGACGCGGTGGTCACCGTCCGCAGCCGCGGACTGTGGGCCGGCCTCGACCTCGATCCGAACGTGATGAGCGGACGCGACCTGAGTGTCGCGCTGATGCACCGCGGTGTCCTGGTCAAGGACACCCACGGCTCGACCGTGCGTATCGCTCCCCCGCTCGTGGCGTCCGAGTCGGACATCGATCTCATCGCCGACTCCATCTCCGAGTCACTGGCCGACGCGATTCGATGAGCTGTAAGCCGAGTGCGCCGACGTGGCACACCGAACAGGCCGCAAGCTGCACAACCCCGCCGGATCAGCGTTGACTGGACGCATGACAACCGTTGCTGATCAGCTCGTCGCTCAACTTCAGGACGCCGGCGTCCGCCGCATCTACGGCATCGTCGGCGACAGTCTCAACCCGGTGGTCGACGCCGTGCGCCGTACCGGCGGCTCGGCGAAAGGTGGGATCGACTGGGTCCACGTGCGCCACGAGGAAGCCGCTGCGTTCGCAGCCGGCGCCGATGCCCAGGTCACCGGTGAACTCGTCGCGTGCGCCGGCTCGTGCGGTCCGGGCAACCTGCACCTGATCAACGGCCTGTACGACGCGAATCGTTCGGGCGCGCCGGTGATCGCGATCGCGAGCCACATCCCGAGCTCCCAGATCGGCCAGGGGTACTTTCAGGAGACGCACCCCGACCGCATCTTCAACGAGTGCTCGGTCTACTCCGAGCTCATCTCCACCCCGACCCAGGCCCCCCGCGTGGTGGCGTCCGCGATCAGGCACGCGGTGGCCGAGCCGGGCGTCGCGGTCATCACCTTGCCCGGCGATGTCGCCGACGAGGAAGCGACGGCAGAAGCGCCCCGCTATGTTCCGGTCGAGCGCGGAGTCCTCACTCCCCCGGCGGCGGTCATGCAACGGCTCGCCGACGCCATCAACGCCTCCGACAAGGTTGCTCTCTTCGTCGGGCATGGCATCGCCGGCGAACACGACGCCGTCGTCGAGCTCGCCGACCTCATCGGTGCACCCGTCGGGCACTCACTGCGTGGCAAGGAGCTCATCCAGTACGACAACCCGTACGACGTGGGCATGACCGGCTTGCTCGGTTACGGCGCTGCGGCGGCCGGGATGGAGGACGCCGACCTGCTGATCATGCTCGGCACCGACTTCCCTTACGACCAGTTCTTACCCGACGTCACCACGGCCCAGGTCGACCGCGATGCCGCCGTGATCGGCCGACGTACCTCCGTGGACATTCCGGTACACGGTGACGTGGGTACGACCCTGCGCGCGCTGATCCCGTTGGTGCAGCGTAAGAAGAGCCGCACGTTCCTGGAGAAGACCCTCAAGCGTCACGACGGGCTCATGGACAAAGCAGTAGGCGCCTACACGCGCAACGTGGAGAAGAAGAAGCCGATCCACCCCGAGTACGCGGCGTCCGTCCTGGACCAAGTCGCGGCGGACAACGCGGTGTTCACCGCCGACACCGGCATGTGCAACGTGTGGAGCGCTCGGTACATCAACCCGCTCGGCTCGCGCCGCCTCATCGGCTCGTTTCTGCACGGATCGATGGCGAACGCGCTGCCGCAGGCCATCGGCGCACAGTTCGCCCAGCGCGACCGGCAGGTGATCTCGATGTCAGGTGACGGTGGCCTTGGCATGCTGCTGGGCGAGATGCTCACCGCGGCGGCCTACGACCTGCCGATCAATGTCGTGGTGTTCAACAACTCGACCCTGGGCATGGTGAAGCTGGAGATGCTGGTCGACAAGTTGCCCGACTTCGGCGTCGACGTGCCCGAGGTCAACTACGCCGCGATCGCAGCAGCCATGGGCTGGAAGTCGATTCGCGTGGAGGACCCGAAGCACTTGGAGAAGGCGTACCGGGAAGCGCTGGCGCACGACGGGCCGGCACTGGTGGACGTCGTGACCGACCCGAACGCGTTGTCGATCCCGCCCAAGGTGACCGGCACGCAGATCTTCGGATTCGCCACGGCGATGAGCAAGATCGTGTTCAACGGCGGCGCGGGAGAAGCGGTGTCGATGGCGCGGTCCAACCTGCGCAACCTGCCCCGCTGACGACAAGGAAACCGGTCGCAACTGCGACCGGTTTCCTTGATTACGGGTGTAGATCAGCGCTGGGGCGCCAAACCACCAAGGACGTGCCCGGGGCCCGGCGACGGGCACGTTCGCCCGGCCGCAGTGCGACGATCTGACCGCCCGGCGCAGCGGCGAAAACTCTTGCCGCCGAAGCGTATTGGAGCTGATCCTGAAGTTCGTGGACCCTGGCGCGGAGGGTGTCGACCTGTGCCTCGAGCTCCATGATCCGGGCGATGCCGGCCAGGCTGACGCCTTCCTCCTGGGACAGGCGCTGCACCTCCCGCAACATCTCGATGTCGCGGGCGCTGTAACGGCGTCCGCCACCCCGGGTGCGCGACGGGGTGACGATGCCGAGCCGGTCGTACTGACGCAACGTTTGAGCGTGCATTCCGGCCAGCTCGGCCGCCACCGAGATCACGTACACCGGGGCGTCCATGTCGGGTATGGGCGAGCGGTTCATCACTGACGCGCCTTCGCCATCAGATCGGCGCGCGGGTCACCGCCCCGTTTGTCGGCGATCTCGGCGAGCGTCTTCTTGTCGTCGTCCGACAGATCTGTCGGCACCACCACGTGCACCTTCGCGAGCAGGTTGCCCGCGCCGGACTTGGCCTGGATGCCTCGGCCCTTGATCCGCAGCACCTGACCGGACTGCGTTCCGGGAGCGATCTTGACCTTGACGGTCGAACCGTCGAGGGTCGGCACCGCGACCGTGGCGCCCAAGGTCGCCTCGGCGAAGGTGACCGGCAGGTCGACGGTGATGTCGTTGCCGTCCCGGCCGAACACCGGGTGCGGCTGCACGTGCACTTCCAGCAGCAGGTCGCCGGCACCGCCGGGGCCGGGCTGCCCCTTGCCCCGCAGCCGGATCGTCTGTCCGTCCTTCACGCCCGCGGGGATACGGGTCTTGATCGTCGAACCGTCGGCCGACTGCAGCGAGACGGTCTCGCCCTCAGCCGCGGAACGGAACGACAAGGTGGTCTGAGCACGGACGTCGCGGCCCTTCGGGGGCGCTTGGCTGAATCCGCCGTTGCCGCCGAATCCCCCTGCGCCACCACCGAACTGGCCGAGGATGTCGTCCAGGTTGAAGGTCTGCCCGCCACCGGTGGAGAAGCCGCCGGCCGGACCGGCACCGCCGCCACCGAACATCGAACCGAAGAGGTCCTCAAAGCCGGCTGCTCCGGCGCCACCCCCTCCACCGCCTGCGGTGAAGCGAGCTCCCCCGCCGACCATCGCGCGCAACTGGTCGTACTCGGCGCGCTTGTCCTTGTCGCCGAGGACGGAGTTGGCCTCCCCGACGTCCTTGAACTTCTGCTCGGCGACCGTGTCGCCCGGGTTCTTGTCCGGGTGGTACTGCCGGGCCAATTTGCGGTAGGCCTTCTTGATGTCGGCCTCGGACGCGTCCTGGGGCACCCCGAGGATCTTGTAAAAGTCCTTCTCCAGCCAGTCCTGGCTCGCCATGCTTTCTCCTTGGTCCTTCGTCGTGGGCCACGGTTCCGATCTGTTTCCCGTCCGCGTGGCCCACGACGGGGAACTGCATCACTGAGGGTCTGCGACCGCCACGCGGGCCGGGCGCACGACACGCTCGCCCACCTTGTAACCGGGCTGCATCACCTGAACGACGGTGGTGCCTTCGCTGCCCTCGGGCACCTCGGCCTCGATGTGCATCAGGGCCTCGTGGTGCATCGGGTCGAACGCGTCGCCCACCTCACCGAAGCTGGCCAGGCCGTAGCGACCCAGGATCGCATCGAGCTTGGCGGCGATCTTGGCGAACGGCGAACCCTCCTCGAGGTCGCCGTGCTGGCGCGCGTAGTGGATCTCGTCCAACACCGGCAACAGCGACTCCACGAATCCGGCGAGGGTGGCGCTGTGCGCCATCTCGCGGTCGCGGTCGACGCGCCGTTTGTAGTTGACGTACTCGGCCTGCAGTCGCTGCAGGTCTGCCAACCGCTCGGCGGCGAGCGCGGCGTCCGGGTGGACGTCGTCGCTCGGACCGGCGCTCGAACCGGTTGTCTGCTGCGGGTCGTCGTTGATCGCTTCGGTATTGGGCAGGTCGTCGCCGACCGCCCCACCGAACGCGCTGTCGCCGCCTTCCGCCTCGACGATCCGGTCGAACTCGTCGTTGCCCGAACCCTTCTCGGAGCCCTTCTCGGCACTCTTGTCAGCGCTGTTGTCGTCGCTCACGGCGTCCTCCTTCTCATGGTCTGCGGGGTGTGCGCCGCGCAGCTCGCCCGTCTCGGGGTCGATACGGCGCTTGTCCCGGACGACCGGCCCGGTGGGCTCCTCCTGCGAGGAGCCCACCTGATCGTCGGTCACTTCTTGTCCGACTCGTCGTCGTCCACGACCTCGGCGTCGACGACGTCGTCGTCACCGGCGGTCTGGGCGGAGTCGTCCGCGGCACCTGCGGTGGAGGCGTCACCCGAGGGCGCACCTTCGGCGCTCTCGGACGCGTACATCGCCGCGCCCATCTTCTGCGAGACGTCCGAGAGGGTCTTGCTCTTGGCCGCGATGTCCTCCGGGGAGGTGTTCTCGTCCTTGAGCGCGTCCTTCAGGTCGTTGGTCGCGGTCTCGACCTCGGTCTTGGTATCGGCCGGGATCTTGTCACCGTTGTCGGCGAGGAACTTCTCCGTCGAGTACACGAGCTGCTCGGCGGTGTTGCGCGCCTCGGTGGCCTCGCGCCGCTTGGCGTCCTCGGCGGCGTGCTCCTCGGCGTCCTTGATCATGCGGTCGATGTCCTCCTTGGGGAGGGCGGATCCACCGGTGATCTGGATCGAGGCTTCCTTGCCCGTGCCGCGGTCCTTGGCGGACACGTGCACGATGCCGTTGGCGTCGATGTCGAAGGTGACCTCGATCTGCGGCACACCACGCGGGGCGGGTGCGATGCCGGAGAGTTCGAAGTTGCCGAGCGGCTTGTTCATCTTGGCCACTTCGCGCTCACCCTGGAACACCTGGATATCGACGGACGGCTGGTTGTCCTCGGCCGTCGAGAACACCTCGGTGCGCTTGGTCGGGATCGCGGAGTTGCGCTCGATGAGCTTGGTGAACAGACCACCCTTGGTCTCGATACCCAGGCTCAGCGGGGTGACGTCGATGAGCAGCACGTCCTTGCGCTCACCCTTCAGCACACCGGCCTGCAGGGCAGCACCGACGGCGACGACCTCGTCCGGGTTGACGCCCTTGTTGGGCTCCTTGCCGGTGAGTTCCTTGACGACCTCGGCGACTGCGGGCATGCGGGTGGAACCACCCACGAGCACTACGTGGTCGATGTCGCCGACCGAGATGCCGGCGTCCTTGATGACGTTCTGGAACGGGGTCTTGGTGCGCTCCAGGAGGTCCTTGGTCATCTGCTCGAACTGCGCGCGGGTGATGGTCTCGTCCAGGTGGATCGGACCGTTCTCACCCATGCTCAGGTACTGCAGCGACAGGTTGGTGGACGTCGACGACGACAGTTCCTTCTTGGCCTGCTCGGCGGCGTCGCGCAAACGCTGCATGGCGATCTTGTCCTTGGACAGGTCGACACCGGTCTGGTTCTTCACCGTGGTGAGCAGGTGCTCGACGATGCGCTGGTCCCAGTCGTCACCACCGAGCTTGTTGTCACCGCTGGTGGCGCGCACCTGGATGGTGCTGAAGCCGTCCTCGGGGTCCTTGCCGACCTCGAGCAGCGAGACGTCGAAGGTGCCGCCACCCAGGTCGAAGACCAGGATGAGCTCGTCCTCCTTGCCCTTGTCCAGGCCGTATGCCAGTGCGGCCGCGGTGGGCTCGTTGACGATGCGCAGGACGTTGAGGCCTGCGATCTCGCCGGCCTCCTTGGTGGCCTGACGCTCGGCGTCGTCGAAGTACGCCGGGACGGTGATGACCGCGTCAGTGACCTTCTCGCCGAGGTAGGACTCGGCGTCCCGCTTGAGCTTCATCAGAATGCGCGCGGAGATCTCCTGCGGCGTGTACTTCTTGCCGTCGATCTCGTCGGTGGTCCAGTCGGTGCCCATGTGGCGCTTGACCGAACGGATGGTGCGGTCGACGTTGGTGACCGCCTGTCGCTTGGCGATCTCGCCGACGAGGACGTCGCCGTTCTTGGCGAAAGCCACGACGGACGGCGTGGTGCGGCCGCCCTCAGCGTTCGCGATGATTTCCGGATCGTTGCCCTCAAGGACGGCAACGGCCGAGTTGGTGGTGCCGAGGTCAATACCTACCGCACGAGCCATGGTGATGTTCTCCTTGTTGTGGGGTTCAGGACTACAGGCGACTCAACTCCGGGTGTAGAAACATTGTCAAGTCGAGACCCTGGAAATTTGCGTCTGATGGACTCAACCTCCTGGACGCGTCCATCATTCCCGACCCGACAAAAATTTTCTGGTCGGTTTACTGTCGGCTTTGAGGTGGAACCAGACCTGCCGCGGCGCCGTCCACTTCGCGGTTCGCGATCGCGGACCGGCGCACCAGCAACAATGCACGACCGGGACGACGTACGCTGTCAGCGCTCGACATTCCGGTCTGGACCCCAGGTGGACCCCATGAAGCCTAGTTACGCCCTTCTCAGCGCGGTCGCTGCCACGACACTGCTGGCGGGCTGCGGTTCGGACTCCGGTGTGACGGTCAGCAGCGCCACGAATTCCGGGGCGACGACCACCGGTACAGCGGAGCCGACGAGCAGTTCCGAGTCGAGCACCGAGTCGAGCACCGAGTCGAGCACCGAGTCGAGCACTGACACCTCCGGCCCCGAGACCTCGAGCCCGACCAGTTCGGAAACTTCGAGCCCAACGGTGAGTGAGACCAGTTCACCGACGTCCACCGATGGCGCTCTGCTTGACGACGCCGCCATCGAAGCGTTCGCGACGAAGCTGGGTTGTGCACGCGAGCGCGCGGTGCCGCCGAAGAGCAGCTGGCTGCTGGCGAAGGGCGTCAAGACCGGGTACGACTGCACCGCGGGCGACATCGAGTACACCGTCATGCGAACGGAGAAGGCCGGGCAGATCGGGCCGGCCCTGGCGGAGATCAAGGTGCGCTGGGCCAAGGGCAAGCCGGTGTCGTACGTCGGGGGCACCAACTGGGCGATCCTCGCCTCCCCGGAGAAGGGCAAGCGCATTCCGGGTCTGACCCAGACCACCGAAGCCCAGAAGAAGGTCGGCGAAGGCAAGGTCACCTGGGCCTGAGGATCGGGGTGCGGGTCAGGACGCGGATCCGGTGGTGCGCCGGTGGTCAACGTGCCACCCGGTAGCGCACGAACACCGGCGCAGCCAGCGACACCGCCATCACGAGGACGACGGCAGTAGACCGCCGCCTGAGGCGGTCCACGCCGTTCCCAGCCCGACGGCGGCAGCACCGTGCGCGACATCGGCCAAGCGGGGACCACCGGCGACGACGTCAAGGCATGGCTCGCGGTCAACCCCCGCGTGGTCGTGCACTTCACCCCGACCCACGCATCCTGGATGAACATGGTCGAGATCTGGTTCGGCATCATCGAACGCCAAGCGATCCACCGCGGCACGTTCACCTCCGTGCCCGACCTAAACGCCAAGATTCGCGCCTTCATCACCGGCTGGAACAACCGATCCCACCCGTTCGTCTGGACCAAGACCGCCGAGCAAATCCTCGCGAAGGCCAACCGTCAGAAGACTTCAAACGCAGCCCACTAGCAGCGTACCTGCAACTCCCCGCCGGGAATTGGTTCAAGAGACGGCATTTCGTTCTGTTGATCGTACGACTCTGTGTAGAGACGATCTTTAGGTTGATGAAGAAGCTGGGCAGTTGTGAAATAAAGTGAACCGGAAAACCCTTTTTCGGGACCGGTGGCATCGAATGAGTATGCGCCTGGAGACAACGGCTTGTTGCTGCCAGTGACTCTTTGCCATCCCTGCGAGTCCTTTCCGGGACTGAACTGTCCCCTGCGCTTGGGTCCTTGGGTAGATTTCCAGTGCTGGAGGACCATGCCACTGTTGTCTCTGAAGTAAGCATCCGTTATGCCAGGCAGGCAAGCTTTGAACTCTGCAGTGATCACGCCGCGACCATTGTGCGATATGGCACTGTTCCCTACCGCCTGAGAACTCTCGCAGGAGGTCAGTAGAAATGCATTGCCTACAAGTACAGCAAATGTCGATACTTTCATGAATTCCTAGTATCCGCCATCAATAAGCCCTGCTTGCCGTTCGTATCTGTTCCGACAGGGATTTGTTCCTGCTCTAATGTGGCGTGCAGCAAAAGAGAGACCATACCGACGCCATTGCGCTCGATGTACGCGCTCGTGGCGAACTCGAGAAAATGTCACTTGCCGCCTATCCCAGCCCGTCCAGTACACACCACCTACCGTGGCTCCACCACGACCATAGAGTGATCCTCCACCTCTGCAAGTCATCAAGCCGTATCGCCGCTGGCAGGAAGCTCCTGTTCGTGCGGCGGCGAAGAAGTATGTAGCACTGACCGCGTAGTAGCCGGGATTTCGAACTACGTCGACTCCGCGTCGGAACGGTCAAATGGCGCGGGGTGAGTACATGATGATCGCGACACCCACCAGGCAGCAGAGCGCCCCGACCACGTCGTAGCGATCGGGACGGTAGCCGTCCATCACCATCCCCCAGACCAACGAACCTGCGACGAAGACTCCCCCGTACGCCGCCAGGATCCGCCCGAAGTTCGCGTCCTGCTGCAAGGTCGCGACGAACCCGTAGAGGCCTAACGCGATCACGCCGGCTCCGATCCAGAGCCAACCCTTGTGCTCCCGCACGCCCTGCCAGACGAGCCACGCGCCGCCGATCTCGCAGACTGCGGCAGCCAGGAACAACGCGAGCGAGCGGGCGATCATCATGGCGCCCATTGTTGTCGGCAGCCCCTTCGGCTCGGGTCAGGATCGCAGTGCGTGCACGAACACGGGTGCATGTGCACGTTCGTCGAGCGTGCCGCTCCTCGCGAATTCGGCCAGCACAGTGCGCATTGCACGTCCTTCATCGCAGGTTGCATGCCACGCCGGGCCGGACGCATGAACGATGGAATCCCACGCCGGCCCGGGGAAGACGAGCGGGAGATCCGTGGTGTGCGCACCGGCGAGCGGGCCGTTGGCCGGTTTCGAGCGCAGGACGTACCGCCCTGTGTGGCCGCCGGCCGCCGAATGACGCTGGGCGAACCGGCGAGCCGGAGTGCCGTAGATGCGGCGGGTGAGCCGCCGGACGAGTTGCTCGCGTACCCCGGGCCGCAGCGGCAGGCGTCCGAGCCGGGACGGGACGAACAGCGCCGCTTCCCGATCGGTGTGGCCGATCAACAGATCGATCGATCCCGCTGATCGCCAGGCATCGTCCAGATCCCGTTCCTTCGGCAACGGGTCGATGCCGTACTGCGGGCCGAACGGCATCCCGGCCCGCAGGCCGTAACGCAGGGACATCCGCTGCAAGCGGTCGGTGGCAGCCAGGACCTCGTCGACGGACGCGTCCGGCGCAAGGTCCTGCACCTGGCGAGCCATCGCGACGTACATCCGGTCCCGTCTGCTCATCAGACCGAGCGGGGCGCTCATCACGATCGCCCTACGGAACAGACCCCGGGTGCCCTCGGCGATCATCAGGTGGGCGACCGAGTCGCCGCCGGCGGACTCCCCGAAAACGGTGACGTGCTGCGGGTCCCCGCCGAAGACCGCGATGTTCTCGTGCACCCAGCGAAGGGCGGCACGCTGATCGAGCAGACCGAGATTGCCCGGTGCGTCGCCGTGCCGCAGGTAGCCGAAGAGTCCGAGCCGATAGTTGATGCTGACCACGATCAGCCGCTGCTCGACGACCAGGGCGGTCGGGTCGTAGATGGGCAGGTCGCCACCACCGGTCACATAGGAGCCGCCGTGGATCCACACCAGCACCGGCAGCGCGGCATCCGAGCTCGTGCCGGTCGGGACGGTCACCGAGAGGTTGAGACAGTTCTCGTCCGTTCGCGGTCGACCCTCGAGATCGTCCAGCACTTCGTCGATGAGCGGGAACGACACCTGCGGACAGACCGGGGACAGCTCACGTGCATCGAAATCCCGACCGGAGAACGGCACGGGAACGGGCAGACCCCACCGGGAGGCGGACGCGTAGGGAAGGCCGGTCGCCTGCCACACCTTCGGGGTGCCGCGACCCGAGACCTTGCCGCCGGGAATCGTCCAGACCGGGGTGTTCGGGACGCTCATACCGGCGATCGTCGCAGACCGTCGTCGCCGCCCGGGCGGCCAGGGCTACCGAGGCGACAGGACCGTCTCGCCCACCTTCTCCTCATCGTGCAGCCAGCGCTGTTCGAGCCACGCCATCGCGATCGGCAGCAGTCCGTTCACCATGAGGATGATCACCACTGCCAGGACCCCGTCATCCAAACCCATGTCTCCATGCTCCTCCTTCTGCACCGGCAGTTGGTGAAGGGGCGGCGACGGATCCCGGAATTACCGCTGGGGGTTCACGAACGATGCAGCGCGTCGGCGATCGGAACGTCGCCGTCGGTGAATTCGATCTCGCGGCCCGCGACCGTTTCGGGGTCGGCTTCGACGACGGCGGTGATCACATCGGCAACCAACTCACGTGACGTGGACGTCTGGCCGTCGTTCGCCGGGTCGAGCGTCCCGGACGACGGGTCGAGAGTGAGAGTGCTCGGCTTGAGGATCGTCCACTGCAGTTCGGACGCCTTGAGGTGTTCATCGGCCGCGGCCTTGGCGTCGGCGTACGCGAAGAACGAATTGTCTTCCGGCACACCGTGACCGGGACCGGCACCGAAGTAGGACACCATCACGTACCGCAGCACGCCGGCCTGGCGGGAGGCGTCCATCGATCGGATCGCGGCGTCCCTGTCGACGGCATAGGTGCGCTCGGGGTGACCACC
Source organism: Yimella radicis (assembly GCF_054778255.1). NCBI lineage: Bacteria > Bacillati > Actinomycetota > Actinomycetes > Micrococcales > Dermacoccaceae > Yimella > Yimella radicis. The sequence goes on from NZ_BAAGZR010000003.1 coordinate 227,586, forward strand.
GCCGGCTCCTGCGGACCACACGATCACCTGCTGCCCGGTGAGCAGTTCGGCGAGTTCGTCGGTGTCGAGTTGCTCGACATCAGCTACGACCGGTGCGGCGCCGGTCTCGGCGACATCTGCGGCGTGATCGGGATTGCGGATGATCGAGCTGACCTCGTGCCCGGCTGCGGCGAGCTTGTGAGCTGCGAGCAGGGCGATCTTGCCGTGCCCTCCGATGATCGCGATGCGGGTCATGTACGCCTCCAGGTATCGGTCCGATTCGTGTGCGCTTACTCGACCCACGGTACGTAGCCCGGACCGCCGGTTGGCACCTCCCGACGTTCAAATATAAACAAATGTTGTTTTCTGTTGACTTCTGCACGTTCAGGTGGTTTTCTGATGTGACCACGACCACGTGGGCCAACTCACACGAGGAGTCAGTCAGCCGTGTACGCAGCCGAGCGCCACCAGCGCATCGTCGACGAGGCCCGCCGTAACGGGCGGGTCGCGGTCGCCGACCTGGCCGGTGCTCTCGAGGTCACCACCGAGACGGTGCGACGCGACCTGAGCGTCCTGGAGGACCGCGGCACGCTGCGACGAGTTCATGGCGGAGCGATTCCGGTCGAACGTCTCGAACCGACCCTGGCCGCCCGATCCACCCGCTCGACCAAAAAGAAGACCCGGATCGCTGCCCGCGCGTTGGATGAGATCCCTGCCGACGGCACGATCCTGCTCGACAGCGGTTCGACCACCCTCGCGATCGCCGGCCTGCTCCCGGTCGACATATCGCTCACGGTGGTCACCAACTCGGTACAGGCCGCGGCATTGCTCACCGACCGCCCGAACCTCACCCTCCTGCTGCTGGGCGGACGCGTTCGCGGCGTCACCGGCGCAGCCGTCGGTTCCTGGGCGTCGGACCTGTTGGGCGGCCTCACCGTCGATGTCGCCTTCGTCGGCACCAACGGCATCAGCACCCGACGCGGACTGACGACCCCGGACGAGGCCGAGGCCGCAGTGAAAACAGCGATGATCGGCGCCGCGACCAAAACCGTCGTCGTGACCGATTCCAGCAAGGTGGGTGTCGACCACCTGCACCGCTTCTCGCCGCTGGACGCCGTCGATCTCGTCATCACCGACTCCGCGCTCGCTGCGGACGACCGCGACGGGTTGGTCGATGCAGGAACGAAGGTGGCATGCGCGTGATCGTCACCCTCACTCCGAACCCCAGCGTGGACCGCACGATGTCCTTCGAGCACATCGCCCTCGGCGAGGTACAGCGCGCCGCTTCCGGCCGAATCGACCCGGGCGGCAAGGGAATCAACGTCTCCCGAGCCCTCGCCGCCAACGAGACACCGACGCTCGCGGTCCTTCCTGCCGGTGGCCCTGAGGGTCACCTGCTCACCGAACTGCTCGACGCTGCGAGGGTCCCTCATCTCGCCGTGGAGATCGCCGGGTCGGCCCGGATGAACATCTCGGCGGTCGAGCCGGACGGCACGACGACCAAGCTCAACGAGGCGGGTCCACATCTGACGGACGCCGAGGTCAGCGCCCTGTTCGGCGCCACCGCACGGGCGTGCGTGTCCGCGTCCTGGGTGGTCGGTTGTGGCTCGCTACCGCCGGGCGTCCCGACCACGCTGTACGCCGAACTGGTCCGTCGGATGAGCGGACGCGGCGTGAAGGTCGCGATCGATACCTCCGGAGCCCCCTTCCCGTTGGCCGTCGCGGCTCGACCGCACCTGATCAAGCCGAACCATGAGGAGCTCGCCGAGCTCGTCGGCCGCCCGCTCAGCACCGTCGGTGACGTCGTGGACGCGGCACGCGAACTGGTCGCGGACGGTGTCGAGACAGTCGTCGTGAGCCTCGGCGCCGACGGCGCGATTGCCGTGACCGCCGACGAACTGGTCTGGGCCGGAGCGAAAATCGCCGACCCGTTGTCGACGGTCGGAGCCGGCGACTGCCTGCTCGCCGGCTTCCTGCACTCGACCGTCGCGGGCGGCGACCTTGAAGCCGCCCTTCGCGAGGGCGTCCGCTGGGGCGCCGCCGCCGTTGGACTACCCGGCAGTCAGGTACCGCACCTCGAAGACCTCACCGACATCGAGGTGCACTCCACTCGCACCCCGCAACTCGACCGCGTCATCTCCTGACGCACCGACGAAAGGACACGTCGTGTCTCTGATCACCGACGAACAGGTCATCCTGGACCTGGGTGGCGACGACCGCCATGAGGCCACGCGCACTCTCGCCGAGACGCTGGTCGCGACCGGTCGCTGCACCGACCTCGATGCGTTCCTCGCCGATGTGCGTGCCCGCGAGGAGAAGATGGCAACCGGCCTGCCCGGCGGCATCGGTATCCCGCATGCCCGTAGCGCGGCGATCACCGAACCATCGCTGGTTTTCGGACGCCCGGTCGAAGGCATCGATTGGGGCGCCAAGGACGGCCCGGCGACCACGATCTTCCTCATCGCCGCTCCCGAGGAGGGCGGTGAGGCGCACATGCAGATGCTGCCCAAGCTGGGCGAAAGCGTTGATGGACAAGGAGTTCCGCGCACAGTTGCAGTCGGCGAGGACGAAGTCCGAGGTCGTCGAGCTCGTGAACTCACGGGTCTCGCTCGACGATGCGCCCGCCAAGCCCGCTGCAGCTTCGACCACCACGGCTGCCGCCGGCGCCACCGCTGCTGCGCCGGCATCGGACAAGACACCGGACAGGGCATCGGTCCCGGACGAGGTCGAGCCGACCGCACCGACCGCGGATGCGTCCACCTCCCGGCGGTTCGTCGCGGTGACCTCCTGCCCGACCGGCATCGCCCACACCTACATGGCCGCCGAGGCACTGGAGAACGCAGCGCGCGAGGCGGGGCACTCGATCACCGTGGAGACACAGGGATCCGCCGGATCGACTCCGCTCACCGCACGCCAGATCGCCGAGGCGGACGCCGTGATCTTCGCTCACGACGTCGAGGTGCGCGACAAGCAGCGCTTCGCCGGTAAGCCGACGGTCGATGTCGGGGTGAAGAAGGCGATCAGCGACGCCTCTGCCCTGCTGGCGCAGGCCGGACGGCTCGCGGACGAGTGGAGGAAGGATCCTTCGCGCGCCCAGGCGACGCCGGCGTCCGTCATGGACGACGAGCCCGAGAGCGAGGGCCTCGGCACGCGGCTGCGCAAGTGGCTGCGGTCCTGCTCGGCTTGATCGTCGGCGCGATGATGGGCTTCGACCTCGGCGGCCCGGTGAACAAGGTGGCGTACGCCTTCGCGACCACCGGGCTGTCCGCAGCCGGCACCGCAAGCGATGCCCCGCAACTGAAGATCATGGCCGCGGTCATGGCCGCCGGAATGGTCGCGCCGCTCGGTCTGGCACTGGCCACCACCATCCGGCCCAAGCTGTTCACCGAGCCCGAGCGGGAGAACGGCAAGGCCGCGTGGCTGCTCGGTGCCTCGTTCATCTCCGAGGGAGCCATCCCCTTCGCGGCCGCCGACCCGTGGCGCGTGATCGTGTCCTCACTCGTCGGTTCGGGCGTGACCGGGGCATTGACCATGGCCTTCGGTGCCACGCTCCGCGCACCGCACGGCGGGATCTGGGTGCTCCCCCTCATCGGCAACTTCGCCCTGTTCCTCGTGGCACTCGCCGCCGGCGTGCTGGTGATGACGGCCCTGGTCGTCACCCTCAAGCAGGCCGCCGCGAACAAGACCACCACCGCGACCGAGGCACCCGTCCCCGCTGCCTGATCCCCTCGGGCAGACTCGAACCACCACGACGAAGGAGTCATTCACATGGCACAGCGCACCGTCACCATCGCCTCGAAGGTCGGGCTGCACGCCCGCCCCGCGGCCCTGTTCGTCCAGGCGGCGTCCGAGACCGGACTGGACGTCCAGATCGCCAAGCCGGGCGAGGACCCGGTCGACGCGACCAGCATCCTGGGGGTCATGGCGCTCGGCGCCAGGCACGGCGAAGAGGTCGAGCTGACCGCCGAAGGCGACGGCGCCGACGAGGCACTCGACTCGCTCGTCGACCTGCTCTCGCGCGACCTCGACGCGGAATGAGTTGATGGCGGTGGAGAAGATGATTCTGCAAGGGATCGGCGTCAGCCCCGGATCCGCCTACGCCCCGGCGGTCCTCGTCGCTCCCCCGGCGCAGGCACCGGCCGATGAGCCGGCACCGAGTGACGCCAACTCGGCACTGCTCGAGGTCAAGGCCGCCTTCGAATCGGTCGCGACCGAGTTGGACGCCCGCGCCGCAGCGGCGCCCAAGACGGCCGCGCAGATCCTGTCCGCCACCGCCCTCATCGCCCGCGACAAGGGCCTGCACAAGGCGGCCGGCAAGCACCTCGCGGGCGGAAACGGCCCCGCGAACGCGGTGCACCTCGCAGTCGAGGAGTACGTCCTTCAGTTCGAAGCGCTGGGCGATTACTTCGCCGAGCGGGTCACCGATCTGCGTGACGTCGGCGCCCGGGCCATCTCGGTGTTGCTCGGCCTACCGGCGCCGGGCGTTCCGACGTTGGCCCAGCGCTCGATCGTCGTCGCCCTGGATCTGGCGCCGGCCGACACCGCGGTGCTCGACCGCGACCTGGTCGCCGGCATCGTCACCCAGGAGGGCGGACGCAACAGCCACACCGCGATCCTCGCCGCACAAATGGGCATCCCGGCGGTCGTCCACTGCGCCGACGCGCTCTCGATCGAGGCGGGCACCCCGGTGTCGATCGACGGTGACTCGGGAGCGGTCGTCGCGAACCCGTCCGCCGAATCGGTTGCGGCACTGGCTGATCGCGACTCCAAGCGGGCCACCCTGCTGTCCGCGACGTCCGGCCCGGGCAAGACCTCGGACGGGCACGCGGTCGGGCTGCTGGCCAATATCGGCGGTGTCGACGACGCGGTCGCGGCGGGCGCCCAGGACCTCGAAGGGGTCGGACTCTTCCGCACCGAGTTCGTGTTCCTGTCGGCGAAGACCGCGCCGACCCTAGAGGAGCAGACCGACATCTACACCCGGGTGTTCCAGCCGTTCGGCACCGACCGGCGCATCGCCGTCCGCACGCTCGATGCGGGTGCCGACAAACCGCTCGCCTTCGCCGACCTGGGCGCGGAGGAGAACCCCGCCCTCGGACGTCGCGGGTTGCGTCTGTCGCAGGCTCGCCCGGAGTTGCTCGAGACCCAGCTCAAGGCGTTGGCCGCGGCCGCGTCGGCCACCGGTGCCGACGTCCGGGTGATGGCGCCGATGGTGGCCACCGTCGAGGAAGCGCAATGGTTCGCCGATCAGGTGGCGGCCGCGGGGCTCCCGAAGTCGGGCGTGATGATCGAGGTGCCCGCCGCGGCTCTCGGCGCACGCCACGTGCTTGCACCCGTCGACTTCGGCAGCCTCGGCACCAACGACCTCGCGCAGTACACGATGGCGGCCGACCGGATGCAGGGAGCACTGTCGGACCTCCTCGACCCGTGGCAACCGGCCGTGCTCAACGTGATCAAAGCCGCCTGCGCAGGAGCCGCCGAACTCGGCAAACCGATCGGCGTCTGCGGTGAATCGGGCGGCGATCCGTTGATGGCGCTGGTGATCACCGGGCTCGGCGTCTCGTCACTGTCGATGGCGCCGTCGAAGGTGCCTGCGGTGCGGTTCGCGCTGTCGCGCCACTCGTTGGAGGCGTGTCAGCGGCTGGCTGAGTCGGCCGTCTCGGCGCCGACGGCTGCGGCGGCGCGCGAAGCCGTGCTCAGCGTGGCCGACCCGCAGTTGCAGGCCCTCCTCGCCTGACGAACTGACCACACCCACCCACTCCCCCGCAAGAGCTGCGGCCAGCAGGTGCTGCCGTTGCAACAGCAGCCTCTCTAGGTAACCGCAGCGTTTGCGTTTTGAGAGGTGACAGCAGTGAGGCCGCCGGGGTAACGGGTGGTCGGGCAGCTGGACCCCCAGATTGTCGGCGCAACCCACGAATCAAGCAACCTCTATCAGACCTGACTGACAGACTGTGCGCAACGAGATCTCGCAGCCCGCAGAAGGAGGAACAGGCGTGGCGCAATGCCCGGATGGACAGATCGGTGGATTTCGGCTGTTGCGCCTGCTTGGCCAGGGTGGGATGGGTGAGGTCTGGCTCGCCGATCACCCGAGGTTGCCACGACAAGTTGCCGTGAAAGTGCTTCGTGCCGGTACCGCGGACAACCCAGAGTCCCGCGAACGGTTCCTTCGTGAAGCGGAGACGGTGGCTCGCCTGGAGCACCCTGCAATCGTGGACGTGTTCGATCGGGGTGAAGAACGCGGCCGCCTTTGGATTGCGATGCGATTCGTGGACGGCGAGGATCTCGGCAGCCTGCTTCGCAGGGAAGGCGCACTCCACACGGACCGCGCCCTGTCGATCGCCACACCAGTCGCCGACGCACTGGACCACGCACACGACCGGGGCATCATCCATCGCGATGTGAAGCCAGCAAATATCCTGCTGCCGGGCAGTGGGCTGCCCGCAGCCGTCGTGACCGACTTCGGAATTGCCCGCGCTGTAGACGACGATCGATCGATGACCGGCACCGGGCTGGTAGTCGGTTCGATGCCCTATATCTCGCCCGAACAGATCGACGGTGAACCTTCGACGGCGAGGAGCGATCTGTACGGATTCGCCTGTGCCGTCTACGAAATGCTCACCGGGCGACGGTCCTTCGACGGTCCGACAACATCTTCGATCATCGGCGCTCACATGGCACAGGATCGTCCTAGTCTACTTGGCGCACGGCCCGATCTGCCGGCCGCAGCAGACGCGGTCATCCAGCGTGCGCTCTCCGTTGATCCTGCTGCCCGACAAACGAGCGCAACCGAGTTCCTCACTGAGTTGCGCCACGCACTCGACGTCACTCAGCTCACTCACGTACGCCCCTATCGCCCCTCCACCCCTGAGGCTCCCACCGTCGTCCGACCCACCACGTCGGTCGCCCCTACCCAGACGGCTGAGGTGACCAAGCCTGGTGGTTCACCTGCCTCAACGAGATCCAGGAAACCAAAGACATCGATCATCGTCGCTGTCACAGCGACGCTGGTCGCCGCCGGTGGAGGCGCCACGGTCGCCCACAGAATGATGCGGGAGCCCGCAGACCTCGCCGCTGCAACATCGCAGATGTCACAGCCGGTGGCCGGCAATCCTGCGAATACTGCGTCAGCCGGCTCACAACGGCCGTCGCTAGCCGAACCCACTGCTGCGGCCACTACGGGTACGTCCAGCACAACGACTTCCAGCACAACGACACCGGCATCCCCCGGCGCGCCCGCACCAGGGGATCTCGGCCTGAGCACACCAATCGCTGCGCCCGTTTGCGACGGACGCTCAGCGGTGATCCTGTCGAACGCTGTGACTAACGACCGTTCTGCTCAGCGCAGTGAAATCGCCGCCGCGCTCAGGAAGTGGCCACAGGCCAACTACATGAGGCCGTCATGCGCATCGCTCCGCAACGTCGCGGACGGCAAGCAGATCTACACCGTCTACCTCGATCAAGGTGTGCTCGACGAGATCAGTCTGTGCAATCGAGTGCTCCAGTACTCCGACGGCACTTCTGCGTCCCCCTACGGGAAGTACCTGGACAACACTCATCCGGCAGGACACTTCTACCGCTGGGATGCGACTCGTCGACATTGTTACTACTTCGCAGACGCGACAGGTGCGGGAAGACGATTGATCGTCTGACCGCGTCAGTCGACCCAGACGCGGGCGTTGCGGAACATCCGCAGCCACGGGCTGGCGTCGCCGAGGGGGCCGTCGGTCCAGCTCATCTGCACGTTGCGCTGCACCCGCTCGGGGTGCGGCATCATCGCGGTGAACCGGCCGTCGGGGGTGGTGACGGCGGTGAGGCCGTCGGGCGAGCCGTTGGGGTTGGTCGGGTAACCGGACGCGGGATTGCCGGCACCGTCCACGTAGCGCGCGGCCCGGATCACCGACTGCTCGTCGCCACGCGCAGCGAAGTTGGCGAAGCCTTCTCCGTGAGCGACCGCGATCGGCAGCTTCGAGCCCGCCATGCCGGTGAAGAAGATCGACGGGTTGTCGAGGATCTCCACCTGCGACAGGCGCGCTTCGTACTGCTCCGACCTGTTGCGGGTGAACCGCGGCCACGCCTGCGCTCCCGGAATGAGGTCGGCCAGCGCGGCGAACATCTGACAGCCGTTGCAGATGCCGAGACCGAAAGTGTCCTCGCGGTGGAAGAACGTCGAGAACGTTTCTGTCAGAGCCGGATTGAACAACACCGAACGCGCCCAACCTTCACCGGCGCCGAGGGTGTCTCCGTAGGAGAACCCGCCGCAGGCGACCAGGCCGACGGCGTCCGCGAGGTCGAACCGTCCGGCCTGCAGGTCGGTCATGTGCACGTCGTACGCCTCGAACCCGGCCCGGTCGAACGCGAACGCGGTCTCGACATGGCTGTTGACTCCCTGCTCGCGCAGGATCGCGACCTTGGGACGTGCACCGAGGTTGAGATAGGGCCCGGCGACATCGTCGGCCGGGTCGAAACTCGGGGCGACGACCAGACCCGGGACGTCGGTGCCGACCGCCGAGTGCTCGGAGTCGGCGCACTCGGGGTTGTCGCGCAGCGACGCAATACGCCACGACACCTCGTCCCACGCCTGTGCGAGGTCCGACAGAGGTTCCTCGACGGCAGACCGACCGGCGATCTTCACCCGGATTCGCTTGTCGGAGTTAGGCTTTCCGATCACTGTGACCTCGCCGCACCCCGCGAGAGCAGCGAGCGCCTCGTCGACCTGCGCGGAGGGCACCTCGACGATCGCACCGAGCTCCTCGGTGAACAACGCCTGGATGCTGGCAACCTCGAGGTCGACACCGGTGTTGCCGGCGAACGCCATCTCAGTGGCAGTCGTCCACAACCCACCGTCGGAGCGGTCGTGGTAGCTGAGCGCAATACCGCTCGCGCGCAGCGCGTTCACGCCATCGACGAGAGCGACAAGTCGCGCGGGGTCGTCGAGATCGGGCACCTCCCCGCCGAACTCAGCATTGACCTGAGCCAGTATTGAACCGCCGAGCCGGTTTCGGCCGGCACCGAGGTCGACCGCCAAGAGTGTGGTGTCACCGCCGCGCAGCTGCGGGGTGAGCGTGCCGGTGACATCGGGCAGGGACGCGAAAGCCGACACGACGAGCGTCACGGGCGAGGTGACCTGCTTGTCGTCCCACTTGGTGCGCATCGACAGGGAGTCCTTGCCCACCGGCACCGAAACGCCGAGCGCGGGGCACAGTTCCATGGCGACCGCGTGGACGGTGTCGAACAGCGCCGCGTCCTCGCCGTCCTCGCCGCAGGCCGCCATCCAGTTGCACGACAGCTTCACGCCGGACAGCGTGATCGGAGCGGCGACGAGGTTGGTGATCGCCTCACCGACGGCCATGCGGCCGGACGCCGGACCGTCGACCGCTGCCAACGGCGACCGTTCGCCGCTGCTCATCGCCTGTCCGGCGAGGCCGACGAAATCGGACAGCGTGACCGCGACATCGGCCACCGGCACCTGCCACGGACCGACCATCTGGTCGCGGTGAGTCAGACCGCCGACAGTGCGGTCACCGATCGTGATGAGGAAACGCTTCGAGGCCACGGACGGGTGACGAAGCACCGCGTAGGCCGACTCGCGCAGGTCGATGCTCGACACGTCGAGCGGCGCCGTCGAACGCTCCACTCGGCGGACGTCGCGGGTCATCCTCGGCGGTTTGCCGAGCAGCACCTCCATCGGCATGTCGATGGGGTGGTCGTCGCTCTCGCCCGCGAGCACCAGTTGCGCATCGTCCTTCGCCACGCCGACCACGGCAAAAGGGCAGCGCTCGCGTTCGCAGAGCGCAGCGAACTGGTCCAACGAATCTTCCTGCAGCGCAATGACATAGCGCTCCTGGGACTCGTTGCACCAGATCTCCTTCGGCGCGAGCCCGGACTCCTCCAGGGGCACCGCCGACAGATCGAAGCGGGCACCGAGGGCCGCGCCGTCGACGAGTTCGGGGAAGGCATTGGACAGTCCGCCGGCCCCCACATCGTGGATGGCGAGCACCGGGTTCTGCTCGCCCATCGCCCAGCAGTGGTTGATGACCTCCTGCGCGCGCCGCTCGATCTCGGGGTTGCCGCGTTGCACGGAGTCGAAGTCGAGTTCGGCGGCGTTGGTGCCCGAAGCCATCGACGATGCCGCGCCACCGCCCATTCCGATCCGCATCCCGGGGCCACCGAGCTGAACGAGCAGCGTTCCCGCGGGGAAGATGATCTTCTCGGTCTGGTTCGCGCTGATCGCCCCGAGGCCGCCCGCGCTCATGATCGGCTTGTGATAGCCGCGGCGCACCCCGTCGACGGTCTGCTCGTAGACGCGGAAGAAACCACCGAGGCCCGGCCGTCCGAACTCGTTGTTGAAGGCGGCCGCGCCGATCGGCCCCTCAATCATGATGTCGAGCGGGGACGCGATGTGTTCGGGTGCGCCGTAATCCTTTTCCTCCCAGTTTTCCTGAGTGCCAGGAAGATTCAGGTTCGAGACCATGAATCCGGTGAGGCCGGCCTTGGGTGCGGAGCCGCGGCCGGTCGCGCCTTCGTCGCGAATCTCGCCGCCCGCGCCGGTGGCCGCACCGGGGAACGGGCTGATCGCGGTCGGGTGGTTGTGCGTCTCGACCTTCATCAGTACGTGCACCTCGTCCGGGTGCTCGCCGTAGGGGGACGGTTCGGCCTGCTCGGCGGGCATCCACCGTGTGACCGGCCCACCGGCCATGACCGAGGCGTTGTCCTTGTACGCGACGACGGTGCCCTCGCCCGCGACGGCCTCGGTGTACCGGATCATCCCGAACAGCGACTGGGTCTGTACTTCGCCGTCGACCACGAAATCGGCGTTGAAGATCTTGTGGCGGCAGTGCTCGGAGTTCGCCTGTGCGAACATCATGAGTTCGACATCGCTGGGGTTGCGGGAGAGCCCGGTGAACGCCTCGACCAGGTAGTCGATCTCGTCGCCGGAGAGGGCGAGACCGAAACGTGCATCGGCCTCCTCGATCGCCTCGCGCCCGCGACCCAGAACGTCGATGCGTTCCATCGGCTCGGGGTCGCGCTCGTCGAACAGGTGCGCCGCTGCGTCGTGATCGGCGAACGCCGTCTCGGTCATCCGGTCGTGCAGGACGGCAGCGGCCGCGTCCCAGTCGTCGACCTCACCGGTGAGCACGAACTCCGTCGCACGCTCGACACGATGCACTTCGATGCCGCAGTTGTGGACGATGTCGGTCGCCTTGGACGCCCACGGCGAGATCGTGCCGAGCCGCGGCGTCACCACGACCAGGGTGCCCTCGGTCGGGCCCTCGTAGGCGTCGCCGTAGGTGAGGATCCGGGTGAGGGAGTCGCGGGTGAGGTCGTCGAGTTCACGGGTGCTCGCGACCCAGTGCACGTACCGGGCATCGACCCCGGTGACATTCGGCTGCACCTGCTGCAAGCGCGTCAGCAGCGCTCGGGCCCGGAAGCCGGAGAGGGCGGAGCCGCCTGGGACGTGGGTCAGGACGAAGTGCGACGAAGCCATGAACGAGGGCATCTCCAGAGGCGACCGGCAGGAGCCTTCAGCCTATCGACCACCCATCGCGTGACCGCCGGGCCACCACCCGTCGCCTCTGCGCCGACCAAAGCGCTTGGGCAAAGAAGCCGTCGTGATAGACAAGGAGATCAACGGATTCATCGCCAACCGCATCCTCAACGCCACCCGGGACGAGGCCGTGTTCCTGCTCGAGGGCGGTTATGCGTCGATCACCGACATCGACGCCGCCTGCCGTACCGCGCTCGGCCACCCGAGGGGCCCGTTCGAACTGCAGGACATGAGCGGCGTCCCGTTCCGGGTTGAGGATTCCAGCCCGCAGATCCGTCAGACCCTCGCCGACTGGGCCGAGCGCTTCGCCCGAGGCAGCGCGTGAGGCTCAGCGGAAGGCCGCGACGCCGGTCAGCGCCTGACCGATCATCAGCTGGTGCACCTCTGAGGTGCCCTCGTAGGTGAGCACCGATTCCAGGTTGTTGGCGTGGCGCAGGACCGGGTACTCGAGCGTGATTCCGTTGGCCCCCAACAGGGTTCGGCACTCCCGAGCGATCTGAATGGCTTCCCGGACGTTGTTGAGCTTGCCGAGGCTGATCTGCTCGGGGCGCACACCGCCGTTGTCCTTCAGCGAACCGAGGTGCAGCGCGAGCAGCATCGCCTTGCCCCATTCGAGCGTCATGTCGGCGAGCTTGGTCTGGGTGATCTGGTAGCCGGCGAGCGGCTTGTCGAAGATCTCGCGGTCGCCGACGTAGGAGATCGCCGCTTCGATGCAGTCACGCGCGGCGCCGACCGCGCCGAACACGATGCCGAAGCGAGCCTCGTTCAGACACGACAGCGGACCGGACAGACCTGCTGCTTCGGGCAACATCGCCGAGTCGGGCAGACGCACGTTCTCCAGCACGATCTCACCCGTCACCGATGCACGCAGCGACAGCTTCTTCTTGATCTCCGGAGCGCTGAATCCCGGCGTGTCCGTGGGCACCACGAAGCCACGGATCTCCTTGCTCGATTCCCCGGTCTGCGCCCAGACCACGGCGACATCGGCCACCGGTGCGTTCGTGATCCACATCTTGGAGCCGTTCAACACCCAGTCCTCACCGTCGCGACGGGCCCGCGTCCGCATGCCTGCGGGGTTGGAACCGAAGTCGGGCTCGGTCAACCCGAAGCAACCGATTGCCTCCCCGGCCGCCATGCGCGGCAGCCACTCCTGTTTCTGCTCCTCGCTGCCGAACCGCCAGATGGCGAACATCGCGAGCGAGCCCTGCACCGACACCAGCGACCGAATACCAGAGTCGGCCGCTTCGAGTTCGACGCAGGCCAGGCCGTACGCGGTCGCGGACGTTCCGGCGCACCCGTACCCCTCCAGGTGCATGCCGAGCAGCCCCATCTCCCCGAGCTTCGGCGCAAGTTCCTTGACCGGGACGGTGCCGGCTTCGTACCACTCCTGCAGGTGCGGGCGAACTTCGGCGTCGAGCAGCTTGCGGACGGCCGCGGACATGTCACGGTCGTCGGATTCGATCAGCGTGTCGATGCCGAACAACTGCATCGGGCTCTGGGTTGCCATGGGGTGGGACCTTTCAGCTGGTGAACGCGTTGATGCCGGTCTCGGCGCGGCCGATGAGCAGTTTCTGGATCTGGGAGGTGCCTTCGTAGAGCGTCATCACGCGGGCGTCCCGCAGGTACTTCTGCACGGGGTACTCGTCGATGTAGCCGTAGCCACCGAACGCCTGGATGGCGAGATTGGCCGACTTCACGGCCGTCTCGGACGCGAACAGCTTCGCCTTCGAGGCTTCCACCTTGAAGGGTTCGCCCTTCTCCAACAGGTCGGCCGCGCGCCAGGTCAGCAGGCGGGCCGCATCGGTGTCGACGCTGATGTCGGCGATCATCTCCTGCACCAGTTGGTAGGAGGCGATGACCTTGCCGAACTGCTTGCGCTCGGTCGTGTAGTTCACGACCTCGTCGAGGCAGCCGGCCGCGATTCCGACACACCCGGCAGCGACCGAGACCCGACCCTTGTCCAGGGCCGACATCGCGATCGACATTCCCTTGCCCTCGTCACCCAGGCGGGCGGAGGAGGGCACCCGTACCTCGTCCAGGAAGATCTCCGCGGTCGCCTGACCGCGCAGGCCGAGCTTGCCCTTGATCTCGCGGCGCTCGAATCCGGGCGAATTCGTCGGCACCAGGAAGGCACTGATGCCCTTCGGCCCGTCCGGGCTGGTGCGCGCGAACACCAGGCAGACGTCCGCCCAGGTGCCGTTGGTGATGAAGATCTTCTGTCCGCGCAGCAGGTAGTCGTCGCCGTCCTTGACCGCCTTCGTCTTCAGCGAGCCGGGGTCGGACCCGTTGTCGGGTTCGGTCAGTCCGAAGCAGCCGATCGATTCACCGGTGACGATGCGGCGCAGCCAGTGCTGCTTTTGCTCCTCGGTGCCGTAATCGAGAATCGGCTTGCCGCACAATCCCATCGACACCGACACGAGTCCACGCACGGACGAGTCAGCACGACCGAGTTCCTCCATGCCCAGGCAGTAGGTGATCCAGTCGCCGCCAATGCCGCCGTACTGCTCCGGGACGGTCAGCCCGAGGAAGCCGATCTCCGCGAGCTTGGGCACCAGAGCGAGATCGATCGACTCGGCACGGTCCCAGTCACGCCGGTAGGGCAGGACCTCCTTGGCGAGGAACTCACGGGCCACCTGCTGGAAGCCACGCTGTTCGTCGTCGAGGGTCAGATCCACCATCACGTCCCGCTCTCTGAGAACCACCCGGGCAATGTCTGGATCCTGCCACCTCAGGGGATGAAAACGGCCGTGGTGTCTCGCCCATTGTCCGGACACTCACGACCGAACCGGTCCACGACGTAGCGTGAGGGGGTGACCGAGGCACCCACCATCAGCACCGTCGGCGAACTTCGCGCGAGCGGCCATCAGCACAAGCACATCCGCGAAGAGATCCGCGACAATCTGCTCGCGGCCCTCGCCGAGGGACGCAACCCGTGGCCGGGCCTGCACGGCCTGGACGACACCGTCGTCCCCCAGTTGGAACGGGCGCTGATCGCCGGTCATGACGTCGTCCTGCTGGGCGAACGTGGCCAGGGCAAGACCCGCATCCTGCGTACTCTCGCCGGGCTCCTGGATGAGTGGACGCCGGTGATCAAGGGGTCCGAACTGGGTGAGCACCCGTACGACCCGATCACCCACGCGTCCAAGCAGCGTGCCGAGGAACTCCGTGACGACCTGCCGATCACCTGGCGGCACCGCGCCGAGCGGTATTCGGAGAAGCTTGCAACCCCCGACACCTCGGTGGCCGACCTGATCGGTGACGTCGATCCGATGAAGGTCGCCGAGGGGCGCAGTCTGGGCGACCCGGAGACGATCCACTTCGGCCTGATCCCCCGCTCGCACCGCGGCATCGTCGCGATCAACGAACTGCCCGACCTCGCCGAGCGCATCCAGGTCGCGATGCTCAACGTGATGGAGGAGCGAGACATCCAGATCCGTGGCTACCTGCTGCGCCTGCCGCTGGACGTGCTGGTCGTCGCGAGCGCCAACCCGGAGGACTACACCAACCGCGGACGCATCATCACTCCGCTCAAGGACCGCTTCGGCGCGGAGATCCGCACCCATTACCCGGTCGAGCTCGATGACGAGGTGGCCGTCATTCGGCAGGAGGCACATCTGGTCGCCACCGTGCCGGACGCACTCGTCGAGATCCTGGCCCGCTTCACCCGTGCCCTGCGTGAGGCGTCGTCCGTCGACCAACGCTCCGGTGTCTCGGCCCGCTTCTCGATCGCAGGGGCGGAGACCATCGCGGCAGCGGCGCTGCACCGCAAGGTGATTCGTGGCGAGGACGACGCCGTGGCTCGCGTGGTCGATCTGGAAACAGCGGTCGACGTGCTCGGCGGAAAGGTGGAGTTCGAGGTCGGCGAAGAGGGACGCGAACGCGCGGTGCTCGACCACCTGCTGCGTACCTCGACAGCCGACACCGTGCGTCACCTCTTCAAGGGACTCGACCTGGCTCCACTGGTGGACGCGTTCGAGAACGGCTCGATGGTCACGACCGGCGAGCGGGTGACGGCCAAGGACTTCCTCGACGGACTTCCCTCGCTCGCCGGATCGACGCTCTACGACGACATCGCCGAGCGGGTCGGTGCGACGACGGACGGCGAACGTGCCTGCGCGATCGAGCTCGCACTGGAAGGCCTGTACCTGATCCGCAAGGTGGGCAAGCAGTCCGGCGACGGCGAAACCATCTACGGCTGAACGGAATTCGAATGACCCATCGCTCCCGTTACGGGAAGTACACCGGCGGACCCGATCCGCTGGCTCCTCCCGTCGACCTCGCCGACGCACTTGCCGCGATCGGTGAGGACGTCATGGCCGGGTACTCCCCCGAGCAGGCGATGCGCGAGTACCTGCGACGCGGCAGCGAGCAACAGCGCGGGCTCGATCAGTTGATGCAGCAGGTGTCGAAGCGACGCGAGGAGATCCTGGCGCGCAGCAACCTCGGCGGCACCCTGAAGCAGGTCAAGGAGCTTTTGGACAAGGCGGTGCTGGAGGAGCGCAAGCGGCTGGCTCGCGACCTCGACGACGATGCCCGGTTCGCCGAGATGCGGATCGAGAACCTCCCGCCGTCTCCCGCGCAGGCCGTCACCGAGTTGGCCGACTACCCGTGGCGGTCGGCCGATGCGCGCGAGCACTATGAGCAGATCAAGGACCTGCTGGGTCGGGAACTGCTCGACCAGCGGTTCGCGGGTATGAAGCAGGCCTTGGAGTCCGCGACCGATGAGGATCGAGCCGTGGTCACCGAGATGCTGCGCGATCTGAACGAGCTGCTGGCGAAGAAGGCAGCCGGGCAGGACGTGGACGAGGCGTTCGAGCAGTTTATGGACAAGCACGGCGACTTCTTCCCCGAGAACCCGCAGAATCTCGACGAACTCCTCGACGCGATGGCAGCCCGTGCTGCGGCCGCGCAGCGAATGATGAACTCGATGACCCCCGAGCAGCGTGAGGAACTCATGCAGTTGGCCGGGCAGGCGTTCGGATCACCGGAGCTGATGGAGCAACTCGCGCAGCTCGACTCCCAGCTGCAGTCACTGCGTCCGGGCGAGGACTGGGGCGGCTCGGAGGAGTTCGGCGGCGAGGAAGGACTTGGTCTGGGCGACGGCACCGGCGCGCTGCAGGAGCTCGCCCAACTCGACGACCTCGTCCAACAACTCGACCAGGACCGGCCGGGAGCCCGGATGGACGACATCGATCTGGACGCCGTCTCCAAGCTGCTCGGCCCGGAAGCGGCGCTCGACGCACGCACGCTCGCCGACCTCGAGCGCGAACTGCGCGACACCGGATACCTGACCAAGGGGTCGGATGGCGCACTTCGCCTGTCCCCCAAGGCGATGCGGCAGCTCGGCAAGACGCTCCTGCGGGATGTCGCCGACCGGATGTCCGGTCGCTCCGGGTCGCGGGACATGCGTCGATCGGGTGCCGCGGGCGAACTGACCGGCGCCTCGAAGCAGTGGGAGTTCGGGGATACCCAGAGCTGGGACGTCACCCGCACCATCACCAACGCCGTCCAGCGCAAAGCTGCGGACGGTCGGCGGGACGGACGCATCCGGATCGAGATGGGCGATGTCGAGGTGGTCGAGACCGAGGCGCGCACCCAGGCCGCGGTGGCTCTGCTGGTCGACACCTCGTACTCGATGATCCGCGCCGGTCGATGGGTGCCGATGAAGCGCACTGCTCTCGCGCTGCACCAGCTGATCTCGACACGCTTCCGCGGAGATCACCTGCAGCTCATCGGTTTCGGGCGGAACGCCGAGGTCATGGGCATCGAGGAACTCACCGCGTTGTCGGGCATGCAGTACAAGGGGACGAACCTGCACCACGGGTTGCTGTTGGCCAATCGCTTCTTCCGCAAGCACCCGTCCGCACAGCCGGTGCTGCTGATCGTCACCGACGGCGAGCCGACTGCGCACCTCGAACGCGACGGACAGTCCTTCTTCGACTACCCGCCGCACCCGTTCACGCTCGCGGTCACCGTCCGCGAGTTGGAGACCGCCGGACGGATGGGCGCGCAGACCACCTTCTTCCAACTCGGCGACGAGCCGTCGCTCGGACGCTTCCTCGGCGAACTCGCCAAGCGGGTCGACGGCCGCGTGGTCACCCCCGATCTCGACGATCTGGGCAGTGCCGTCGTGGGTTCCTTCCTCGGCTCGCGCACCGACCTGCCGCACGATCTGTACAGCGAGTTCGGCATGGGCCGCGGTTGGTGGGCTTAGCCCCACCGACAGACACCACTTCCCGGACGTCGACACAGCGACCCTTCTCGATCGCAAAGGGGTCCCACATGAACACCCCCGCACTGCGCCGCGCTGCCGCCTCATCGCTGTCGGCACGGTGGCCGGCCGCACCGCCTCATTCCCGACCTCGACCCGCGGTACGGGTACGTTGACGTCACCCTGACCAGCCACGACGCCGGCGGCGTGACCGATCGCGATGTTCAGCCTTGGGGGTCATATCAGCGGTTTCGCAGCGGCTGCCGGCCTGTCGCTGCTCGATCAGAACTTGATCCACGCCGCTGCTCTGCACCGTTCGGGCGAGCGAAATTCCGAAGCGCGTGATCAAGCGTCGACCGGACGCGAGGCCACACCCGCTCGAACCACGGAGGCTGCCTCAGGATTCGGTGCCGGCTGCCAGGCTTCCGGCTCGCGCAGCGAGCCACTCGTCTCTGAGCGCGCCGTAGGTGTAGCCGTCGACCCATCCCAGTTCGGCGTGCCAGGAGTCCCCTCGCCCGTGCTGCTCGCGCCGCAGACCGGTCTTCTCCAGGATGCGTACCGAAGCGAAGTTGTCCGCGAAGCAGCCGGCCGTCACTCGTCGCAGTTCAAGGTGCACAAACGCAGCCTCGACCAGGCCGCGGGCAACGGCTGATCCCACACCGCGACCTTCGTACCCCGGACGGACGATGTATCCGATGCACGCGTCGGTCCCGCGAGGCTTGCCGGGCTGGCCCGCTCCGTCCTCGACCTCAAGGAATCCGACCCCAGCAAGCTCACCGTCGACCTCGGCGACGCAGGAGAAGTCCGTCTGGCTGGACGGAACGGCGAGCCAGCTTCGGCGTAGCTCGTCAAGGGTCTGGTGGGTGACGATCATCCACCGGTTGACTTCGGGCAGGTTGCGGAAGCTCGCGATGACCTCGATGTCTGCGTCTTGGGGATCGCGCAGCAACACACCGTTGATGGTCTTGGGCCAAGGACGAAGGGGAGGCACCCGCTGACACTCACAGCCGTAACGTCGATCGTCAAACGACTTTCCCGCTGTCGCCGACGCACGATGCTGTCCTCGTGTTGAGCGGAGCGTCATGTAGCCGCGCTTTGTGCGTGCGACGGCAGGGCTCGTTGTCAGCCGGTGTTGTGGAACTCGATCCAGTGCAGGTTGAGGGGTTCCCAGGATTGTCGCTCGTACGGTTTCGCCGGCTTCGTCGGCGTGGAGCGCGCGCCGGGTGGGGTTGCTGGGTCGGGCGGTCGGTAGCCGAAGCGGTCGCCGTACCGGTCTCGGAACACGAAGAACCCTGGGGTGAGAGCGGTGATGGTGAAGTCGCCGGCGTGTAAACGGTCGTGATGGAAGGGGCACACGCTGATCAGGTTGCCCAGGTCGGTGTTGCCGCCTTTGGACCAGTGGATGACGTGGTGCACTTCGACGTAGCGGTGGGTTCCGCACCCTGGGAAGCGGCAGCCGTGGTCGCGGTCGTGCACGAGGCGGCGGGTTCGTCTAGGGACGATGCGTTGGGTGCGTCCGACGTCTACGGGGTACCCGTTCTTCTCGATGATCGGCACGATCAGCCCGTCACACGAGAGTTTCTCGCGGAGTGCGGGTGGGAGGGCTCCGGCACCGCCCGACCAGCCGTGTCCGTGGGCATCGAGGTGGAACAGCACCCGGTAGGTGTCCGCCCGACCCGACACCCCCTGAGTGCCGGCGTTGAGGGAGCGGAGCATGGCTTCGAGGAACGCGTCCGCCAGGGTGATCCGCGGTTTCCCAGCCGCGTCCAAACCTTCACCCGAGTCGGCACCGAGGTGGGTGCCGCCGAACGCGGCCGGAATCCATTGAGCCGTGGTGTCTTCGTCGGACTCGATTTCGGGCTCCTGGCCGCAGTCCTGATCGCAGTTGTTGCCGCCATCACTGTCGGTGTGGCGGGTTTGCTGGAACAGCGCGTTCTTGGCTTCGTTCAACACCTGCTCGAGGAGTTCGCCCTGGTCGACGGGCCCGTCGAACTCCAAGTGATACTGGCCCTCGTCGAACCAGGACCGTAACTGCGCCGGCCGGGTGGACGGCTCGGGTTCGGGCACCTCGTCCTCGTCCACATCGTCGTCCAAGTTGTCGTCGGTGTCATCAGCGGGGAAGGGGTATTTCGCGACGGCTCGTCGGAGTTGGCCGACGTCGCAGTGTGGTGCCAGGCGGGTGACGTCTTCGTCGAACCCGGCCGGGACATGACGGGCGATGACCGCCAATTGGTGGAACGTGATCTCGGTGCGTTCGAACGCGGCGATCGCGTGCGGGAGTTCGTTCGCGCGGGAGGCGATGCGGACAATGTCTGTTGCGGCGGCGCGGGAGACGCCGGCGAAGCAGGTCAACCAGTGTTCCGGGGACCGGATCCCGGAGACAGCCCAGTGCTGTTCGGTGAGGGATTCGCGCATCACGGTGATGAGGTCGGCGTACGCGCCGGTGAGGGCACCGGCGACGCGTTCCAGGTCGTACCTGGCCACGTACGCGGGGTCGTAATCGTCCGCGTTGTCGAGCAAAGCCTCCGACGAAAACGGTTCGGGTTCAACCGTTTTCGTGGTGTCGACTGCTTCGTTCTCCCTCATACGAATAGTCAACCATCGAGCACTGACAACCACCGTGTGGTCACGTTTGCGTCGAGGGTTCGGGGTGGTTTCGGCACCGAGGGATTCGTTCCTCATCCGTCGCACTCCTGCTCGGAGTGGGCGGTTTTGTCGTTGCGGCCGACGGCCAGTCGCTCGCACCGACGATGAGCGTCCTGCTGGCTGCTCGCGCGATGCGGCCTCTGCCGTGATCGCCCTGCGCGGTCTCGTCGCAAGAGCGTTCGGACTCCTCGGTGCGTTCCTACCGTTGATCCTGCAGACACCCGCGGGTCTGTCGCCCGCCGCGTCTGGCATCACGCTGAGTATCACCGGATTGTTCTGGGCGGCTGGGTCCAACATCGCCAGCCGCCGGTACGTCCAGGCCCACAGCACCGAACTCCAGCGCAGCCGAATCGGGCTCGCGCTCATCGGAGTCAGCGGCACCGGCGTCCTGGCATACCTGCGCGACACGGCACGTACGCCATAGCACTGACGACCTGGGCGCTGTCGGGCATCGGTATGGGACTCTCCGTGAACTTACTGACGACGGCGCTGCTCGACCTGGCCCCTGAGTCCTCGCTGCGCTTCCACCAATCTGCTGCGAGCACGGTCGGCGTCGTGGCTCAAGGCCTCGCCGCGGCCGGCGGCGGTGCCGGGATCGCGCTCGCGGCGTCCACCGACGCAGTGTTCGTGGGCATCGTCGCTGCCGGAGTCGCGATCGCATTCATCGCCTACTTGGTCGCGCCGCGCATCGCAGTCGACTGTGCGACGAACTGAAGGTCGCGAGGCCTGACGCCGACCGCACCTTGGTTTCGGCACGCGGGACGTTGTACCTCAGCCCCGCGGCTCAACCAGCGGTGAATCTCGGCTCGACCGTCGGTGACTTCAGCCCGAGCAGCACCGAATTGATTTCACCAGCGAGCAGGATCAGGCGTTGTCGTCGCGGCGGGTGAGTTCGCGCAGCTTCTCCTGCGACTGAGCCGCCTTCTCCCAGGTCTGCAGGTTGCGGCGCTGTTCCCGTTCGACGCGGTCGAGCTGTTCCAGCAGCCGGCGCGACTGCTCGATGTTCGCCTGGTGCTTTGACAGTTCGTTCTCGGCCTTCAGGCGGCGCACCTCGTCGATCGGCCAGAGCGGAGCACGCTTCAGCTGGTTGAGCGCTTCCTGCCGCTTCAACGCCGACTCGTCACCGAGGTGCATGCTCGCGGCGGTGACCGCGAAGATCACACCGAAGAGGTAGATCGAGGCCAACACGATGAGGAAGATGATCATCTGGTCCTCCTCTGCGGTCGTGTCTGCAGTCTAAGTGGCGTCCCTGTGATCAGAGGTCGAGGTGCTGATGCCAGGACTGTGTCTCGTAGACGGTCTTCCAACCCAGGGACGTGTAGAGCCCGTCGGCACCGGTCGGCGAATCAGCGTCGACCTCGAGCCCGACGCGGTTCCGTCCGCGCTCCGCGGCATCGGCGATCACTGTGTGCAGCAACGCTTTTGCGACACCGTGTCCGCGCGCTCGACGGTGTACGCCGATGTAGTCGATATAGCTGCCCTCGACGCCGTCAACGTCCGGCGGGCTCACGGACGACACCACAGCACCGGCCGGCAACTGCTCACCGTCCTGCTCGATCGTGGCCAACCACCAGTGGTCCCAGCGGTGTCCGGGGTCCTCGCGCAATCGCATCACGAACTCCGGGAAGCTCTCGCGATAGGAACTGAAGTGGTCCTGGAAGGACTCTTCAAGCAACTGGTGCACGGTCTGCAGGTCTTTCGCGACGGGCAGACCGTCGTCGTGCTTCTCGACGCGACGGACAGTGACCCCTGCGCGCGGCGACGGCAGCGAACCGGCCTCCGACGCGAACACCGGACGCGACATGTGCCACCACGTGCGGACGTGGTCGTAGCCCGCTGCAGCGAGCCACTTCTGCTGGCGTTCGTCCACGGAGTAGGCATGCGCGTCCAGCAGCGTCGATTTCAAGCCACGAACCTTCGAGATGGCCGCCGCGAACCGCTCCCCCGCCTCGAACAGGCATTGCGCAACCTGATCGGCCCGCGCCCCGGTCAAGTCCTGTCGCAGTTCAGGCTCGATATCCGTCCGACCGGCAGCCCTGTCGTGCACCGAAAGCCACGCAGCAAGGTGGCCATCCTCGTCGAACACCAGCACCTGCCGTCTGGTCCACGAACCGATACCGGTCAGCTGCCGCTTGAGCATCGGGGCGTCGACGGAGCCGTCACGGCCGACGGCGCGGCGCCGGTCGGAGACGAGCTGGACGACATCGTCCGCATCGTTCGGCTCAGGAGAGCGCACCGTCCATCCGTCCGGCAGACCTTCGATCGTGAGTTCGGTAGCGGTCATGCGGCCCAGTTTCCCAGGGCGCGTATCCGCTCGGGCGTTCGCCGGGTGTGCAACGGCTCCCACTTCTACGCTGGCGAAATGAATCTCGATCAGATCCGTGACGAACTCGCCCCGCTCGGCATGCTGCGCGCATCGATCAACCTCGGCAATCCGGTTCTTGCGCAGGGAGATTCGGCCGGTCCATCCGGGGTCACCGTCGATCTCGGGGCCGAAATCGCCCAGCGACTCGGAGTCGCGGTCGAGTACGTCTGCTTCGATGCGGCACGTAAATCGTTCGAAGCGCTCACGACCGGGGACGCGGTGATCGGGTTCATGGCAATCGAGCCCGCCCGCGCTGATCAGGTGAACTTCACCGCGCCGTACGCGTTGATCGAAGGCGTCTTCGTGGTCCCCGCCGACAGCTCGCTGAGCACGGTCGCTGATGTGGACCGGGAAGGCGTGCGGATCGGGGTGAAGCAGGGATCGGCGTACGACCTGTTCCTCACCCGCACTCTCGAGCACGCCGGACTGGTCCGCGGGTCTGAAGGCGTGGACGTCTACGCGGATCAAGAGCTCGAGGCAGGAGCCGGAATCCGCCAGCCCGCAACGGTGTTCGTCGAATCCGACGCCCGCCACCGCCTGATCGAGGACGCGTTCATGCAGATTCGACAGGCCGTTGCCGTGCCGAAGGCGATGTCGGACGAAACCGTCGCCTGGTTGCACTCGCTCGTCGAGCAACTCAAGGAGAACGGCTGGGTCGCAGCCGCGTTGAAGCGCAGCGGACAGGGCGGCGTCCGGGTCGCACCCGCCGAGTCACGTCAGGAGTAGGCAACCCTCCGCTTTCCGGGACGCCCGGGGTGACCGGCCGGTAACTTGGGAGCAAATCGTCTTCGGAAGGACCCCCATGGCCCAGCAGAAGACCGTCCTTGTGACTGGCGCCGCCAACGGCATCGGACGGGCGATCGCGCTGAAGTTCGCGCGCGACGGTTACAAGGTCGGTGCGTACGACATCGACGTCGCGGCCCTGGAAAAGCTTCTTGGAGAAGCGGGTGCAGGCACCGAGATTGTCACCGGTTCGATGGATGTGCGCAACGTCCATGACTGGGAGCTGTCCCTGGAGCAACTGTGCGGCGCGGACGGCACACTCGACGTGCTGATCAACAACGCAGGCATCCTGCACAGCGGCCGGTTCGCCGACATCTCGCTGGCCGACCAGACGCGAACCGTCGAGATCAACGTGCTCGGCACCATGAACGGCTGCCACACGGCTTACCCCTACCTCAGGCGTGCCGGTGAGGCACAGGTCATCAACCTGTGTTCGGCGTCCGCGATCTACGGGCAGATGGACCTCGCTGCGTACTCCGCCTCCAAGTTCGCCGTCCGCGGACTCACCGAAGCGCTCGAACTGGAGTGGCAGCGCGAGGGAATCAAGGTGAACGCCCTGTGGCCACTGTTCGTGAACACGAACATGGTCGAAGGCATGGACATCGGCACCACCCGTGCGCTCGGGGTACGCCTGACTCCGGACGACGTAGCCCGCGCCGCGTTCAAGGTGGCGCAGGGCGGACGCGGCGGCGTGCACCGCGGAGTCGGCGTGCAGGCTCGGACGATGATGGCGAGCGCCAACCCGTCCGGTGCCGGCAACCGTCTGGTCAACAAGATCCTCGGCAACCGGTGACCGGGCCGCCCTACTGCTCCTCGTGGGTGTCCGGGTCGCCGCCGAACAGACGTCCGTCAGGTTTACCGAGTGCGGTGATCGCCGCGACTTCGGCATCGGTGAGGTCGAGCCCGAGCACGTCGAGGTTCTCCTTCTGCCGTGACGGCGTGGCCGACTTCGGCAACGGCATGACATTGCGCTGCACGTGCCAGCGCAGGATGACCTGCGCCGGTGTCGCGTCGTGCGCCTTGGCTGCCTCGACGACCGGGCCTTCGGAGTAGGGCGCGCTCGCCTTGCCGAGCGGGCTCCATGCCTGCGTCCGGATCCCCAGTTCCTCGTGCACCTGCACCATCTCGACCTGCGGGAAGTAGGGGTGCAGTTCGATCTGGTTCACCAACGGCGTCACCCCGGTCTCGGCGATGATGCGGCGCAGGTGCTGCGCGGTGAAGTTGGAGACGCCGATCTCCTTCACGAGTCCGGCCCGCTGAGCTTCGATCAGCGCCTGCCACGCCTCGACGTACAGGTCGACGCTCGGGTTGGGCCAATGGATCAGGCCGACGTCGATGTGGTCGAGCTTCATCCGGGACGCCGAATCGCGAAGTGACTGCGCGGCAAGGCCTTTGGCATGGAATCGGCCCGGGATCTTGGTCGCCACCATCACCTCGTCGCGCGGGATGTGGCTCTTGCGGATCGCGTCGCCGACTTCTTCCTCGTTCTCGTAGTTCACCGCCGAGTCCAGGTAGCGGTAGCCGGTCTTCAGCGCCGAGACGATCGCTTCGACGCCCACCTCACCTTTGAGCGGGTAGGTGCCGAAGCCGACGGCGGGAAGCGTGAACAGTTCGCGTTCGGTGGTGGAGGTCATGCGTCCACGGTAAGCGTGGAAACGGGTTCGAGGTCGACCACGAGCGGCTCGATCGAACCCAGAACGACGACGTGGCGGGAACTGGAGGCACCCGTCGACGGATCGATGACGCTCACGACATGCCGTCCGGTCACCCCGAGACGGACGGTGAATCGTCCGTCCGGGCCGGCCGTGGTTGTCTGCTCGACCTCACCTGACGCAGTGGTGACGGTGATCAACGCGTCCGAAACGGGGCGCCCTTCGAGGCGGACCAGTCCGGTGAGTTCCAGACGTGGTCCGAGTTCCACGTCGTACGCGCCCGGCTTGTCGATGCGGACGAGTTCGGCGCGCGGCTGGTAACCATCGGCGTTCGTGATCCGTTGGTAGACACCGGGACCGGGCAGCACGAGCGAGTACGAACCGTCCGGTTCGACCCGCGACCAGTCGACCTCCTCGCCGGTGTCGGTGAGCAAGGTGGTGACTGCGCTGCGGGCAGGGCGACCGGACGCGTCCCGCACATGCCCGTGGATGATCACGTCGTTGCCCGTGTGGCTCCGGTTCGCCTCCTGCCGGCGACTGGAAGGGATGAAGACGGCGATGAAGGCCGAGATCAGACCTGCGGCGGCGGCGATCCGGTAGATGTCGTGGAAGGCCTCGAGGGTCGGCAGTTCGATGTCACCGACGCGCATGGCGACGGTGGAAAGGACGGCGGCCACCATCGCGCTCGAGGTCGAGGTGCCGACGGCTCGCAGCAACGCGTTGAACCCGTTCGCGGCAGCCGTCTCGCTGATCGGTGCGTTGGACATGATGATGCTGGGCATCGCCGCGTAGGCGATGGCCGTCCCGGCGCTGGTGATGACTGCGCCCAGCGCGATCTGGAACACCGACCCGGTCAGAAAGACGCGCAGCACATAGCTCAGACCCAGCACCACTGCGCCGATGATGAGCGAGTACTTACCTCCCCAGCGACGGGTGATGGTGGCCGTCACCGGCGACAACACGACCATCATCAGGCCGGCCGGCAGCACGCACAGGCCCGCATCCAGCACGCTCAACCCGTGCCCGTAGCCCGTCGCCTCGGGCATCTGCAGCAACTGCGTGGTCGAGACGAGGTTGACGAACATCGACAGTCCGACGAAGACCGAGGCGATGTTCGTCAGCAGGATCGGCGGACGCGCGGCCGTGCGCAGGTCCACCATCGGGCCGGGCGTCCGCAGTTCCCACGGCACCCACGCCACCACGAGGAGAGCAGCGGCGGCCAGGAGCGAGAGAGTGGTACGGCTGCCCCATCCCCAGTCGCCCCCCTTCGACACGGCGAGCAGGAAGCAGACGAGGGCGCTGGACAACAACAGTGCGCCCAGCACGTCGAAGCGCCCCGGCGACCGGATCGACGATTCAGGAACGACGAACAGGATCGCGATGAACATCACGATCGCGGCCACGCCACTGACCCAGAAGAGCGTGTGCCAGTCGAAGTGGGCGTAGATGAAGCCGGACAGCGGCAGCCCGATGGCCGCCCCGATGCCCAGCGTCGCGGACATGAGTGCGACGGCGCCGCCGACCTTCTCGCGTGGCAGTTCGTCGCGCATGATCGAAATCCCGACCGGCACCAGAGCTGCCGCGAAGCCCTGCAGCGACCGGCCGACGATGACCTGCCACAGCTCGTGCCCGAGCGCGCCGATCAACGAGCCGACGACCATAGCGCCGAGCGAGATGAGCATCATCAGCCGCTTGCCGAACATGTCGGCGCACCGGGAGACGATCGGGGTCGCGACCGCGCTGGTCAGCAGGGTCGCGGTCACCAGCCACGAACCGTTCGTCTCGGTGGTGTGCAACAGCTTGGGCACTTCGGGCAACAGCGGGACGACGAGCGTCTGTTGCAGTGCGACGAGTGTCCCTGTGATTGCCAGGACTGCGGTGACGAGTCCGGCCGGACGGCGCCGGGTCGGGGAGGTGGCGGCGTGAGTCATCGCCGCCGAGAATATTACATAGCTCGCCTATTTACCTATTCGAGCGCGATCAGAGCCGCTCGCCGCCAACCCAGACCGACGCGATGTCGTCCGTCGTGCCGAGCGCGAAGATCTTCGCCAGAGCGTCCTCGGAGTCCTTGGCGTACTCGATGCCCATGTCGAGCGGGTCACCGTGCTGCGGACGGATCCACACCGCATCGAACTCACGCCCCACGGACAGATCGCCGACGCGGTCGCCGAGGTCCAGTGCCACCGCACCGGCGCGCGTGGCCAGGTGGAGCAGGTGCGCGGCGGTGAGCGGAAGTCCCTCGTCGGCCAGCAGTTGCTGCATGAAGTAGGCCTGCAGGCCCTCTTTCAGCAGGCAGTACCCGGTGCCTGCACCGACGTCACTACCGAGCGCGACCCAAACGCCCTGCTCGACGTGCCGCTTCAGCGGGAACAGTCCGCTGCCGAGGGCCGAGTTGCTTGTCGGACAGTGTGCGACGGACGTACCGCGCGCGGCCATCATCGACAGTTCCTCGTCCTTCGGGTGGACGTCGTGCGCCAGCACCGAGCGCCGTCCGAGCAGACCGTGGACGTCGTAGGTGGAGGTGTAGTCGAGCCCACCGAACAGTTCCTCGACCTCCTCCACCTCGCGCTTGTTCTCGTTGACGTGGGAGGTGAAGTACAGGCCGTCGATCTCCTTCATCACCCGGCCGCAGGCCGCGAGCATCTCCTCCCCCGCCGACAGCGAGAACCGCGGGGTGACCGCGTAATGCAGTCGGCCCACCCCGTGCCATCGCCGAGCCAGGTCGATCGACTCCTGGTACGCACGCTCGGGAGTGGTCAACAGACCCTCCGGCAGGATCCGGTCGGAGACGACGAGACCGCTGATGATGCGGATCCGGCTCGCGCGGGCCTGGCTGAAGAAGACGTCCATCGCCGAGGCGAAGTGCGAACCGAAGACGAGCGCGGTCGTCGTGCCGGCCTCCCGCAGGCCACGCAGGAAGCCCTTGGCCACGCGCGCAGCCTGCTCGTCGTCGGCCATGCGCAGTTCTTCGGGAAGAGCCGCACGGTCAAGCCAGTCCAGTAACGGCATGCCGAGCGCACCGATGACCCGCAACTGCGGGAAGTGGACGTGGGTGTCGACGAACCCGGGCAGCAGGATGCCGTCGCTCAGGTCGACCACCTGCTCGTCGGGATACTCCCGGGTGACGGCCTCGAACGAGTCGCGCCGCGTGATCACGCCCTCGACCACCCGCAGTCCGATGTCGGTGCCGGTACGCAATGCCGCACCGTCGAAGGGACTGTCCGGTGTGTCGAGAACGGTCGCGCGGTAGATGGTCATCGAGTGGCCCCTTCGTTGTCGCGATCGTTCGCGAAAGCCTGAAGCAGTTGTGCGGCGATGCCGACGGCGATGGCGGCCGGTTCCTTGGAGGTGATCTGGGGGATTCCGACGGGGCACTGGATGCGGGCGATGGCCTGTGGCGTGTGCCCTTCCTCGACGAGGGTCTTCTCGAAGCGTCGCCACTTCGCGTTCGACCCGATGAGGCCGATCGTGCCCAGGTCGTCCCTGCGCAGCGCCGAGTCGCAGAGCGCAGCATCCTCGGCGTGGTCGTGACTCATGATCACCACATGCGTGCCGGGCGGCACCTCGGTCAGCAGCACCTCAGGCACCGGAGTATGACGGACCTCGACCTCCGCCACCGTGTCGACCAGCTCGGAACGCACCGAATCGACCTGCGCCACACGGGAATCGGCGAGGTAGAGGAGGACGTCATGCCGCGCGAGGATGTGCGCCAACTCCCGACCCACATGACCGAGTCCGAACACGGCGACCGCCGGCGTCGGCGGCGAGGGTTCCAACATCATCGTGACCTCACCTCCGCAGCACTGCACACCGAAACTGTTGTCGGCGTGCGCGCTGAGTGACATGTGCATCTGCTCGGGTTCGCCGCTCGCCTCGACCAGCATCTCCCGCGCGCGGGTGATGGCTGTCTCCTCGAGATTGCCACCGCCGACCGTGCCGTACGCCTGTACCGCGGTGACGACCATCTTGGCGCCGGCCGCCCGCGGAGCGTGTCCGCGCACAGCAACGACCGTCACCAGAACCGCCGGCACCCGTTCGTGGCGAAGGCGCTGAATCACCTTGGCCCAGTGCATGATTCGTGATCCTCAGTCGGGATCTGACGAGTTGCCCGCGCGGGCATCCTCCAACGCCCAGAACACCGCTTCCGGCGTGGCCGGGCAACCGATCTCGATGACCGCTCCCCCGTCGCCGAACGCCGCGGCAGCCTGTCGCAGCGCCTCGCGCACCGAGAAAGCCAGCATGAGCGGTGGCTCACCGACGGCCTTCGAGCCGTAGACGACGCCGTCCTCATGCGCGTTCTCCAGCAGCTTCACGTTGAACTCGTGCGGCATCTCCGAGAAGCTCGGCAGCTTGTAGGTGGACGCGGCCTGCGTGGCCAGGCGTCCGCGCGTCGGCTTGTCGCTGGTGTCCCACCGAAGATCCTCGAGCGTCAACCAGCCCGCGCCCTGCACGAAACCGCCCTCGATCTGTCCGATGTCGACCAGCGGCGACAGGGAGTCGCCGACGTCGTGGACGATGTCGACCCGACGGGTCGTGTACGCGCCGGTGAAGCCGTCGACCTCGACCTCCGCCGCGGCGACGCCGTACGCGAAGTACTTGAACGGGTTTCCCTGCACGATCGAGGCGTCCCAGGACAGACCCTCGGTGCGGTAGTAGCCCGCCGCCCAGAGCTGGACCCGGTCGAAGTAGGCCTTCTTCACCAGATCGTCCCATCCGATCTCCTCCTGCATGTCGGCCTTGACCTTCTCCAGCCGCGCAAGGATCTGCTCACACGCGTCCTTGACCGCCCCACCGTTGAGGTCGGCACCCGAACTTGCAGCTGTGGCAGAGGTGTTCGGCACCTTGTCGGTACGCGTCGGCGCGAGCCGCACCCGGTCGAGCGGGATACCGAGCGTGGTCGCCGCGACCTGCAGCATCTTCGTGTGCAAGCCCTGGCCCATCTCGGTGCCGCCGTGGTTGATCAGCACCGAGCCGTCCTTGTAGACGTGCACCAACGCGCCCGCCTGGTTGAACGAGACGAAGTTGAACGAGATGCCGAACTTCACCGGCGTGATCGCCAAACCGCGCTTCACGTCGTCGTGCGCGGCGTTGAACTGCTCGACCTCGGCCATCCGGCGGTCGAGTTCGCCGTTGCTCCAGACCTGGTCCCAGCAGGCAACCATCCGGTGCGGATGACGCACCTCCTGGCCGTACGGGGTCTCCTGACCCTCCACGTAGAAGTTCTTGCGCCGCAGTTCATGGGCCGGGATACCGAGCGCCGGCGCGCAGCGTCCGAGAATGTCCTCGGTGACCAGCATGCCCTGCGGTCCACCGAACCCACGGAACGCAGTCTGCGACGTCTTGTGCGTCTTGGCGATGCGTCCACGCACTCGGACATTCGGCAACCAGTACGCGTTGTCGGTGTGACACAGCGCCCGGGCGAGTACCGGCTCGGACAGGTCGAGGCTCCACCCACCGTCAGCAGTGAGCAGGGTGTCGAGCGCGACGATCTTGCCCTCGCCGTCGAACCCCACCTTCCACGAGGAGTGGAAGCCGTGCCGCTTGCCGGACATCGTCATGTCCTGATTCCGGTTGAGCCGCAGGCGGACCGGGCGTCCGGTGAGCTTGGCACCGAGTGCGGCGATGGCGGCGAAGCCGTGCGGCTGCATCTCCTTGCCCCCGAAGCCGCCACCCATACGCAGGCACTGAACGGTGACTTCGTGCGCCTCGACGCCGAGCACGTGCGACACGATGTCCTGCGTCTCGGTGGGGTGCTGGGTGCTGCACTGGATGAAGACCTGGCCGTTCTCGTCGATCAGTGCGAGCGAGGCGTGGGTCTCCAGGTAGAAGTGCTCCTGCCCGGCGAACTCGAACTCGCCCTCGAACACATGAGCTGCCTGCGCGAACGCGGTCTCGATGTCGCCGCGCACCATGGTCGGTGTCGCACCCTGGAAACTCTCGGCCTCGATCGACTCGGTGACCGTGATGAGCGCCGGGAGCGGCTCGACCTCGAGCTTGACCGCGGCGGCACCACGACGGGCTGCTTCGTGGTTGTCGGCGAGCACCCAGCACACGGCGTGCCCGTAGAACATGACCTCGTCCGGGAACAACGGCTCGTCGTGCTTGATGCCGGCGTCGTTGATCCCGGGCACGTCGTCGGCGGTCAGCACCCGCACCACGCCGGGGACGTCGTACGCCGGCTGGACGTCGAGCAGGGTCACCTTGCCGTGCGCGACCTCGGACCGCACCGGGTACGCGTGCAGCGTGCCGGCCGTACGGCCCACCAGATCGTCGGTGTACAGCGCCGCACCGGTGACGTGCAGATCAGCCGCCTCATGCGGCATCTCCTGTCCGACAACGGCATTCATCGGACGCTGGGAAAGGGTGCTCATGACGCGACCTCCTCGGTCGTCTGCGCGAACAACTTCGGCAAGGACGTACGCAGGGTCGCGGCGCGGTAGCGGGCGCTGGCTCGGTGGTCGTCCATCGGCGTGCCTTCGCCGCCGAGGACCTCACCCGCCGCTGCAGCCGTCTGCGCCGTCCACGGCGTGCCCTCGAGCGCCTGCTCGGTGGCGGTTGCCCGGATCGGAGTGGCCGCGACGCCGCCGAGTCCGATGCGTGCCTTCTTGACCACGCCGCCGTCGATGTCGAGCGCGATGCCGACGGCCACGCTGCTGATGTCGTCGAAGCGACGCTTGGCAATCTTGTGGAAGGCCGTCACCCCACTGAGCGGCAACGGAATCCGGATCGCCTTGATGAGCTCGTCCGGGTCGCGGACGGTCTGGCGGTAACCGGTGAAGTAGTCGGCCAGCGGCACCGCGCGCTCCCCGCCGGGGCCAGCGAGGACGAGGTCCGCCTCGAGCGCGAGCAGCGCGGGAGGGGTGTCGCCGATGGGCGATCCGGTGCCGAGATTGCCGCCGATCGTGCCGCCGTTGCGAATCAGGCGGGAGGCGAACTGTGGGAACAGCTGGGCCAGCAGCGGGACACGTCCGTCGAGCAGCCGCTCGGCCTCACTGAGGGTCAGTGCGGCGCCGAGTTCGACGACGTCGTCGTTCATCTCGAAGCCGCGCAGTTCGGCGAGCCGGTCGATCGCGACGACCAACGGTGCACGCACGCCCTTGATGTTCACGTCGACGCCCCAGTCGGTGGAACCGGCGACGACGACCGCGTCCTCGTCGCCGGAGATGATCGAGAGTGCCTCGTCGAGGGACGTGGGGCGCACGAACCGTCCGTAGTGGTGCTCGACGCTGGTGGCAGCGCCTTCGGGCGCCGGCGAGGAGAGGCGGGTGACCCGCTCGTCACTCTCGTCCGCGTCGCCGAGTGCGTACGCGGCGTCCCGGATCGGGCGGTAGCCGGTGCAGCGGCACAGGTTGCCCGACAGCGAGTGCAGGTCGAACCCGTTGGCCCCGTGCTCCTCGCTGTCGTCGCCCCCGGCCTCGCGATCGGGGCGGTAGAACTCGGCGGCCATCGAGCAGATGAAGCCGGGGGTGCAGTAACCGCACTGCGATCCACCACGCACGGCCATCTCGCGCTGCACCGGGTGCAGATCGTCGGGCGTACCGATGCCTTCGGCGGTGACCACCTCCTGGCCGTCCAGCGTGAGCGCCGAGATGAGGCAGGCGTTGATCGCGGTCCAGCGCGAACGGCCGCCGGTGTCGGGACGAAGCACCATGATCGAGCAAGCCCCGCACTCACCCTCGGCGCAGCCTTCCTTGGCTCCGGTGAAGCCGCGGTCGCGGACGTAGTCGAGGGCGTTGGTGGACGGATCGATCCCGGCCATCGAACTTGCGCGTCCGTTGAGGATCATCTCGGGTTGTCCAGAAGTCATGCTTTCACTCCCCAGTGCAGTCGGCGCTCCGCCGCTGGACGGTCTACCCGGGAAACCGGGAGCATGGTTGTCGATGCCTGACCGGCGCCCGGTTATCCATGCGAACGGGCACCCGTCCGAGCCACAGTACGGACTCGCCCGACAGAACGGAAGGTTTCGCTGGGGGAAATATGTATTTCGTCTGGTGGAATCTCGCGGACGAGAACGGCCGGTCCGCTGCCTGCGTGACCAGCCGTCCGTCGAAGCCGACTCAGACCAACTGGCGGCTGAGCACCGCGTGCCGATTGACGTCCTTGTAGAGCAGGTAGCGGAAGCGTCCGGGTCCGCCGGAGTAGCAGGCCTGCGGGCAGAACGCGCGCAGCCACATGAAGTCGCCCTCCTGCACCTCCACCCAGTCCTTGTTGAGCAGGTAGACGGCCTTGCCCTCCAGCACGTACAAGCCGTGCTCCATCACGTGGGTCTCCGGGAACGGGATCACGCCGCCGGGCTCGAAGTTGACGATGTTGACGTGCATGTCGTGGCGGATGTCGGTCGGGTCAGCGAATCGCTGTGTGGTCCAACGACCTTCGGCACCGGGCATCTCTGCGCCGGGGACGTCGTCCTCGTGGGTCACGAAGGCCTCGGGCACCTCGATGCCCTCGACCCGCTGGTACGCCTTGCGGATCCAGTGGAAGGTGGCGTTCTCGCTGCCCTCGTTGTGCAGCGTCCACTGCGCCTGTGGCGGCAGGAAGACGTAGCTTCCCGGACGCAGGTCGTGGCTCCGGCCGGCGAGGGTCAGCTTGAGATTGCCCCCGACGACGAACAAGACACCCTCGGCACCCGGATCGAGTTCGGGTTTGTCCGAACCTCCACCCGGAGCCACCTCGACGATGTACTGCGAGAACGTCTCGGAGAACCCGGAGAGGGGCCGGGCGATGATCCACAGTCGGGTGTCGTCCCAGAACGGCAACAGGCTGGTGACGATGTCGCGCATCGTGCCGCGCGGCAGCACGGCGTACGCCTCGGTGAACATCGCGCGGTCCGTGGTGAGGTCGGTCTGCTGCGGCAGCCCACCCTTCGGAACGTAATAGGTGTTGGTCATGAGCGTCCTTCCGTAACAGTTCGTACTGCATTCAAGCGGTCGGGGCCGGCCGTGCCGGTGCCGGTGGGTATACCTGGTCGTGTGCAAGAACTGGACGAACGAGCAACTCCCCACCCGACGGCACGACGGCCGTCGAGCTGGTGGGCTCTGACCGCGATCGGCTTCGCTGTGCTCGGCTTCGCGCTGCTGCCGATCGTGCCCTCCACCGCACGACTCGGCCGGCTCTCCGTGCCGGTACTCCAGACCCTCTGGCCGGTCACGCTGGCGCTCGGACTTCTGGTGATCGTGATCGGAGTCCGGCGCCGTCACACCGTGGCCTGCGTGCTCGCTGCCTGCGCGGCGTTCGCAGCGCTGGTGCCGATCAACCACTGGCGGCCGGCCGGCTGCGCGGACGGCGAAACGCCCACCGGAAAACTCTCGGTGCTCACCGCGAACGCCTATGTCGCAAGCGCCGACCTGCAGGCGCTGAGCACGGTCGTCCTCGACCGGGACGTCGACCTCCTGGTGGTGCCGGAAGCGACGAACGATTTCGTGGCGCAGTTCTCCAAGACCACGGGTGGACGACGGCTCACCCACCGCACCCCTGTCATCCGGGACGACGGGTTCTCCGGTACCGCGGTGCTTTCCCGATTGCCCATCGAACAGATCGGCGGAGCCACCGGCGGTTCGGCCAGGCACACATTCGATCAGCCGGCCGTGCGACTGATTGTCGCCGGCTTGCCCGTCACCGTTCAAGCCGTGCATCCCTACCCCCCGGTGGAAGAGGTGCGCAGTTGGGACGCTTCGCTGCGCGAGCTGGGCCGTTGGCAGCGGGCGAGCACGGACGAACACCTCGTGCTCGCAGGCGATTTCAACGCATCGTGGGCCCATCCCGCTTTCCGAGACGCGGTGGGTGGCCTGCACGATGCCGGCCCGTCTTGGGGTCCGTTCGACCGTCCGACCTGGCCCGTCGGTGGACGTCTGCCGAGCTTCGTGACGATCGACCACATCATGGTGCGCGGCTTCGAATCGACCGATGCGGCGGCCATCGACGTGCCGGGCAGCGACCACCGTGCGGTCTGGAGCAATCTGCGCCTGTGTCACAGCAACGCGAAGCCGGCAACCTGAGCGCCGATCTGCTCCAGCAGGCGGTCCCCCTGTGTCATCGCCTCGTCCTGATCGCGTGCGACGTCCATCAGTGCGTAGGCCCTGCGCACGCCGAGCCGGGACAGGCCGTCGGCGCCGAGCTTGTTCACTCCGCATACAGCGACGACTGGAACGCCTTGTGCTGCAGCCATTTTGGCGACGGCTGCGGGTGCCTTGCCATGCAACGTCTGCTCGTCGAGGGCTCCCTCGCCGGTGATCACCAGGTCGGCGCCGACGACAGCCTGCGGCAGGCCGACCATCTCGAAGAGCAGTTCGGCACCCGGACGCAGTTCGGCACCCAGCAGCGCGACGGCGGCGAAACCCACTCCGCCAGCAGCTCCCGCCCCGGCGACATCGCGGCGGTCGGCGCCGGTTGCCTTCGCAACCACGTCCGCCCAGCGTCCGAGGCCGGCGTCGAGTTCGCGCACCTGCTCGGTCGAGGCACCCTTCTGCGGGCCGTACACGGCAGCTGCGCCGCGCTCCCCGGTCAGCGGGTTGTCGACATCGCAGGCGAACAACAATTCTGCATCGGCCAGGCCGCGATGAAGACCCGTCAGGTCGAGCTCGGCCACATCATCCAGTCCGGCTCCGCCCGGTGCGATGTCAGTGCCGTTCGAGTCCAGCACGCGAGCACCGAGCGCCTGCGCCATGCCGGCGCCACCGTCGGTGGACGCGCTCCCGCCGATGCCGATCACCAGGGTGCTCGCTCCGGCGTCCAGAGCCGCGGCGATGACCTCACCGAGCCCTCGACTGGAGGCGTTCATCGGGTCGAGATCGTCGCCCAGCATCGCCAGGCCGCTCACCTCGGCCATCTCCACGACCGCGCGCTCGCCGTCACGCACATAGGCAGTGTCGATCGTCCGTGCGACCGGATCGGTCGCCGTCAGAGTCTCCCGCCGGAAGCCGGCATGCTCGGCAGCGGCGAGCGTGCCGTCGCCACCGTCGGCGACCGGCACGGTGACCACGTCCAGATCGGTCACCACACTGCGCAAACCCCGCTCGAGGGCCTCGGCGACCTGTGCAGCCGTCAGCGTGCCCTTGAACTTGTCCGGCGCGATGACCACCCGAGTCATGCCGTCAGCTGCCCCGGTAGGTGCTGAAACCGTAGGGGTTCAACAGGATCGGCACGTGGTAGTGCTGGTCGGCGTCCGCGATCGTGAACGCCACCGTGATCTCGGGGTAGAACGACTGCTCGCCGAGGCCGTCGAAGTAGTCCTTCGCGGCGAAGTGCAGGCGGTAGTCACCCACCTCCATGCGCTCGGGACCGATCTTCCCGACGCGACCGTCGGCGTTCGTGACGCCTTCACCCAATTGCTCACCGGCCAGCGTCTCCAGCGTGATGCGGACGCCTTCGGCCGGCTTGCCGCGACTGGTGTCCAGGATGTGTGTGCTCAACGTGCCCATCAGCGTGCAACCTCTTCAAGTCGCAGCAACGCGATCTCGCGCAACTGCGCGACGGTCTCTTCTCGTTCGGTCTCGTCGTCGTTGGCCAGGCGGCGTTCCAACTCGCTCAGGATCTCCGCAGCGGTGCGCCCCTTGGCCCGGATCAGGAAGACACGGTCGAACCGCTCCTCGTACGCCTCGTTGCCGGTACGCAGTCGCTCCATCACGTCCTGATCGCTCTGGTCGAGGCCGGCCTGCTCCTTCGCGGAATGCTCGGCCTGGTGGTCGGGACTGGAGGCGCGCTCACCGATGCGCGGGTGACCGGCCAGGGCAGCGTCGAGCTCGTCGTCGTCGAGCGCCCCGGCCGATGCCTCGGCCTGCGCGAGGAGCGCTTCGCGCGAGTCGTACGGACGAGCGGCCGCGACCTCCCCCGCCCAGCGCTCGACCGGCAAGCACGCAAGCAGCGCCTCGTGGACCTGTTCCTCATTCATGGCGTTGAATACGGAAGGGGCGCTCATCTGGGCTCCTCGGAATCTCAAACTTCCGCGATTCGGAAGTTTAGTTACGCATGGCGGAACGCTAGTCGGGTGCGCCCACCCGGTCAAGGATCGTGCCGTCCGGCGAGACGGTCAATCCGTCCCAGTTGTACAAACCCGGTCGCATGACGGCCGCAGGGGTGATTGGCTGGACTCATGTCCTCCTCGACGCAGACCATCGGCCTCATCGGCGGACTCTCCTGGGAGTCGACCGCCGAGTACTACCGCCTTGCCAACGAGACCGTGCACAGCAGGCTCGGCGGCCTGCATTCAGCACGCGTCCTGCTCAGCAGCCTCGACTTCGCGCAGATCCAACAACTCCAGGATGCCCGCGACTGGGATGCCCTGGGCTCCGTGCTCGGCGGCGAGGCCAAGCGCCTCGAAGCCGCCGGGGCCACGATGATCCTGCTGTGTTCCAACCCGTTGCACGTGGTCGCCGACCGCATCGACGACGCAGTCGACGTGCCGCTGATCCATATCGCCGACACCGCCGGCGCGGCCGCGAAGAACGCCGGAATGAAGGAGGTCGGCCTCCTCGGCACCGCGTTCACGATGAACGAGACGTTCTACACCGAGCGCCTGGAACGTCAGGGCCTGACCGTCCACACGCCCGCGCAGGGAGCGGTCGGTGAGATCAACCGGATCATCTACGACGAGTTGTGTGTCGGCATCGTCAACGAGAAATCGCGCCGCTACTTCCGGTCGGTCATGCAGGACCTCGCCGACCGCGGCGCCGAGGGCATCATCCTGGGCGCCACCGAGATCGAGCTGCTCGTGACCGCCATGGACGCCGACGTGCCGATCTTCCCGACGACCCGCCTGCACATCAAGGCCGCGCTGGACGAGGCTCGTTAGTCCTCGATCTCGATCCCGAAGGCGCGGACCAGCGGTTCGATGCCGTCGACCCAACCGGCCATCACGTTGCGCATCTTCCACAGGCCGTCCCGGCGGTAGACCCGCAGCAACACGACCGCCTTCTCCTCGGTCAGCACCGTCGTGTCGAGTTCCAGCGCAGCATCACCGATCTGCACCTTGACCGCGAGCTGCTGTCCGCCGAGCGGGTGGTCGTCCGACAGAGCGACGTTGACCGCGCGGCAATCATCCGGGAGTTCGGTCAGATCGATCCGAATTCCGTTCTCCCGCAAGGTCACCGCCCCGGACGCCGAGACAGGATTGTTGAAGAAGACGAACGAGGATTCAGCAAGAGCCTGACCGTTGCCGTCGACCTCGAAGGCCATCGGGTCGACCGGTTCGCCAAGACCGGCGCCGACCGTCGCGTGCACCTCGACGACGGTGCCCGGCAGCGCGGAGTTCTGCCCGGGCGCGAGGACGGTCGCGCCGGACAACGCGTCCGGATGAACGGTGTTGTCGGAAGCCCCGGGCACGGGCACGGGCTCGGACGGGTCGGGTTCCGGTTCAGTGCAGCGAATCACCATCGTCGAGACCTCGGTGATGTCCTCGTCCAGGGCCGCCGGCGGGGTCGCCGCAAGCGCCTGCTGCAGCGCGGCGGCGAAGTCCTTCGCGGATGCGTACCGCTGCTCGGGCTCTTTGGCCAGACCGCGATGGACGACCTCGCTCACCGGCTGCGGGACACCCGCCGGCAGGGGCGGCACCGGCTGCTGGATGTGTGCCATGGCCAAGCCGACCGCGGTGTCGGCCCTGAACGGCCACGCACCGGTGAGCATCTCGAAGGCGACGACCGCGAGCGAATAGACGTCGGAGAAGGGCCCGACCTCGTGACCGAGGGCAGCTTCTGGCGGCAGGTACTGCGGGGTGCCGAGCACCTCGCCCGCCCTGGTCATTCCGGCCGAGCCGAGTGCGCGGGCGATGCCGAAATCGGTGAGCTTGGCGGTGCCGTCGGGCGTCACGACGATGTTCGCGGGCTTCACATCGCGGTGGACGATGCCCTTGACGTGGGCCGCGTCGAGCGCGGTCGCAGCTTGAACGAGGAGTGCGACGGTGTCGGCCGGTGACAGAGGAGCTCGCGCCCGGATGATCGACGACAACGGATCGCCCTCGACGAGTTCCATGACCAGGTAAGCGGATCCGTCGTCCTCGCCGTAGTCGTGGACCTGGGCGATGTTTGCGTGGGACAGCTTCGCGGCGTTGCGTGCCTCGGTACGGAAGCGATCGAGGAAGTCGGGATCGTCGCTCAAACCGGCATGCAGCATCTTCACCGCGACCGGACGGTCGAGGACCTCGTCGTGTGCCCGCCAGACCTCGCCCATGCCGCCTCCGGCGATACGGGTGCGCAAACCGTAACGGTTGCCGACTCTGGTCGCTGCCGCTGCGTCCATCACTCTCCCCTCCGCGCGTCAACCCTAGTGCGCGTGCGCGCGGCTAGCCTCAACTCATGTCTACCCCGCAGCTGCCGTCGGACGTCCGAGCGACCGCCGAGCGGGCGGTGCGACTCATCGATGAGCGCCTGCCGGGCTACCTGGACGGGATGTACCTGCACGGGTCGCTGTGCTGGGGCGAGTACTTCGACGACAGCGACATCGACTTCGTCGCCACCACGACCCGGCGCCCGAACGAGACCGACATCGCCACACTGCAGCAGATCCACCGCGACCTGCCCGACCACTTCGACGGCTTCTACGTGCCGACCACCCAGCTCACCGAGGACCCGTCCGTCCTGCCGGTGCACCCGGGCGTGCTGCACGGCACGTTCACCGTGGCCCATCACTGCGACGCCAACCAGGTGACCTGGCAGGAACTGGCCGAGCGCGGCATCACCGTGCACGGCCCGGACGCCGGCGAACTCGACATCTTCACCAGCGACACAGTGCTCGAGCTCAACACCCGGACCAATCTCGAGGGCTACTGGTTGCCACGGCTGCAGGGGCTGGTCGACACCCCGGACGCCGGGATTTCCCCGCGCGAAGCGGCGTGGAGTGCACTGGGAGTACTCCGGCTGCACCACGCGCTGACCCAGCACGCGATCACGTCCAAGTCGGGTGCCGGACGCTGGGGACTGGAGGCGATGGACGAGCGCCACCGCCCGGTCATCGAGCACGCCTTGGCGTGGCGGGAGGAGGGCCGGGACGACGGCGCCTTCGCCGACGATGCCGCCCGGCAGAGCGCCACCGTCGACCTGATGTCAGACGTCCTGGTCCAGCATGACCTGCGCCCGACCGACACTCCCTGACGCCGACGCGAGACCTCTCGAAAGAATCTTCGCGACGGGTGCATCCACCGAGGGCACGCACAGCGAAAAAGAGGACAGAAGCACTCATCGGGAGTGCCTCAACCTGAGGGAGACCATCATGAATCTCGCCAAAGTCCTCGCCGGAGGCGTCCTGGCCACCGGAACACTCGCGCTCGCCCCGGCCGCTGCCCACGCGTCCGCCGCGGCGCCCGACGGCGCGAAGCCGTCCATGGTGTCGGTGCTTCACGGAGTTCCCGGTGTCACGGTCGACGTCTACGCCAACGGCAAGGAACTGCTGCCGAACTTCGCGCCGGGCACGTTGACCGACCCGGTGTCGCTGCCGGCCGGTTCATACGACCTGAAGGTGGTCGCCCCGGGTGCCGGCGCAGACGGCAAGGCCGTCATCGAGGCGAACGACGTGGCCGTGCCCGCCGGTGCGAACATCACCGTGGTGGCTCACCTCGACGCCGACGGCAAGCCGACGCTCACCCCGTTCGTCAACGACACTTCGGCCCTGGCCGCCGGCAAGGCACGCCTGACCGTTCGTCACACTGCTGCGGCCCCGGCCGTCGACGTGCGCGCCAACGGCACCCCCGCGTTCAAGGGTCTGGTGAACCCGAAGGAGGCGATGGCCGACCTCGCCGCCGGCACCGTCTCCGCGGACGTCGTCCTGGCCGGCACTTCGACCGTCGCCATCGGGCCGGCCGACGTGCCGCTCAAGGCGGGCTCGAACACGATCGTCTACGCGTGGGGCAGCGCCGCCGACAAGAACCTGAAGCTCGCAGTGCAGACCATCGACGGACTCGGCGGGATGCCCGGGGGCGTCCCCGCAGGCAACGGTGGACAGGCAGCGACGGACCAGGGTGCGTCCGGTGCTGCGATCGCTCTCGGCGCAGGAGTCGCAGGCGGCTTTGCGCTGCTCGCCACCCGTCGCCGTGTGAAGACCGAACGCGCGTGATGCCTGCCCGCTCGGGACGGGTGGCGGCCGTACTGGCTGCCACCCTCCTGGGCGGTGCCGTCGCCGCGGCGGTCGATCGGGCCGGCACCCCGGCAGCCGGGGACGGGTCGGTACTCGCCGCGCTCGCGTCGTCCACTCCTGCACCGTCCGCAACCTCGGGTTCTACTCGGTCACCGACGACGGGACTGCCCACGCCTGTTCGGCGTGCGGCCGACCCGACCTCCGCGACGATGGGCAGCCGGCCGCTGGTGGTGACGGTCGGTTCGATCGGGCTGCGGTCGACGGTACGACCGGTCGGTGTCGACAAGGACGGACTCATGCAGATCCCGACTGACGTGACCACGGCCGGGTGGTACCGCCACGGCTCGTCGCCCGGGGAAGGCGCCGGCGCGACGGTGCTGG
The DNA here is from genome assembly GCF_054778255.1 of Yimella radicis. NCBI lineage: Bacteria > Bacillati > Actinomycetota > Actinomycetes > Micrococcales > Dermacoccaceae > Yimella > Yimella radicis. Next base: position 269,204 of record NZ_BAAGZR010000003.1, read on the forward strand.
CCGCTCATGTCGACACGGCCACCTCCGGCAAGGGTCCGTGGGCGGCGCTGACACGGGTTCGGGTCGGCAGCGAAGTCGTCGTGCAGACCAGCACCGGCGCTGTCCGTTATCGCACGACGTCGGTCAACCGCATCCGCAAGAGCGGGCTCGACACCGCGAACCTCTTCTCCTCGACCGGGCCCGAGAGATTGCACCTGGTGACATGTGGCGGCCGGTTCGACCCCTCGACCGGGCACTACGACCAGAACGTCGTGGTTGTCGCACAAAGGATTTCGACGTCGTGACGTCTATCGTGGCCACGTGACCCCGGACGAGGACGACGTGCAGCAGCTCGCCGTGCAGTTGCGGGAAGGGTCCCGGGAGGCGCTTGCTGAGATCTACCGACGCTGGAGCCCGCTGGTCCACACCATCGCCTACCGGTCGCTCGGCAACAGCGTGGACGCCGAGGACGTCACCCAACAGGTGTTCGTCTCCGCGTGGAACAGCCGGCACACACTGCGACCCGATCCGGCGGCATTCCCCGCCTGGCTGGTCGGAATCACCCGACACCGGGTCGCAGACCGGATGGCGTCGCGGGCTCGGGAGTCACGGCTGGTCGACCAGGTTGCCGGCAGCGAACCCGACGCGACGCCCGATGAGATTCAACGAACGATCGACCGCGTCGTCGTCACCGACGCCGTCGACGAACTCGGCGAACCACGCCGTACCGTTCTCCTGTTGGCCTTCCGGGAAGACCTGACCCACGAGGCGATCGCCACCAGGGTCAACCTCCCGCTCGGCACCGTGAAGAGCCATATCCGACGCGGCCTGCAACAGTTGCGCACCCGACTTCAGGAGGTGGGTCATGCAGCATCCGAATGACGACGTCCTGATCGAGATCGCGTTGTCGCACGGCAACCACCCCGATGCGGCACACCTCGACACCTGCGCCGAATGCCGCCGTGCCGTCGACGAGTTCGTCCGCGCGATCAACGCGACAGCGTCCGGTCCGGATCGGTTGGAGCCTCCGAACGACGCCGTCTGGCAGCGCGTACTGGCTGAGATCGACGCGCCGGTCGAGCTGCGCACCCGATCTCAGGGATCGGCCGAACTGCAGCCCACCGCGCCTGCTGCGCCCAAGCCACGCGATCGGCGGCGCACCCTGCTCGCGGTCGCGGCTGCGCTGCTGATCGGCGCAGGGATCGGGCGGCTCACCGCAGGAGTATCGGACGAGCCCACGGTCGCGACCACCACGCTGGCTCGGACGCCCCTGTCCACGCTGGGCGATGCCCCGGAGGAACTCGGGGAGGCCGACCTGACCCGCAGCGGTTCGACGACCCAGGTGCGGATCGCCATGAACTCGTTGCCGTCGAAGGGGCAGATCGTCGAAGCGTGGCTGATCAACAAGGACGGCCGGCGGATGATCAGCATCGGCTTCGTGCACGGCACCGAGCCGCAGCAGTTCGTCATCGACCCGCGACTGCTGGACGAGGGCTACGTGATCGTCGATGTATCGCGCGAGCCGCTGGACGGCGACCCGAAACACTCCGGCGACAGCATCGTTCGCGGCACACTACCGATCTGAGTTCTCCGTTCAGTCGCCGCCGTGGTTCGGACGGAAACCCTTGAGACGCAACGAGTTACCGACGACGAACAGGGACGAGAACGCCATCGCGAGACCGGCGACCATCGGGCTCATCCGACCCGACATCGCCAGCGGGATCGCCGCGACGTTGTAGCCGAACGCCCAGGTCAGGTTGCCGTAGATCGTCCGCAGCGTGCTGCGCGACAACTCGACGGCGGTCGCGACCTTGCGCGGGTCACCGCTCATGATCGTGATGTCGGCGGCCTGCATGGCGGCGTCCGTGCCGGTGCCCATCGCGATACCGAGATCGGCCTGGGCCAGCGCCGCGGCATCGTTCACCCCGTCGCCCACCATCGCGACCTTGCGTCCCTGTTCCTGCAGGTGCCGGATCTGCTCGGCCTTGTCGGCAGGAGTGACCTGCGCGATGACCTCGTCGATGCCGAGTTCCGCGGCAACGGACTGCGCCACCGACTCGTGGTCACCGGTCAACAGCACCGGACGCAACTCCAGCGCCTTGAACGCCGAAACGGCCTGCGCCGCAGTCTCCTTGGGCTGGTCGGCCACCTTCACGAAGCCGCGAGCCGCGCCGTCCCAGCCGACGATGACCACGGTGCCACCGCCGTCCCGCGCCTTGTGGACCGCAGCGGTGAGTTCGTCCGAGAGCGGCATCCCTGAGTCGGTGAGCAGCTTCTCCTGTCCGACGACCACCGGCACACCGCGGACGGTGCCACGCACTCCGAAACCGTCGACCGTCTCGAAGTCGTCGACCTCGGGCAGCGGCGGCTCCTGCGCACGTACGATGGCCTGGGCGATCGGGTGCTGCGAACCCGCTTCGACCGCGGCAGCGGCACGACGTACCGCTTTGCCGCCGTGGACGTCGACGACCGACATCTCGCCCGTGGTAAGCGTGCCCGTCTTGTCCAGCACAACGGTGTCGATGCCGCGGGAGGTCTCCAGTGCCTGCGGACCGCGGATCAGGATGCCCAGCGAGGCCCCTCGACCGGTACCGACCAACAACGCTGTCGGAGTGGCGAGACCGAGCGCGCACGGGCAGGCGATGACGAGTACGGCAACCAGGGCGGTGAAAGCGGTTGCGAGCGACCCGCCGATAGTCCACCAGCCGAAGAAGGTGACCAGTGCGACAGCGAGCACGATCGGCACGAAGATGCTCGACACCTTGTCGGCCAGCCGCTGCGCGTTGGCCTTGCCGGTCTGCGCCTGCTCCACCATGCGAGCGATCCCGGCCAGCGCGGTGTCGGAGCCCACGCGGGTGGCGCGGACGACGAGACGGCCGCTCACATTGACCGTTGCGCCGGTGACGTCATCGCCGATGCTGACGTCGACCGGGACCGACTCACCGGTCATGGCGGACGTGTCGATGCTCGACCTGCCCATCTCGACGACGCCGTCGGTGGCGACCTTCTCACCCGGTCGGACGACGAAGTGATCGTCGACCCTGAGCTGCGCCAACGGGATTCGTTGCTCGGTCTTGTCGCGCAGGACAGCGACATCCTTGGCGCCGAGTTCGGCGAGGGCCCGCAGTGCCTCGGCGGACGAGTGCTTGGCCCGGGCCTCGAGGTAACGGCCGGTCAGCAGGAATGCCGAGACACCCGCCGCAGCTTCGAGGTAGATCGCACTCGATGCGTGCTCGGGGTGCATGAGGAGCTCGAAGTGGTGCTTGAGGCCGAGTTCGCCGGCGTCGCCGAAGACCATGGCCCAGACTGACCAGAGGTACGCGGCCAGCGTGCCGAGGCTGACGAGGGTGTCCATGGTTGAGGCGCCGTGCTTGGCGTTGGTCCAGGCGGCGCGGTGGAACGGCAGCGCGCCCCAGAGCACGACCGGCGTGGTGAGCGCCAGAGCGACCCACTGCCAGCCGGTGAACTGGAACGCGGGCACCATCGACAACAGGATCACGGGCAGGACGAGTGGCCAGACGATCATCAAGCGACGCTTGAGCACCTCGGCAGGTGCCACCTCGTGATTCATGTGGTCGTGCGCATCGTGCGTGCGCTCGGACGCGCCGTAACCGGTCTTCTCCACGACCCCGATCAGGTCATCGACCGTGATCGGGCGCGGCGCCCGCACCAGCGCCTTCTCGGTCGCATAGTTCACCGAGGCGCTCACACCGTCGACCCGGTTGAGCTTCTTCTCGATGCGCGCCGCGCACGACGAACACGTCATTCCGGTGATGTCGAGCTCGACATCCCGCAGATCGCCGTTCGCGTCGGCCTTCCGGACGTCCTGATCTGTGGTCATGTGGACTCACCTCCACCTTTCACTATACCCCTGGGGGGTATAAACGCCCAGCCCGGTCGTCCATTCCCTGTATCCGAAACTACGCTCAATCGAGTGAGCCTCGATCCGCACTCCGACGCCTACTACCGGCGCATCGACGAGAACACCTTCATGCCCACTCTGCACGCCCAGGGTGCCTGGCAGGACGCCGAGCAGCACATGGCCCCGATCAGCGCGTTGATGACCTACATGCTCGAGGCGCACGATCCTCGCGACGACATGCAGATCGGCCGCATCACCTGGGAGATCCTCGGCATGATCCCGGCCGCGGAGTCGCACATCGAGGTGGTCACGCTGCGCCCGGGACGCACCATCGAACTGCTCGAAGCCACCCTCACGATCGGCGGCCGCGTGATCATCCGCGCCCGCGCCTGGCGGCTTTCGGTGCAGGACACCACCGCTCGTGCCGGAAACGAACTGCCCACGATGGACGGTCCGGAGCACGCCGCTCCCATGGACCCGACGAAGGAGTGGCCCGGTGGCTACATCGCCTCGCTCGAGATGCGACAACTGCCCAGTGGGCGCGACGGACGCCGGTCGGTCTGGATCCGCACGCGTCCGACGCTGGTCGAGGGCGAGCGGACCACTCCTGTGGCCGCTCTGGTCACCCGCGTCGACACGGCCAACGGCGTTGCGACGAGGGTCCGCCCGACCGAACTGATGTTCCCGAACGTCGAGTTGTCACTGCACCTGATCCGGACGCCACGACCCGGCTGGGTCGGTCTGGACACGGCGGTCACCTTCGGACCGACGGGCCTCGGCCTCACCTCGACGACGGTCCACGACGAGGACGGCCCGGTCGGCAAGATCGAGCAGTGCCTGACCGTGCGCGAGTTCCCGGACCGGAACTCGGCCGAGTAGCTGCCTGCTCAGAGCCGGAGCGCTCGGCGCGGGGTCACGGACGCCGCGGTGAGCACGTCGGCTTCGGGCAGACCCGCCACGTCGATCGCCCAACGGACACAGTCGGCCAGCGTGGAGGTGCTGCCGGCGATCGAACCCCCCTGCACGAGGCGGGCAGTGCCGCCCTCCACCCGCACGTCGAGCGTGCCGATCCGGTAGGGGCCGTCGCTGAGCCCGGTCGCGGCCATCGAGTCCGAGACCAGCACGATCGCTTCGGGACCGAGGGTCTCGAAGACCATCCGAACCACCTCGGGTGCGACGTGGACGCCGTCGGCGATCAGTTCGACGAACACGTCTCCGCGGCCCGCTGCTGCGAGCGCGACCGCCACGGGACCACCGGCGCGGTGGTGCATCGGCGGCATGCCGTTGAACAGATGCGTGATCAACGCCGGATGTCCCGACCTTTCGACCACGTGATCGATCGCAGCCGTCACGGTGGCGGCATCGGCATCCGTATGGCCGATCGCGGGGGTGATGCCGTGGGCGACCAGCACGCCGATCAAGCCTCGGGTGTCACCACGTTCGGGAGCGAACGTCATCTGGCGCAACGCATTCGGCGCTCCGGCGTGCTCCGCGACGGCCGCGAGTTGCTCGATCAACGCGCGGTCGGCATCGCGCAGGGCGGTCGGGTCGTGAGCGCCGCGCCGCGCGTCCGACAGGAAGGGGCCTTCGAGGTGGATGCCGAGCAACGTGCCGTCGGCGACGAGCGGGGCGAGCACGCGCACCGAGTGCTCTATCGTCTCTGCCGTGCCGGAGACGAGGCTGGCGACAAGCTGCGAGACCCCTTGCGACCGGTGATAGCCGGCGGCGGCGCGACTTGCCTTCACGTCTGCTCCGAACTCATGACCGAGTCCGCCGTGACAGTGGATGTCGATGAGTTCGGTCATGCCTCGGCCTTCGACGTGGTGATCGCGTGCGGGTTGAGTTCCAGCCTGACCGATTCGTCTGGGCGCGCGGACGACGGGTCGTCCCCCACCGCCGGGACGAGGCCGACGCCGGGCAGCTCGACGGTCAGTGCCGAACCCCCGCTCACCGCACGCGTCTCCCGTACGACTCCTTCGAACGTGCCGGCATCGGAGACGCGGAAAGCGTTGTCGCGCAACAGAACCGGTCCGTCGGCATTCGCTCCCGGGAGGCCGGCGGACGACCAACGCCGGGCATCCACCTCGGTTCGGTAGCCGAGCATGCGCGCCACCTCCCGGCCGCGTGGCTCACGCCAGACCTGCTGCGCCGGACCGTGCTGCACGATGCGGCCGGCGAGCATGACCGCCAGCTGATCAGCGACAGTGAGTGCTTCGTCATGGTCGTGCGTGACCAGCAATGCGGTCGTGCCCGTCTCGGTGAGGATGCGGCGCAGATCGGTGGCCAGCCGCTCTCGCAGGTCGCGGTCGAGAGCCGACAGCGGCTCGTCCAACAGCAGCAGTCGCGGTCGTGGGGCGAGCGCTCTGGCGAGCGCCACGCGCTGCTGTTGTCCGCCGGAGAGCGTGTTGATCGAGCGTTTCTCGTAGCCGGCGAGTCCGACGAGCTCAAGCAGTTCGGTGATCCGGGCGGTGCGTTCGCGGGACGCAACCCCCTGCCGCCGCAGCGGGTAGGCGATATTGCCGCCGACGTCGAGATGACCGAACAGTTGCCCGTCCTGGAACATCAACCCGAACCCACGGCGGTGGGTCGGTACGCGCGTGACGTCCTGACCGTCGAAACCGACGGTGCCGGCTTCGAGGTCCTGCAGCCCGGCGATGACCCGGAGCAGGGTGGACTTTCCGCAACCGGACGGTCCGAGGATCGACATCACCTGGCCCATCGCAAGCTCGAGGCAGACGTCGTTCACGGCCACCGTCGCGCCGAAACGGACGCGGACGTCGTTCACCACCAGACCCTCTTGCATGCTCACCAACTTCCCGTCCGACCGCGCAGTCGCTCGACCGCGACCATGATCGTCGCAGTCACACCGGCGAGGATCACGGACGCCGCGAGGGCCATGCCGAAGTGGTCGGCGCCGGGGCGACCGATCAGTTGGTAGATCACCACGGGCAGAGTCGGATTCTCCGGCCGCGCAAGGAAACTCGTCGCGCCGAACTCACCCAACGACACGGCGAAGGCGAACCCGGTCGCAGCCAGCAGCGGCTTGGTCAAAACCCGCCGGTCGACGTCCCAGAACACCCTCATCGGGCTGGCACCGAGTGCAGCGGTCGCTTCCCGTTCCCGCGGGTCGACCGAGCGCAGCGCGGGCGCCATCACCCGCACCACCAGCGGCAGAGCGACGAGCGCCTGCGCGACCGGGACGAGGAGCGGCGACGAGCGCAGGTCGAGCGGCGGCTCGTCCAACGCGATCAGGAAGCCGAACCCGACGGTGACCGCGGAGATACCCAGCGGCAGCATGAAGGTGGCGTCCAGCGCCGACAGCAGACGGCGTCCGCCCGCCGAGGTCGGACGCCGGGTGATCACGAAGCTGACCAGCAGTCCGAGGAGCATCGCGAGCAAGGTGGCGTCGACCGCCACCCGCAACGAGGTCAGCAGCGCATCGAAGACGCTGACCTGCAGGGCCGGCACCGATCCGACCTGTGTGAGCTTGCGGTAATGGGCCAAGCCCCAGCCGTCACCGACCTGCAGCGACCGGGCGACGAGGGTGACCAGCGGCGCCAGCACGAAGATCAACGCGGCGCCGGTGAGCAATAGGTGAGGCAGATCGCTGCGCCGAACCCGTTGCTGCACAAAGGTGCCCGATCGAAGACGGGTCTCGCCACGGTCGGTGATGCGTTCGGTCAGCAACAGCAGTGCGATCACGACCAGTGCCTGTAGCAGGCTCAGCACCGCGGCGGCGCGCAGGTCGAGGAAGTTCGTGGTCAGCAGGTAGATCTCGGTCTCGACCGTCGAGTAGCGCACCCCGCCGAGCGTCAGCACCACGCCGAAGGACCCGGCACAGAAGAGGAACACCACCATCGCGGCGGAGACGACGGCCGGACGCAACGCCGGCAGAGTGACGGTTCGCAGCACCGTCCACGGACTCGCGCCGAGCGAGGCCGCAGCCTCGGCCTGCCGTGGATCGAGCGACTGCCAGCGTCCGCCGACGGTGCGCACGACCACCGCGATGTTGAAGAACACCAGGGCGGCGAGAATCGCCTGCCACGAGCCGTCCCAACCCAGGAAACCCAAGGGACCGGACGTCGACAGCAGGCTACGGAACGCGATGCCGACCACGACGGTCGGCAGCACGAAGGGCATCACCAGCAGCCCGCGCACCAGCCCCGTCAGCGGCAGTTTCAGCCGGTAGGTGACGTACGCGATCGGCACGCCGAGCAGCACGGTGATGAGCGTCGCGAGCGAGCTGATCCACACCGTGAACCAGACGACGCGGCGGGTGCGTGGCCTCGTCAGGACGTCACGTACCGCGTCCAAGGACCATTGCCCGTCGAGGTGCAGGCCTCGGGCGACCATCGCCGACACGGGCAGCAGGAAGAACACCGCCAGGAAGGCCAGCGGGATCAGTGCTGCGAGCGCCGGAACGAGCGATCGCCCGAGGCGAGTAGGCATCACCCGGAGACGGCGTCCTGCCAGCGGCGCAGCCAGTCGTCCCGGTTCTTCGTGATCTTCGTGGGGTCGACCTGCAACGGCTTGTCCGGCACCTTGACCGCGGTCTGCCAGGCGTCGGGCAGCTTCACCTGGTCATCGACCGGGAAGACGTACATGTTCTTCGGCATCGACGCCTGGAACTTCTTGCCGAGCATGAAGTCGATGAACGCCTTCGCGCCGGGCTCGTTCTTCGCGCCCTTCAGCACGCCGGCGTACTCGACCTGCCGGAAGCAGGAGTCCGTCATGGCGGACGTCGTCGGCTTGCCGTCCTTGATCGTGTCGGCGGGAGAAGTGTTGTACGACAACACGATCGGACGCGTCCCCTTGCCGCCGCCGGCGGTGTAGTCGACGCCCCACGCGTCGCTCCAACCGCTGGTGACCTTCACGCCGTTCGCCTTGAGCTTCTTCCAGTAGTCCTGCCAACCGTCGTCGCCGTACTTCGCGACAGTGGCGAGCAGGAAGGCCATACCGGGCGAGGACGTCGCGGCACCGGGCGTGACGAAGAGGTCCTTGTACTCGGGCTTGGTGAGGTCGTCCAGGCTTTGCGGCTTCGCCTTCTTCTTCGCCGCGAACCAGGCGTCGTCGACGTTGACGCACACGTCACCGAAGTCGATCGGCGCGAGCGACTGCGCGGCTTCGCCGGGTAACGCGTACTTCGATGCGCTCTTCGGGAGTGCCTTCGGTTCGTTGGCGGCGAGCGCACCGGAGTCGACGACCCGGGAAGCGAAGGTGTTGTCGATGCCGAACACGACGTCGCCCGTCGGGTTGCCCTTGGCGAGCACGACCGCGTTGGCGAGCTTGCCCGCGTCCCCGGAGGCGAGCACCTGCAGTTGGTATCCCGTGGTCTTGGTGAACTCGGCCTGCACGTCCTTGGGGATCACGAACGACTCGTGAGTGACGAGCTTGACGGTCGTGACCTTGCCGGACGATGTCGCTGCGGGCTTGTCGTCGCCGGTGGTCGAGCAGCCGGCGATGGCCAGGGCGAGGGTGCCGCAGCACGCGGTGGTGAAGGTTCTCCGGAACAACTGATCCTCCTCGGATGCAAGGAGGGGCTCGACTTCCTACACCGGTACTAACCGGATCAGGTTCGAGGGTCTGCGGCCCGATCGCCGCACTCTCAGCGCACCGTGCGCTCCCCTGTCGTTTCCGCATCGGACGCTACACCGTCTCGCCGGCGTCTTGTCGGCGGCCGTTCCATGCGGCCGGGATCACAGCCCGAATCATCGGGCGCGCAAACGTGCAAGCCGGGCGAAACATGGCAGGCTCTGACCAGACAAATCGACCCGACCGGCCGGTGACGGCCGCTGACTTGGAGGAACTCATGGGCTCTGTGGTGTGGAAGATCGTCGCGGCTGCGGCCGGTGTGGCGGCAACTCAGATCGCCAACAAGGTCACCAACCAGGGTTGGCACGCAGTCACCGGACAGCCGGCGCCGGTCGGCAAGCACGACCCGAACTACTCCGCCAAGGAGACCGCGCTGTTCGTCCTGCTCGCCGCCGCCGTCGCGCAGGGTGTGCGTGCGCTGGGTGAGCGCAAGGCCGCCGAATTCTGGACCAAGACCGCCGGTCACCCGCCGCAGGTCGTCGTCAAGGAGCACCAGAAGGCGCTGGAGAAGGCAACGAAGAAGGCCTGACCAACAGCCTCACGTCCGGCCCACCGGGTCGCTTCTGGCCGCCCGGTCCGCGACGGCTGCCGCCTGCGCGGCCAGTCGTGATTTGGATGACCAGAAGCGATCTGTATGTCCGGACGTGGTCCGCGTCAGCTCCGCAGATCCCGCGCCGGACGCGGGTGGTGGTCGGACAGTTGGTTCCACCACGAGTACCGCGATGCCGCGGCGGCCACGTGCGCTTCGTACACCGCCGCCGCCGACCGCGCGCAGGCGAGCGCTTCGCTGCGGTCGACCCGGTCAGCGGCTCGTAGGTCGGCAGCGCCAGAGCGACCGCGTTCCCGGCTGCGACATAGGGCCAGTAGTCCGACAAGCCTTGTCGTCCATAGGGCGCACGCAGCTTGACATGTGCCTCCCGCCGCGGAATCCCCCGCCCGCAGCGGGAGACACAGCCATGTGCTCACGCCTCCCACGGAGTCCCGACCCCACGGGACTCGTCGAACACCAGCCAGGTGCGGGTGCCCAGGACGCCCGGGATGGCCTGGATGCGTTCGAGGACGAGCGTGCGCAGCGAGGCATTGTCGGGCGCGTGCACCTGGACGAGGACGTCGAAGTCCGAACCCATGAGCGAGATGGTGTCCAGATAGGGCAACGTCGCTAGTTCCTCGCTGACCCGCCGCCAGGTGTTCTGCTCGATGTTGATCGCCACGTACGCCGTGGTGGTCAGGCCGGCCGCCGCGGGATCGATGGCGATCGTGAAGCCGGTGATCACTCCTCGTTCACGCAACCGCTCGATGCGCGCGTAGGCCCCGGCCCGACTCAGATGCAGCTTCTCGGCAAGCGCTCGCACGGACAGCCGGGAATCCTCGCGCAACGCCGCCAGGATGCGTGAATCAACCACGTCCAGGGCCGCTGCCGATCGTCCAGCCGTGGGTGCGGAGCGTGCATCACTACTGGACGAATTGATCTCATCTTCGGCATTCATGCGCCGATCATCCACTCCTTTGCGCCGAACTTGAGCCAGTCGGCCCGGATCGCGACGATAGTGTGATGCAGACCACAGTCCATGATCCGACGATCGAGGACCTCCTGCCCTCGGCCCGACCGGTGCAGCTGATCGACCCGACCGGCGCCGAGGTCACCCAGACCGGCACCCGTCGTCCCTATGTCATGCCGGACGCCGACCGGCTCCAGGACGTCTGGCGGCACATGGTGATCGGACGCCGCTTCGATCTGCAGGCGACCGCTCTGACCAAACAGGGTCGGCTGGCGGTCTATCCGTCCTCGCGTGGCCAGGAGGCCTGCCAGGTCGCTGCGATCCGTGCGCTCACCGAGCGCGACTGGATGTTCCCGACCTATCGCGAGTCGATGGCTCTGGTGACCCGCGGCATCGACCCGGTCGAGGTGCTGACCCTGCTGCGCGGCAGCGCGCACTGCGGGTACGAGCCGATGAAGCACCGCACGGCCGCCCAGTGCACTCCGCTGGCGACGCAGCTGGTGCACGCAGCCGGCACGGCCTACGGCCTCAAGCGTCGCGGTGAGGACTCCGTCGCGCTCGGCTTCATCGGCGACGGTGCGACCAGCGAGGGCGATTTCCACGAGGCGCTGAACTTCGCGGCGGTCTTCGATGCGCCCGCGATCTTCTTCGTGCAGAACAACAAGTACGCGATCAGCGTCCCGCTCTCCAAGCAGACGAAGGCACCGTCGTTGGCGTACAAGGGAATCGGCTACGGCGTGGCCAGCGAGCAGGTCGACGGCAACGACCCGGCCGCGGTGCTCGCCGTCATGGACGCGGCGCTCGAGCACTGCCGCATCGGCAAGGGTCCGTTCCTCATCGAGGCGCACACCTACCGCATGGACGCACACACCAACGCCGACGACGCGAACCGCTACCGCTCCGGCGACGAGGTCTGCGCCTGGCTCGACCGTGACCCGATCGCGCGTCTCGAGGCGTACTTGCGTTCACGCGGTCTGCTCAACGACGACCAGGCCAACGCGGTCCGCCAGGAGGCCGAAGCGTTGGCCTGCGACCTGCGAGACCGCATGAACGCCGACCCCGTTGTCGACCCGATGTCCTTGTTCGACAATGTTTTCCAGTCCACGACGCCTCAGGTTGAGGACGCCCGCGCCATGGTCGTCCGCGAACTGCAGGCCGCCGACGAGGTGACCCGATGACCACCATCGACGCTCCTGCCCGCACCAGCTCGCTGACCTTTGCGAAGGCGATCAACCAGGCGCTGCGCGATGCGATGACCGAGAACGACGACGTCCTGGTCTTCGGTGAGGACGTCGGCACCCTCGGCGGCGTCTTCCGCATCACCGACGGGTTGACCCGCGACTTCGGCGAGGACCGCTGCTTCGACACGCCGTTGGCTGAGTCCGGCATCGTCGGGTTCGCGATCGGCCTGTGTTACACCGGTTTCCGGCCCGTGGTCGAGATGCAGTTCGACGCGTTCGCCTACCCGGCGTTCGAACAGATCGCTTCTCACGTCGCGAAGATGCACAACCGCACCGCCGGCAATGTCACGCTGCCGATGGTCATCCGGGTGCCCTACGCCGGCGGCATCGGTGGGGTCGAGCACCACTGCGACTCCTCCGAGGGCTACTACGCGCACACGCCCGGCCTGAAGGTCTACACCCCGGCCACGCCGCAGGACGCATACTGGATGCTGCGCGAGGCGATCGCCGATCCCGACCCGGTGATCTTCATGGAGCCGAAGGTCCTCTACTGGAGCAAGGCGGACGTCGACACCGAGACTCCCTCGGCGCCTGTCGGTCTGGCCGCCGTGCGCCGGCCGGGCAAGGAGGTCACCCTGGTGGCCTACGGTCCCTCGCTACCGGTGTCGCTGAAAGCGGCCGAAGCAGCCGCCGCAGAGGGTTACGACGTCGAGGTCGTCGATCTGCGCAGCATCGTCCCGTTGGACGACATGACGGTCATGGAGTCGGTGCGGCGTACCGGACGCTGCGTGGTGGTGAGCGAAGCGCAGGGATTTGCCGGCGTCGCAGGCGAATTGGCCTCTCGGATCGCCGAACGCTGCTTCCACTCCCTGGCCGCCCCGGTGCTGCGGGTCAGCGGGTTGCCGCTTCCGTATCCGGCGCCGATGCTGGAGCACACCTACCTGCCCGGTGTCGACCGCATCCTCGATGCGATCGACCGATTGCAGTGGGACGACGAGCCGTTCGTCGGTGACAACCGTGGCTGAGCGCGTCTTCAATCTGCCCGACCTCGGCGAAGGACTCACCGAGGCCGAGATCGTGGAGTGGCTGGTTCACGACCAGGCAGAGGTGTCGATCGACCAGAACGTCGTGGTCGTCGAGACCGCCAAAGCCACGGTCGAGGTACCCATCCCCTACGCCGGGCGGGTCGCCACTCGCCACGGAAGCACCGGTGATGTGGTCAGAGTCGGTGCCCCGCTGATCACGGTCTCCGACAACGCCCCTGCCACGGAGGCCGTGCAGGGCGAGGACGGCGACCATGGTTCCGGCGCCGTCCTGATCGGGTACGGCACGGGCCACGCCGACCAGACCCGCCGTCGGCGCGCCCCTCGCGGCGCGCTGAACGGCGCCACAGACCGCTCCTGCGTGGACGCCACAGCCTCCCTGCCGCCGGCGTTCACGCAGCAGCGTGCCCCGCAGGTCATCTCGCCGCTGGTGCGCAAGCTCGCCGCCGACGGTGGCCTCGACCTGCGCACCCTGCGACCGGCTTCGGGAACTGTGTTGCGACGCAGCGATATCGAGTCGGCGCTCTCGGCCAGGACGAACAAGCAGTCCGCCGAGCCCGAGAAGGCCGTGGTCGCCGCGGACGGTGACGAACGCATCCCGCTGACCGGCGTCCGCAAGGCCATCGCCGAGAAGCTGTCGACCTCGCGTCGGGAGATCCCGGACGCCACCACCTGGGTCGACGTCGATGCCACCGAACTGCTGGCCGTGCGCGCACAGTTGAAGTCGTCCGGCATCGGCCTGCTCGCGCTGCTGGCGCGGTTCTGCGTCGCCGGACTCCAGCAGTTCCCTGAACTCAATGCGTCCGTCGACGGCGACACGATCGTGCGGCACAAGCAGATCAATCTCGGGTTCGCGGCCCAGTCGCCCCGGGGTCTGGTCGTTCCCGTCGTGCGCGGTGCTCAGGAGATGACCACCGGCCGGTTGGCCGAGGCGCTGGCCGACCTGACTGCTCGCGCCCGCACCGGCGACCTGTCGCCCGGCGAACTCACCGGCGGCACCTTCACGCTGAACAACTACGGCGTGTTGGGAGTCGACGGGTCCACACCGATCCTCAACCACCCCGAGGCAGCGATGCTGGGTGTCGGACGCATCATCGATCGGCCATGGGCGGTCGACGGACAACTCGCCGTCCGCAAGGTCACCCAACTCGGTTTCACCTTCGATCACCGCGTGTGCGACGGCGGTTCAGCCGGCGGATTCCTGCGGTTCGTCGCCGATGCGGTCGAGCAGCCGGTGCGACTACTGGCCGACTGCTGAGCCGCCTCGGTGCGCGCATTCCTGCGTAGGATCCACGAGGACAAACCTCAATTCCTCGGAGGAAGAATCATCATGACCAACCGCCTCGGCCGCGCAGCAGCGGCGTCCCTCACCAGTGTCCTGCTCCTCGGCGGGCTCACCGCGTGCAGTAGCGAACCGGCTGTGAAGGAGAAGGACGTCGAGAAGCAGATCGAGCAGCGCATCAAGTCGACCAACCCCGACAAGGAAGTCAAGGACGTCGACTGCGACGACGACCTCAAGGCGAAGGTCGGTGAAGAGGTCAAGTGTGAGGCCGAGGTCGCCGGCTCCAAGCAGAAGTTCAAGGCCGTCGTGAAGTCGGTCAACGGCAAGACCGTCAACTACTCGGTCGAGAAGGACTGATCCTTCGCTCGATGAGGAAGGGCCGCGACGATTCGGTACGGCCCTTCCTCATTCCTACTCCAGGTGCAGCTCATCCAGCTCTTCTCCCGCGCAAAGGTCGACCGCCGCAGCGATCGGCACCCCCGGCCGGTACGCCAGGTGCAGGTGACTCGGCGCATCGAGAACTGCGAGGTCGGCTCGCGCTCCCGGAGTGAGCACTCCGATGTCGTTGCGGCGCAACGACGTCGCCGCCCCGGCAGTCGCCGCCCATACCGCCTCGGCAGGAGTCATCCGTAGCTCGCGCACCGCCAGCGCGATGACGAACGGGATCGAACTGGAGTAACACGTACCCGGATTGCAGTCGCTCGCGAGTGCGACCGTGGCGCCGGCATCGATGAGGTCACGCGCCCGCGGGTACGGCATCCGGGTGGAGAACTCCACGCCCGGCAACAGCGTGGCCACGGTGTCGCTCGCTGCGAGGGCATCGACGTCGCCGTCGGTCAGGAAGGTGCAGTGATCGACGCTCGCCGCACCCAGTTCCACCGCGAGCTGCACGCCGGGACCGTGGCCCAACTGGTTGCCGTGTACCCGCACACCGAGTGCCCTCGCCTTTCCGGCGTCCAACACCGTGCGTGATTCCGCCTCGGTGAAGGCGTACTGGCTGTGTGGTTCACAGAACACGTCTATCCACTTCGCGTGCGGAGCGCACGCCTCGAGCATCGGTCCGGTCACGAGTTCGACGTACGCCGCGCGGTCTTTCCTCGCCTCCGGCGGCATGACGTGAGCACCCAGGAACGTTGTCTCCGAGGTGAATTCGCGGGCGATACGCAGCGACCGGGCCTCAGTGTCCACATCGAGTCCGTAACCCGACTTGATCTCCCAGCTGGTCGTCCCCTGGCCGCGCATCTCCTGGACGCGGCGACGGACGAGCGAGCGCAGTTCGTCGTCCGACGCGCCCCGGGTGGCGGCCATCGACACCGCGATGCCGCCCCCGTCGTACGGCTCACCGGTCATCCGTGCCGAGAACTCGGCGCTGCGGTCCCCGGCGAAGACGAGGTGAGTATGGCTGTCGACAAAACCCGGCAGCACTGCTCGTCCGCCGACGTCGCGGTGCAGGTCCGCCGCGGACGCCTCGGACTGCAGACCGATCCATTCGATCGCGTTGTCCGACACCACGATCGCCGCGTCCTCGACGATGCCGAGCAACCCGTTGTCCTGCTCTGGGTCATTGGTGACGAGTTCGCTGATGCCGGTGATGAGCGTGCTGGTCATGCGTCCTCCCAGAAGGGTGCGATGGAGTCGGCGAGCATTCGTCCCACGTCGCCGAGGTGGTGGTGCCTGTCGGTCACGATCGGCTCACCGTCACGGACGACGGTGTGCACGTCGGCCGACGTCGCGGCGAACAGAATCTGCGCCGGGTCGATGCCGGCCGTGCGTGGTGAGTCGAACGAGACGGTGGCGAAGTCGGCGTGCATTCCGGGAGCGAGCTGGCCGGCGTCCTCCCAGCCCAGGCTGTCGTGCCGGGTGGCCATACCGAGGAGGTCCTGCGCTGCGAAGTGACCTCGTGCATTGGTGCGCAGACGCTCGTGCATCTCGACCGCTCGAATCTCCTCGAACATGTCGATCACCGCGTGCTGGTCGCTGCCCAGCGAGATGCCGACTCCACTGTCGCGCAACGCCTTCGCCGGACCGATGCCGTCGGCGAGGTCGCGCTCGGTCGTCGGACAGAAGCTCGCGAAGGCGTGCTCGTCTGCGAGCAGGCGGATGTCCTCGTCGTTGAGGTGGGTGGCATGGACTGCGGTCAGATTGCGATCGATCAGGCCGGCTTCCGAGAGGAGTTGGGTCGGGGTCCGTCCGTAGTGAGCGAGGCAGGCTTCGTTCTCCGCCGGCTGCTCGCTCAAGTGGATGTGCAACGGATCGACGGACCATGTGCCCTCGCAGACGTGTGAAGCGAGGTTCGCGGCGGCTGTCAGTTGGTCGAAAGGCACCGCCCGCACTGAATGCATCGCGGTGCCGACGGCGAAGCCGCGCGAATGCCAGGCGTCGAGACGGCTCACCCGTTCACCCCAGGCCATCACGTCCGCATCGCCGAACCGACGTTGCTGGGCTGACAACGGGGTGTGCCCGTCGGCGGTCAACCCGCCACGCAGATAGCAGGTGTCGAGCAGGGTCAACCGGATACCGGCGTCCCGTGCCGCTTGCTGCAGGGCCATGCCCATGACATTCGGGTCGTCGTACGGGGTGCCGTCCGGGTTGTGATGCACGTAGTGGAACTCACCGACCGTCGTGATGCCCGCGAGCGCCATCTCTGCGTACGTCGCCTTGGCCAGCGATAGATAGTTGTCGGGATCCAGTTGCCCCGCAACGTGATACATGCGGTCACGCCAGGTCCAGAACGTGCCCCCGCCGTCGTGGGTGCGACCCCGCAAGGCGCGGTGAAAGGCGTGGCTGTGGGTGTTCGCGAAACCCGGCATGGTGACCCCGCGCAGTACCTCGGCACCCCCGGCCGGCGCGTCCTGCTCGACGGCGACGAAGCGTCGGGCATCGTCGCCGTCTTCTGCGTCCTCAATCGTCAACAGCACCGACCGCGCGAGTCCGTCGGGCAGCAATGCGTACTCGCACCAGAACTGCTTCATTTCACGATCTCCCACGGTTCGATCCCGCCGTCGACCAACTCGAGCATCGGGTGCGCAGCGAGGGGTTCGGGCGTGGCTCGCCACCGTTGGAGTTGCGGGTGCCGGGTGTAGCCCTTGGTGCGCCCGGCAAGCACGGATTGAGCCAGCAGGGTCTCTCGCCAACACGACGCCAGAGCCGCGCGGTCGAGTTGAGCGGGGTGGACCGACCAAATGCGCATCAGACGCTCGCCAGGTCTTCCAGCACCTTCACCAGTGCGTCGACGCCTCGGTGACAGTCGTCCGCCTCGGCGAACTCCTCGGGTGTGTGCGAACTGCCGGTCGGGTTGCGCACGAACAACATCGCGGTCGGCACACCGGCATTGGCCAGGATGCCTGCGTCGTGGCCGGCGCCCGTGCCGAGCATCGGCGTGTGTGCACCGAGCGTGCGCTGCAGTCGGGCACACAGCGAGGCGTCGAACGGTGTGGTCGGGGTCCAGGACTCCTGGCTGAGCGCACCCGGGAAACGTCGCTCGAGTGCGGCGATCGTGTCGAGCACGAGGCGCTCGTCGCTGCTACGGGCGTCCAACCAAGCGGTGACATGCGAAGGAATCGCGTTCACACCACCGGGTTGTACGTCGAGTTTGCCCACCGTTGCGACACAACGGGATTCACCGTCGCGACGGGCAGCTTCCTCGCGTGCGGCCTGGACGAAGGCAGCCGCTTCGAGCATCGCGTCGGCTCGGTCGCCCAGTGCGGTGGTGCCGGCGTGGTCGGCCCGTCCGGCGAAGTCGGCGCGCCACCGCCCGTGCGGCCAGATGTCCGTACCGACGGCGACCGCGGACGTGGCCGGGTCGAGGTCGGCCAGGGCGCGGCCCTGCTCCACGTGCAGTTCGACGAACGCAGCGACCCGGCGCAGGGTCTCCTCGTCCCGTCCGATGCCCGTGGATCGACCGGCGCGCTGCATGGCTTCGGCCATCGTCACACCGTCGGCATCCTTCAGCGCGAGCGCACGGTCAGTGGTCATTGCACCGGTGATCACCCGTGACCCGGCGCAGGCAACACCGAAGCGTGCACCTTCCTCGTCCCCGAAGTTCACGATCCCGATCGGACAATCGGGCCGGAACCCGTTGTCCTGCATACGTTTCACGGCGGCGAGGGAAGATACGACGCCGAGCGGCCCGTCGTAGGCACCACCGTCCGGCACCGAGTCGAGGTGCGAGCCGGTGACGACCCCGGCGGTTGCGTCCGGGTCTCCCCACCAGGCCCACTGGTTGCCCATCCGGTCCTCGACAAGGTCGAGACCGAGTGCGCCGCACTCACCGGCGAACCATTCGCGCAGCGTGAGGTCCTCGTCGGTCAGCGCGAACCGCCGGTAACCGGCCGTCCGACCGTCGCGTCCGATCGGTTGCAGTTCGGCCCACATCGCGTCGAAATGGGAGTGCACAGAAGTCACCTGTCCAACCTAGGCTCGGTCACATGGCTGACGAAACGACTCCGGCGATCGAGGCCGCCCGTGCGGCAGGTATCGAACACACCGTGACCCGGCACGGGAAAGTGTCGAGTCTGGAGGAGGCCGCGGCAGCGCGCGGGATCGAACCGCGCGACCTGATCAAGACCCTCGTCGTGCGGGTCACCGACGATGAGTACGTGTTCGTGCTGGTGCCGGGTGACCGTCAGTTCTCCTGGCCGAAGGTGCGTGAGCTGCTCGGCACCAAACGACTGTCGATGCCCGACGCGGCGACGGCCAAGCAAGTGACCGGGTACGAACGCGGCACCATCACCCCGTTCGGTTCGGCGCGTGACCTGCCGGTCTACGCCGACGAACACCTGCGCGGCCGCACGATCAGTCTCGGTGGTGGCGGTCACGGCGTCGGTCTCTCTGTCAGCGGTGACGATGTGATCGCCCACTTCGGTGCCACCGTCGCCGACCTGTCCGAGCAGGGCTGACCCGAAAGTCCGCATAACGCGCGGGTCGACCCGCCTGATCTGCGGACACTCCCCACGAAAGTCCGCAGAAAGCGCGGGTCAACGCGCTCGATCTGCGGACTTTCGGGGGTCATCTCAGCGTCCTGCCTTGGGTGCCTTGGACTCCGCCGCCTTGCGCGTGGCGGCCAGTTGGGCCGCATCGGCGTCGTCGGCGTCCCGCACGACCGGCTCCATCGGCACTCGCACCCCGCGCTCGTCGGCGATGTCGACCGCACGCTGGTAACCCGCGTCGACGTGCCGGAACACACCGAGCGCCGGGTCGTTGGTGAGCAACGCGTTGAGCTTTGCGGCTGCGAGGTCCGTGCCGTCCGCGACACCCACCTGCCCGGCGTGGATCGAGCGTCCGATGCCGACCCCGCCGCCGTGGTGCAGCGAGACCCAGGTGGCGCCGGAGCTCGCGGCGGTCAGGGCGTTCAGCAGCGGCCAGTCCGCGATCGCGTCCGAGCCGTCGAGCATGCCCTCGGTCTCCCGGTACGGGGACGCGACCGAGCCCGAGTCGAGATGGTCGCGACCGATGACGATCGGCGCGGAGACCTTGCCTTCCTTGACCAGTTGGTTGAACAGCAGGCCCGCCTTGTGGCGGTCGCCGTAGCCGAGCCAGCAGATCCGGGCCGGCAGTCCCTCGAACTCGACGAATTCGCCTGCGGCGTCGAGCCATCGGTGCAGGTGCTCGTTGCCGGGGAAGAGTTCCTTCAGAGCTGCATCGGTGACCTCGATGTCCTTGGGGTCACCCGACAGCGCGACCCATCGGAACGGACCGAGCCCTTCACAGAACAGCGGACGGATGTAGGCGGGGACGAAACCGGGGAACGCGAACGCCCGGTCGTATCCGGCAGCACGTGCCTCGTCCCGGATCGAGTTGCCGTAGTCGAAGACCTCGGCACCGGCGTCCTGGAACCCCACCATCGCCTGCACCTGGCGGGCCATCGACTCACGAGCCTTTTTGGTGAAGCCGTCCGGGTCGCCCTCGGCCTCGCGCTGCCATTCGTCGACCGAGTACTCCAACGGGAGGTACGACAGCGGGTCGTGCGCGGAGGTCTGGTCGGTGACGACGTCGATGTGGATGTCGCCGTTCTGGTGACGCTTGAGCAATTCGGGGAAGACGTCTGCGGCGTTGCCGACGATGCCGATCGAGACCGCGCGCTTGTCCTGCTTCGCCTTGTCGGCCCGCGCGATGGCGTCGTCGAGGTCGTCCGCGATCTCGGTGAGATAGCGCTTGGCGACGCGACGTTCCATGCGGGTGCGGTCGACATCGGCGATCAGGCAGACACCGCCGTTGAGCGTCACGGCGAGCGGCTGCGCGCCACCCATGCCGCCACATCCACCGGTGAGTGTGATGGTGCCGGCCAGTGTCCCGTCGAACCGCTTGCGTGCGACGGCGGCGAAGGTCTCGTAGGTGCCCTGCAGGATGCCTTGCGTCGCGATGTAGATCCACGAGCCCGCAGTCATCTGGCCGTACATCATCAGGCCCTCGGCCTCCAGCCGGCGGAACTCCGGCCAGGTGGCCCAGTCGGGCACGAGGTGGGAGTTCGCGATCAGGACGCGCGGTGCCCACTCGTTGGTGGTGACGACACCGACCGGCTTACCCGACTGCACCAGCAGAGTTTCATCGGGCTGCAACGACTTCAGTGTCTCGACGATGGCGTCGAACGCCTCCCAGCTCCGGGCCGCGCGGCCCGTGCCGCCGTAGACGACGAGGTCGTCCGGACGTTCGGCCACCTCGGGGTCGAGGTTGTTCATCAGCATCCGCAGGGGCGCTTCGGTCTGCCAGCAGGTGGCGGTGATCTCGGTACCGCGGGGAGCGCGGACGTGGCGTGCACCTTGCATGGTGAATCTCCTTCGGCGGTGGGTCAGTTGAGCGGGCCGGTGACGGACTCGGCGGCCTGTACGGCCATACCGCTCGTCACGAGTGCGCTGACCCGTTCGATCTCGGGCGAGAGGTACCGGTCGGGGCCGGGCTCGGGCAGGTCGAGCTGTTCGATGAGCGCAGCGGTGATCGGGCTGGGCTCGAGCGGAGCGCGCAACTGCACGCCACGGGCAGCGGTGATCAGTTCGATGCCGAGCACCCGAGCCAGCCCGTCGACGGCCCGACGCAGCTTGCGTCCGCCGGCCCATCCCATCGACACATGGTCCTCCTGCATCGCGCTGCTCGGGATGGAGTCGACACTGGCCGGGGAAGCGAGTCGCTTGAGTTCGGAGACGATGCCGGCCGCCGTGTACTGCGCGATCATCAGTCCGGAGTCGACGCCTGGGTCGTCGGCCAGGAAGGGCGGCAGACCGTGGTTGCGGGCGACGTCGAGGAAGCGGTCGGTGCGCCGTTCGCTCATGCTCGCTACGTCGGCGATGACGATCGCGAGGAAGTCCAGCACGTAGGCGACGGGAGCGCCGTGGAAGTTGCCGTTCGACTCCACGCGTCCGTCGAGGGTGACGACGGGGTTGTCGACGGCCGAGGCAAGTTCCCGGTCGGCGACAGTGATCGCGTGAGCCAGGGTGTCGCGCGCGGCGCCGTGCACCTGCGGCGAGCAGCGCAAAGAGTAAGCGTCCTGGACCCTGGTGCAGGCTTCGGGGTCGCGGTGTGACTCACGAATACCACTGCCGGCCAGTGCTTTCCGCAGGTTCTCGGCGGATGCTGATTGGCCCGGATGCGGACGCAGCGCGTGCAGTTCCGGCGCGAACACGTCGTCGGTGCCGAGCAGTCCCTCGACACTCATCGCCGCCGACAGGTCGGCAGTGGTGAGCAGCATCCGTAGGTCGTCGATCGCCAGGCACAGCATGCCGAGCATCCCGTCGGTGCCGTTGATGAGCGCCAGGCCCTCCTTCTCCTGCAGCACGAGCGGTTGGATACCCACCGCGCGGAGCGCTTCACCGGCCCCCATCAGGGTGCCGTAGGCGTCCAGCACCTCACCCTCACCCATCAAGGCGAGCGCACAATGCGACAGCGGCGCCAGATCGCCGGAGCAGCCGAGCGAGCCGTACTCGCGCACGCACGGCACGATGCCGGCGTTGAACATCGCGACGTAGGTATCGAGCGTCTGCGGACGGATACCGGTGCGACCGGTCGCGAGGGTGGAGATACGCAGCAGCATCAGTGCGCGCACCACCTCGCGCTCCACGAGCGGACCGGAACCGGCGGCGTGTGAGGCGACGAGCGACCGCTGGAGCTGCTGTCGCTTGCTCACCGGGATGTGTTTCGTTGCAAGAGCGCCGAATCCGGTGGAGATGCCGTAGTGCGGCACCGTGTCATTGGCGAGACCGTCGATGATCGCCCGCGACTTCTCGACCTCGGCCCGCGACTGCTGCGACAACGCGATCGGGCATCCGTGCCGGGCAACCGCGACGACGTCGTCGATGCTCAGCGGACCGATCCCGACTTCGACAGCTTCTGCGTGCTCGTTGCTCATGTCTGTCATTCCACTCCCGTCGCGGCGGGAGCGACACCGCCGAGGCATCTTCACTGTCTCAGATATGAGACATTCGAACAGTGCCCGATGCCGGCGAAGCGCTCGCCCTCCTTCAACTGCTCGCCCGTCGAGGCACGCCCCAGCCCGGCGCCGCCCTGGCGCGCGAACTCGGCATCCCGCGCTCGTCGACCTACCGACTGCTCGGCGTGCTGCGCGATGCAGGTTTCGTGACCCACTCCCCCGACGATCGACGCTGGGGACTCGGCGTCGCTGCTTACGAACTCGGCTCGGCCTACACCCGCCAGGAACCACTACAACGGGTCGCCCTCCCGACCATCCGGCGGTTGGTCGACGAGGTGCAGCAGAACGCCCACCTCGCGATGCTTCACGGACGCGACGTGCTCTACGTGATCGAGGAGCGAGCGCCCGGGCGTCCCATGCTGGTGACGGACGTCGGCGTCCGGCTGCCCGCCCCGCTCACCGCGTCCGGGCTCGCCTTGCTCGCGGCGCAGCCCACCGCTCAGGTCCGCGCGCTGTTTCCGTCACGAGCCGAGTTCGTTCAACGCCAAGGCGTGGGACCGACCTCACTCACGGCCCTCCAATCGGAACTCGCTCAGGTGCGCCGTCGCGGCTACGCGATCGAGAACGGCTCTGTCACAACAGGAATCGCGTCGATCGCGGCGTGCGTGTTCGACCACACCGGGCAGCCGGCAGCCGGTCTGGCCTGCACCTTCGGTGCCGACCTACCTGAGTCGGACCGCGACGACCTCGTGGCACAGGTGCAGGCGAGCGCCGAGTCGCTCAGCCACCGCCTCGGCCACCGAGCCTGACCCACCCCGAATCCGCTTGAGTTTCTGCCCTTCGCCGCGCCTGGCGAAGGGCAGAAACTCACGCCGATTTTGATAGCGCCTGCGTGATCGGCTTTCAGACGGTGAGCAAGACCTTGCCGATATGCGTCGAGTCGTTGAGCAGACGATGCGCATCGGCCACCTGGTCGAGCGGCATCGTCCGGTCGATGACCGGCTTGATCTGTCCGGATTCGATCAGCGGCCACAGATGCTTGCGGACCTCGGCGACGATCCGCTCCTTGTCGGCCTTGTCGCGTCCACGCAACGACGTGGCGATGACGGAGCCCCGCTTGGCCAGCAGCGCCCCGATGTTCAGCTCCGCCTTCGCACCACCCTGCATGCCGATGATCACCAGGCGCCCGTCGGGTGCGAGCGCAGAAACGTTGCGCGCCAAATACTTTGCACCGATCACGTCGAGGATCACATCGGCTCCGCGCCCGTCTGCCGCATCCTTGATCTGCTCGACGAAGTCCTGCTGCTTGTAATCGATCAGGATCTCGGCACCGAGTTCGCGGCACCGTTCGAGCTTTTCGGCAGACCCTGCGGTGACAGCGACCCTCGCCCCGAGCGCGCGGGCCACCTGGATCGACATGGTGCCGATGCCGCTGCTGCCGCCGTGCTGGAGGAACACCTCACCCTCCTGCAGGTGCGCGGTCATCACGATGTTCGACCACACCGTGCACGCGACCTCGGGCAGACCGGCAGCGTCGATCAGTGAGACACCGCTGGGAACGGGAAGCAACTGCCCCGCCGGGACGGCGACCTTCTCGGCGTACCCGCCGCCGGCGAGCACCGCACAGACCTCGGCGCCCACGCTCCAGCCGTCAACGTCGTCGCCGACCGCGCTGATCGTGCCGCTGACCTCGAGGCCGGGAATGGCCGACTCACCCTTCGGCGGCGGATAGTGGCCCTGTCGTTGCAGCAGGTCGGCCCGGTTCACCCCGGCCGCCGCGACATCGATCACGACCTCGCCGGACCCGGGCTGCGGGTCGGGCACCTCGGCAAGGGTCAGGACGGACTCGTCGCCGAACTCGGGAAGGGTCACAGCACGCATGTGTCGACCCTACGACCGGGGACGGACGTGTCCATGGGATCGAAACCACCTTCTTGACGTCCGCGGCACTTCTGGACATGCAGATCACGACCGGCGTCACCGACGGCACCGGTTGCGGTCCGGATCGCCGGACACGAACCGGATGTCAGGATGGGGCCATGACGCCCGAGGACGAGAACACCCAGCAGGACGCGGCGACCGCAGCCGACGAACACGGCCGGTTCGTGGTGATCACCCAGGACGGCATGGGTGTCGCCGATCCGAACGAGAACTCCGAGGACTCGGACGAGGAGTCGAGCGACCGCAAGGTCGAGAACGCCACCGAGCTGGTCGAGCAGCCGGCCAAGGTGATGCGGATCGGCTCGATGATCAAGCAGTTGCTCGAAGAGGTGCGCACGGCGGGCCTGGACGATCAGGGGCGCAAGCGGCTGGCCGACATCCACCAGCGTTCGATCGCCGAACTGAAGGACGGTCTCGCGCCGGAGTTGGCCGAGGAACTCGACCGCATCGTGCTGCCGTTCGGTGAGCAAGCGCCCAGCGACGCGGAGTTGCGGATCGCGCAGGCGCAGTTGGTCGGCTGGCTGGAAGGTCTCTTCCACGGCATCCAGACCGCGATCGTCGCTCAGCAGATGGCGTCACAAGCCCAGTTGCAGGCGATGCGACGCGGGTTGCCGCAGCGGGCCGAGCAGCCGTCCGAACATGGCGGGGACGACCACCCCACGGGTCAGTACCTCTGACGCGCTCGCACGTTCACTCGTACATCACGTAATCGGGCCTCGGGGAGAGCGCCAGCACCTCGTCCGGTTTCATCAGCGGCCCACCACCCGCGGTGTCCTCCTGATAGAAGATCTTGAAACCGCCCTTGATGTTCGAGGGCGTGCCCTTCATGACCGCGTCGTACGCCTTCACCTTATCCGCCGGTACGCCGATGCCGTCGACGGACTTGATGACCAGCACGCCGGGGTGTTGCTTGAGTCCCGACTCCTCGGTGAAGATCGAACGGCGCAGCACGTGGACGATCAGCGCTTTCTCCGGCAGGTCGTTCTCCTTCACCAGTCCGGACAGGTAGGCCGCGACCTCGTCCACCTTCGCGCCCGTCGTCGTGCCGAACACCTTGCCCGGGATCTGCCCGGGCTTGATCGCCCACTCCGGGTCGAGGGCGAGACCGATGTGCGGTTTGAGCAGCCACTCCTCGTACGCCTTCGCCTCGTCCAGGAAGGACGCGAGACCGGGCTGGATGTCGAGCAGCAGGATGGCCCCGTTGTCCTCTGCCGCCTTGCTCCATTCCCCGATCACCTTCGGGTCGAGGCGCTCGCGGAACATGCCGTCCCGGCCGGCGTACGGGTGGACGACGGTGGTGATCAGTTCCATGACCGGCAGCGGCTTCACCGTGCCGTCGTCGTACTGCTTGACGACCTTCATCATCTTGTCGATCTGCGCCTGCAGATCATTGGTTGCGCCGAGCTCTCCGAGCGCCGGGGCACCGGGCATTCCGCAGTAGCCGACGAGCCGGTGCTGCGGCAGGATCGTGCGCGCCCCACCCGGCAGCGTCTTGCCGGCAGGCGGCGTGGACGAGGGCGCAGGCGTGGTCGACGACCCACCGGCGGGTGTCCCGGAGGTCCCCGCCGTCTTGACCGGGTCGTTCGTGGATTTACTGCTACATGCGCTCAGTCCGACCGCCAGGGCTCCGGCCAGGGCTGCACGACGACTTGTCTGGTTCTGGGTCACGCCCGCCACCCTAGGCGACCGCCCTGCGCACTCAGGCGAACACCGGTTCCTGTATCCGCCCGTCGGCCAACCGCACCACCTCGTCCTGCTCACCCAGCGTTGCGAGGTCGTGCGTGACCACGATCGTCCCGGTGCCCTGGTCCTTGGTGATCCCCCGCAGCAGGTCGATGACCTCGACGCCCCTCTCGTGGTCGAGCGCAGAGGTCGGCTCGTCCACCAGCAACAGTTGCGGGTCGTTCATCAGCGCCCGCGCGATCCCCACCCGCTGGCGCTGGCCGCCCGACATCGCCGCCGGACGACGGTTCGCCACGGCCTCCAACCCCACCGACTCGAGCAGGTGCATGGCGCGCTCCCGCATCTGCGCCGAGCGGTCACCGGACAGACGGGCCACCATCTCCAACTGCTCCATCGCGGTGAGTGATCCGATCAAGTGGGGCTGCTGGAAGACGAAGCCGATCCGTTCTCGACGCAGATCGGTACTTCGCGACCGGGAGGATCCGGTGACGTCCTGGCCGGCCAGCATCACCCGCCCTGACGTCGGCCGCAAGAGCAGTCCGGCCACCGCGAGCAGGGTCGATTTTCCTGATCCGCTCGGCCCGGTCACCGCGACGAACGCACCGCGATCGATCGTCATCGACACGTCGTCGAGCGCCTTGACGACACCGTCGCCGTCCGGAAATTCGACCGAGACCCGTTCGAGTTCGAGTGCGTAAGTCATCGGGCGCCTCCGAGTGCGGCCATCGGGTCGACGGTCACGACACGGCGCAGGGCTGCCACCGCACCGATCGAACCGACCACTACGAGAAGGACGAGTGGTTGGACGACTGTGCGTGCCTCGATGACGATCGGCACGCGTCCGCCGACGGCGAGGCCGGCCGCGACGGACGCGGCAGCACCGAGCGCGCCGCCGATGAGCAGGGTGAGCAACGCCTGCCCGAGCGCGTCCCGGACGAGGTAGGAGGTGCGGGCGCCGATGGCCTTGAGGACGGCGAGATCGGGTTCGCGTTGCACCGTCCAGACGGTGAAGAACGCACCGATCACGAGTGCGCTGATCGCGATGAGCAGACCCCGGATCATCGTCAGCGACCCGTTCTCCGCGGAGTACGAACCGATCGCGCCGAGCGCGTCGTCCTTCGTCTTCGCCAGCAAGCCGGTCGAGGACTCGAAACCGGTTGCCTCGAAGGAGGATCCGACGTTCATGAGAATCACCGAACCGACCCCGTCGCCGGGATCCTGTCGTCCCACCGACGGGGTCACCCAGAGCACGGGCAGGTGGCTGAACGACGCATCGTCGACCGTGGCCGCGACGCGCAACTTGCTGCCTGCAACGGTGATCTCGTCCCCGGCACCGATCCCCCGATCGTCGGCCAGTTCACGGCTGATCACCGTCGATCCGTCGGTAAGTCCCTTCGGCGCGGCTGGGGCCGACGGGTCGATCCCGAACAACGCGACCTGGACGACGACACCGTCCACCGTGGCGCGCGAGTTGCCGATACGCAGCGGATCGGCCGACCTCACTCCTGGTTGGCGCCGGGCCGCGGCCACCTGTGCGTCAGTCACCCGGCCGGCGTTCATCGACAGTTCCTGTCCGGCGGCGGGCTTCTCGAACACGATGCGATCGGTCGACAAGGACGTCACTGCCGAGATCGACTGCCGCGCAAGCCCTTCGGTCAACCCACTGAGCATCACCACAAGTGCGGTGATGAGGCCGACCGCGGCGACCATCAGGGCGAATCTGCCCCGAGCCCACCACAGGTCACGGACTGCCAAGAACACGTTGCACAACTCCTTCTGGACACACTGATGTCGATGTCGTCCAGTTCACCCCGTACCAGGCAGGTCGCACATCGCGCAACCGATGGAATCGGCGGATCGACCGTCGATGGACGACGGGATCAACCGTTCGAGGGATGCCGCGAGGCAGCGCCGACGGGCGCTGTCGAAGTACGGTCGATGGTGATGCCTGCCGCCACCGCTCCGATCGCACCGAGCCCTGTGCTGCGTACCCTCCAACTCGCCGTGCACGGGCTCTTCGCACTGCTGTTGGCCGTCGGGACGGTCCGCGGCGCGCAGGAGAGCAGCCACCCGATCCCCCTCGTGCTCGGGTGTCTCGCGCTGGGCGCCTGGTACGCGATCGGACTCGTCCCCGAGAAACGCAGGCCCTCGTCCGGTGTCGTCTGGTTCGCGGTGCTGTTCGTCGGGTGGATTGCCCTGGTCGCAGTGAGTGTCGAGTTGTCCTGGGTCGCGTTCGCGCTGTTCTTCATCGCGCTGCACCTGCTCCGGGTGCCAGTGGCCCTGGCCGTCATCGGGGTCGCAACGCTCGTCGTGGTCACGGCTCAGTTGGCCCGGGGCGACGGCCCCGTGGTGCCGCGCATCCTCGGCCCCTGCATCGGCGCGCTGGTGGCGATAGGCATCGCATCCATCTACCGGCAGTTGCGGACCGAGAGCGAGCAACGAAGGCAACTGAACGCCGAATTGCTCGCGGCACAAGGTGATCTGATCGCTACCCACGACGCGCTCGCCGGTGCTGAGCGTGAGGCCGGAGTGCTGCAGGAACGAGCCCGCCTGGCCCGCGAGGTGCACGACACCCTCGCGCAGAGCTTCTCCAGCATCGTGCTGCTGTCGCGTGCCGGGCTCACCGGCACTGCCGACGAATCCCAGCTGCGTGACGTGCTGACCCGCATCGAGCAGGCGGCCGCCGACGGCCTCACCGACGCACGATCGGTGTGCACGCCCTCACCCCGACCGAGCTCGAACGCGCCCCGCTCTCTGCTGCGCTACAACGGCTGATCGACCGCCAGTCCGGCCCGACCGGACTCGAACTCGTCGTCGACGATCAGGTGGGCTCGCTCCCCACCACCGTCGAGGTCGCACTGTTACGCATCGCGCAGGGCGCGCTCGCGAACGTCCGTCAGCACGCCGATGCCTGCCGCGCGGTCGTCACCCTGGGCGGGGACGCCGACGTCGTCCGACTCGATGTCCGCGACGACGGACGCGGTTTCGACCCGTCCGCACCCATCGTCCCGAGTCAGAGCGGCGGCTACGGGTTGAACGCCATGCGAGCCCGTACCGAAGAGACCGGCGGACGCTTCGCGGTCGAGTCCGCACCCGGTGAGGGCACCACCGTCCAGGTCGAGATCCCGCTGAACGGAGCGCGCTCATGACGCGAGTGCTCATCACCGACGACCACCCGGTGGTTCGCGCAGGTCTGCGGATGCTGTTGGAGGCAGCCGGAATCGAGGTTGTCGCCGAAGCGGCGAGTGGCACGGAGGCGATCGAACTCACCCGAATGCACCAACCGGAACTGGTACTGATGGATCTCCAACTCGGGCCGGGCATGGACGGCGTCGCGGCCACCGCCGCATTACGGGAACTGCCCGATCCCCCGCACGTGTTGATCGTGACGACCTATGACACGGACGCCGACATCCTGCGTGCCGTCGAAGCGGGGGCCGTCGGCTACCTGCTGAAGGACGCGCCGCCCGACGAACTGATCCGCGCAGTCCGCAAGGCCGCGCACGGCGAGACCGCCCTCGCACCCGTGGTGGCAGACCGGTTGCTGGCGAGTCTGCGGAACCCGGTGCAACGGCTCAGCGCTCGCGAACTCGAGGTGCTCACACTCGTGGCCGACGGCGCATCCAACCGGGAGGTCGCGAGGAAGATATTCGTCAGCGAGGCGACGGTGAAATCGCACCTGGTGCACATCTTCGACAAGCTCGGCGTGGATTCCCGCACCGCCGCCGTCGGGCGCGCCCGCGATCTCGGGCTACTGCGCTGACAACCGGCCGGGCTGCGGCACGGTGGACGCAGCGCGAACGGCCTTGAGGATCCGCGCGGTCGCGTAGTCGGCCTCGGGCCAGCCGGCCAGATCGAGCCAGGCGTGGTCGTACGCCTCGCTGGCCACCGTGACCTCGGGTTCGCGGTCACAGACGACGCGGAAGATGACATCGGCGTGCCGCACCCGCGGGTCGAACACGACGGCGACCAGGTCGCCCGGGTCGATGTCGATCCCGGTTTCCTCCGCCACTTCCCGCCGCACCGCGTCCCGGGGTTGTTCGCCGCGGTCGACCAGACCACCCGGCAGGGAGTAGCCCGTGCGATGCGCCTGCCGCAGCGCCAGGAGCTTGCCGTCGAACTCGATCAGCGCGATCGCGCCCAGCGAATAGGTGGGCTTGAAGGTACGAACGAGCCGCTGGCCGACCGCCGGGGAGAGCTTGCGGTAGAGCCGGAAACCGATGCGCTGCAACGCACCTGGTTCGTCGCTCATGTTTTCGCCACCTCGGCCGGGTCGGCGGTGCTGCCGTTCGGCCTGGAAGTGTGGTGGTGACGTACCGCCTTGATCGCGTTGTTGAGCACCGCGATCAACGGGACGGCCACGAACGCTCCGAAGATGCCGGCGAGCAGCGTTCCACCGGTGACGCCGACGAGGATCGCAAGCGGGTGGATGTCGACCGCCTTGCCCAGGATGATCGGGTTCAGCAGGTTGCCGAACAACTGGACGATCAGCACCAGCGCGACGGCGACGACGATCGCCGTGGTGAGGCCCTGGCTGACGAACGCGATCAGGCACACCACCACACCTGCAACCAGCACCCCGATGAGCGGCACCAGCGATCCGAGGAAGAGCAGCACGGCCAGCGGAACGACCAACGGCATGTCGGCGATCATCATCACCGGCACCATCGCGAGCGCATTGATCGCGGCCAGCAGTACCAGGCTGCGCATGTACGCGGTCAGCGTGCGCCAGGCAGCCTGTCCGGCCTCCTGCGCGTGGTCGTGGATGTGATCGGGAAACATCGAGACGAACCATGCCCACATGCGTCCCCGATCGAACAACATGAACAAGGTCGCGAACAGGCAGAACACCCCACCGGACAGCACGCCGATCGCGCCGGTCGCACGATCGAGCGCCTCGGGCGATCCGCCGAACTGCTGCTGCAAAGTGTCACCCAGTTGAACCGAGAAGCGGTCGGCCTGCTTCGGAGTCATCTCCAACGGACCGTGCACCAACCAGTCCCGCACCGAGGCCAGACCACCGTTGAGTTGGTCCAGCAGGCTGTCCTTGGAGTAGGCGATCTGGCTGATCACGAACCACAGCAGCCAACTGATGATCGCAATACCGCCGAGGAAGACGATCAACACCGCCAGGGTGCGTGGCACCTTCCATCGGGTCAGCAGCGCGACCATCGGCTGGAGCAGCGCAGTGATCATGATCGCCACGGCGATGGTGATCGTGACCAGGCTGATCTCGTTGAGCAGCCAGAACAGCGTGATGACACCGCTGACGATCAGGATCAGACACAGCGACCACCATGCGGCGACCTGCACCCCGAAACTGACGTCGTCCAGCGGACGCTTGGGACGCTCGTCCTGGGCATCCTCCGGTACTTCGGCCGACACCATGGCAGGGGTGGTCTTTACCGGCTGAACCGGATCGGGCTCCGCGGCGGAAGCCCGTCCGGAACGAAGGAAGTCACGCACAGTGACAGCCTGCCACTGCTCGACCGCCGGTTCAGCCCACCCGACGAGCGAGTGACAGGCCGGCTGCTCGTCCGGAGAAGATGCAACCACCGAGGAACGTGCCCTCGAGCGCGTTCTTCCCGTGGACGCCGCCTCCTCCGAACCCGGCCGCTTCGCCGGCGGCGTACAACCCTTCGATCGGGTTGCCGTCGCTGCCGAGCACCCGCGACTCGAGGTCGGTCTGGATGCCGCCGAGCGTCTTGCGGGTCAGGACGCTCAACTTCACGCCGATCAACGGACCGTGCTTGGGGTCGAGCATTCGGTGCGGAGCGGTGACGCGGCCGATCTTGTCGCCGCGGTAGCTGCGGGCGTTGTGGATGGCGTTGACGGAGAAGTCCTTGGAGTACTTGTTGCCGATCTCGCGGTCACGTGCTTCGACCTGGGCCGTGACGACATCGACGTCGAGCAACGGTTCGTCGGTCAGCGCGTTCATCTTCGCGACGAGCTCGGGGAGGGTGTCGGCGGTGACGAAGTCCTCGCCGTTGTCGACGAACGCCTGCACCTCGCGCTGCGTGCCCTTGGCCACGCGCGACTTCAACACCGCCTTCACGTCCCTGTCGGTGAGGTCGCGGTTCTGCTCCGAGCCCGACAGAGCGAACTCCTTGGCGATCATCGTCGTGGTGAGGATGAACCATGAGTGGTCGTGCTGGTCGATGCCGGACGTCGTGCGCAGGTAGCGCAGCGTGCCGAGCGTGTCGTAGGAGGGGAAGAACGGTGCGGGCAACTGGCGCCCGAGCGCGTCGAACCACATCGGCGAGGGTGCGGACAGGATGCGGATCGCGTGGTTCGGCCATACCGGGTCCCAGTTGTGGATGCCCTCGACGTAGTGCCACATGCGGTCACGGTTGACCAGGCGACCGCCCGCCTCGGCGGTGATCTCGATCATGCGTCCGTCGACGTGTGCAGGGACGCCGGTGATCATGCGCTTGGGCGGCGTGCCGAGGCGCTCCGGCCAGAACTTGCGGACGAGTTCGTGGTTTCCGCCGATGCCGCCGGACGCCACCACGACCGCCTGCGCGGTGAACTCGAAGTCGCCGATCTCGTCCCGGTTGCTCGACACACCACGTTCACAGGAGTCGGGCGCGAGGACGCGTCCGCGGACGCCGGTGACGGCGCCGCCCGAGGTGACCAGGCCGTCCACACGGTGCCGGTGGGCGAAGGTCACCAGGCCTTTCTGCGCTCCCTCACGGGCCAGGTCGATGAACGGCTTCGCGATGCCCGTGCCGGTGCCCCACGGCACGTGGAACCGGGGCACCGAGTTGCCGTGCCCGGTCGCGCGGCCGTCGCCCCGCTCGGCCCAACCGACCATCGGTGTGAACTTCACGCCTTTGCCGGTGAGGTACTCGCGCTTGATCGACGACGCGAACTCGACGTACGCGCGTCCCCATTGCTTGCCCCAGTGGTCTTCGTCGTGCTCACCGTCGAGGCGATCCCATTGCGCGCTGCCCTGCCAGTCCTGCCAGGCAAGATCAAAGGAGTCCTTGACGCCCATCCGCTTCTGTTCGGGTGAACCCACCAGGAAGATGCCGCCGAACGACCACCAGGCCTGACCACCGAGATTGGCTTCGTTCTCCTGGTCGACCACGAGCACCTTGCGGCCCGCGGCGACCAGTTCTGCGGTGGCCACCAGACCGGCGAGCCCGGCTCCCACGACGATGACGTCAGCGTCCATCACGACAACTCCTACTGTTGGGTAATGACGAAGTTAGTCGCCCAGGACTGATCGCGGGAGTCGTTCGTCCCGATCGATCGTCCTGATGCCCAACTAGATTGGGCGCATGGACGACGCGCCCACCCTGCACGCTGCGATCGATGAGCTCTACTCCGGCGACCCGGCCGAGTTCATCGCGACCCGCAAGCGGTTGGTGGCGCAGATCCGGAAGGCGGGCGACAAGGAAGTGGCGAAGACCGTCGGTGGGTTACGTCGCCCCTCGGTGGCAGCGGACGCGGTCAATCACCTTGCCCGGCAGGAGGATCCACCGAACATCCCGGCGCTGCGCGAACTCGGTGAGCGGATGCGCGAGGCACAGGGGCGGATGGACGCCGCCACCCTGAAGAAGCTGGGTGCCGAGCGGTCCGAACTCATTGCACAACTGCTCGCCGACGCGGAACCGCATGGGGCCGGTACCGCTTCGGCCAAGGATCAATTGACGCAGACCTTCACCGCTGCGCTCGCCTCGCAGAAGGCGGAGGACGTCGTGTGCAGCGGCAACCTGGTGAACCCGTTGTCCTACAGCGGTTTCGGCGATGTCGAGGTGGACGAGGCGGTCGCCGTGCCCTTGCGCGAACTGCAGCAGGCACGGCTGGCCGAGATCGCCGAGCGGGACGCCGCACGCGCAGAACGCCCGCTGCGCTCGGTGAGGTCCGACGAACCGGCCGAACCCGAAGATCAGCCGGACGAGGCACCGGCCGCGGACGAACCCACACACGAGGAGCCCGCGGAGGACGCGCCCACCGAGGAAGCGCCCGACGACGCCGAGCTGTCCGACGGGCCCGAGGAGACCCCCGACGAGGAGGCAGAGAAGCCGACAGAACCGGCGAAACCAGCTGAAAGGGAACCGGTTTCGTCCGAAGACGCACAACGCGTCGTCGAACAACTGAAAGACCTGGAGCACCAGGCGCAGGAGGCGGTCGGCGCCGCGCGCGAGGCACTGGCGGCTGCCAAATCACACGCGGCGGCGGTCACCAAGGCTCGCCAGGACGCCGAGGACCTGCTCGACTCACTCGGCTGAGTGACGACGAGCCGCAGTCAGACCTTGATCTTGCTCAGGCAGTAGGTACGCATCTTCTGGGCGTCGGAGTTGAAGTTCTTGGTCGACACGGTCTGTCGGCGGACGCGCGCGGTGGCCAGGTCGTCGAAGTCCTTCGCGACCGCCCAGACCAACGGGGTGAACTGCTTGTCGCCCGGCGCCTTGGTGAGCGTGCGCAGGTAGGTCGCAGTCTGGCGGAAGCCCTTCGCAGCGTTGTCGAGCTGCGTGCTGTCCTTGGAGCGAACAGCGGCGTTCCAGTCGTTGACCGCACTGTTCGACCGCGAGTTCGCGTTGATGCACGACTTGACCAACGTCGGCGAGGCGGCCGGCTTGGACGAGGTGGCCGACGGCTCGGACGACTGACTCGAGGCGGGACTCGAGGAAGCGGCGGAGGTCGGAGCGCTCGATGACGAACTCGCCGGGGCGGACGACGTCGCAGCACTCGAGGGAGTCGAGGTGGCCGAGGTGGTGGTGGACGAAGTCGACGTCGAACTCGTCGATGAGCTCGTCGTAGACCTCGAGGATGAACTCGAGGAGTTGTCGTCACCGCTGTTGCACCCGCCGAGGGCGAGAGCACCGACCACGAGAACGGCCATCGGGGCGGCCGCCCGGCCGCGTCGTGCGTACTTCATCCGACCACCATGCAACGCGCCGCCCAAGCCCGCCAAATCAGCGAATCCGTCAGTCCTCGTCGAACGGGTGCCCGGTCGGACCGTCGTAGGGGTCTGGGTCGTGCGGGCCGGTACCGGCGAGCGCGGTGCCGAGCCAGGACACGACGCTCCACCCATCGTCCGAATCACCTTCCAGCACAACGATTCCGGTGTTGGGCAGTGGTTCTACGGCGAGGTCGGTGTCCTTGATGTTGTCGGCGCGCTGGTAGGTCCAGAAACGGATCACCGCACCGTGGCTGACCATCACCGCAGTGCGCGCACCGGATGCCTCGATGCGCGCGACGCTGTCGTCATAGCGGTCCAACACTTCGTGACCGGTCTCGCCGCCGGGGACCCGCTGGTCGAGGTCACCTTCGGCCCAGTCACCCAGCAGCTTGAGGTAGGCGTGGATGCTGTCGGGGTCGGTGCGCTTCTCCAGCTCGCCGGCCTGGATCTCGTGCGTGCCGGGGAGCGCCTGCGGCTCGATGCCCAGGTGCTCGGCCAGCGGTGCGATGGTCTCCTTGGTGCGCAGGGCGCGACTGGTCCACAACCCGTCGATCTGTTCCCCATGCAACGCCGCCGGGATGGCTTCCGCCTGCTCGACGCCACGGTCGGTCAGACCGGGCCCGGGAAGAGTGGTGTCGAGCGAACCTTGCACGTTGGCCGGCGTCTCGCCGTGCCGAATCAGGATCAGCCGCATGGGTCCATTCTCACCATGGACCTGACCGGGACGTGAACGCCCCGTGAGCTGAGACGAAGAACAGGCGGCGTCAGCATCCCAGCTTCGCCGTGGCGTAGGCGTCCAGCTGCCCGATCCGCCGGCCGGCGTTCGTCATCCTGGTGGAGTCACCCGAGCGCAGTTCGCGGTCGAGCCGGCACAGTTCGTCGATGCTGATCCCGACCTTGCGTGCGCCCGCCACCGACTCGGCCGACAACAGGCCGATCTGCGGCGCGGCGAGCTTCCCGCTGTGCTGAGTTGTGGCGGCGGCTGTCGCACGCATCGCAGAACCGACCAGAGTCGGCGACAGGGCCGCCGCGTAACCCTGATTGCCCGCGACGTTCGGGTGGTAGGACTCCTCGATCGGATTCGACAACCCGTTCACCCACTCGACGCTGTCGCACCCGGTGGGTGTCGAACGCTGCACGGACGTCGACCGTCTTGAACCCGCGGTTCGCCGCCTTCGTGAGTAGCAGCGTGTCGAGCTGGTCGGTGGCGGCATTGAGTGACTCCTGGGGTGAGAACCAGGTGAGCGCGTTGCAGTCCTCACCGTTGAACAGCCGCGGATATCCGGTGAACGCCACCGGCGGCAAGTGCTGCGACGCAGGTGAGGGCGGCAGAGGCGAGGACGCGTGAGGTGGCCACGTGCCAAGCGTGGCGATGTCCGGGTCAAGCCGTCACCGCCTGATCGTCAATTCTCGGTTACGAATGCCGAGCCCGCAGCACCAGTTCGAGTTCGAACCGGGACTGCGGATCCTCCAGGGCCTCGCCGAACAGTTCGCGCAGTTGCCCGAGCCGGTAACCGACCGTCTGCGGGTGCACGTGCAGTTCCTCGGCGATCTTCTTGCGCTCGCCGCGCCAGCGCAGCCAGGCTTCCAACGTCTCCAACAGACGCTCGCGCTGCGTCTCGCCGGCCTCGTCGAGAGGTGCGAGTCGACGCTCGGCCAGGTCCGCCACCAGTTCACGCTGCGAGGCGAGCACCACGTCGACCACGTGGTCGACGACCCACCGCGGTTCATCGACCGACGGAACTCCGAGTGTCTGCA
The DNA here is from genome assembly GCF_054778255.1 of Yimella radicis. Lineage (NCBI taxonomy): Bacteria > Bacillati > Actinomycetota > Actinomycetes > Micrococcales > Dermacoccaceae > Yimella > Yimella radicis. Next base: position 306,294 of record NZ_BAAGZR010000003.1, read on the forward strand.
TCGTTGCGCGCAACGACTCGTTCACCGCTGTCCAGGGGCGCCCCGGGCCGAGCCAGGCACTGCGTCCCGCGAGCGCCAACTCGAGTTCGCGGTGAGCGGTGGGCGTGCTCGGCTCAGGCACGATCGCGACGGCTTGCCCCCCGCGAGCGGACGCGAGCGCCCGATCACCCAGGCGCAATCGCAGGCCCTCCGCGTTCTCCAGCGGCACAACCAGCGCGATCAAGCGGTCCGGGATCACCCAACCGGCACGCGCCGCCAACCGACGCACCTCGATCTCGTCCACGCGAGTGGACAGCAACGAGTTCAGCAGGGCTGCACGGGCGCGGTCCCGCTCCCCCATCTGCCGGGACTGTTCCTCGGCGAAGCCCTCGACGCTCGCCGCCGAGATCTCGTCGAAGTACACGAAGATCGCTTCGCCGACATTGAGCAGGACGCGCGCGTCGAGTCCGGCCTCGAGCGCTGCTTCGCTCACGCTGCGCAGCGTGAGGCGGGCGCCGAGCCGGTAGGCGGACAGCAGGGCTTCCAGCGAACGACCGGTGCGCGCCTCGCCGATGCCGAGCGTCCGATAGATCGCACGGCCCTCGGGAGTGAAGGGCGGCTCATCCGTGCCGGGCAGTTCGATCAGCAGACGCTGCAGCGCGGTCTCGACACCACGCCGCACGGCCGCACCGAACTCGCCGTCGAGCGGGCGCGCGTACTCGGTGATCTCACGGGGAATGTTGCTGATGATCGTCGCCACCAATTCAGGGACGACGGGACCGATCGTGGCACTGATCTCAGGCGGCAATTGAGCCCACGGCTGGGGGCGACTCACCCGATCGGGTGTGACTGGTGTGGTCATGAGCGAGCCTCCGAACGAAGAAACGTGCCGTTCCGTCCCATTATTATCACCGGAGCACAGTTTATCGGTCGAAATTCTACCTACAGACTCACCGTTTACGCGGACCGCGCCAATCAGAATTGACGTATGGGAGTTCTGAAGGCGATTCATCGTGCCGCGTCCGTCTGGACGTCGCCGGCATCCCCTGAGGACTACCTGCAGATCATCAATCCTCTCGCTTCCGCGCGTCAGCTGCGTGGTGTCGTCACCGAAGTCCGCCGACACGGCACCCGCTCGGCGACCATCTCCTTCCGGCCCGGACGTGGCTGGGAGCCGCACTTGGCTGGGCAATGGGCCCGCATCGGGGTCGAGATCAACGGGGTCCGCCAGTGGCGCTCGTATTCCCTGTCCGCGGCCCAGGGGCACGACCCGGAGATCACCGTCACCGCGATCGGACGCGTGTCGCGTCACCTGGTCGAACACACCAAGACCGCCGACGTTCTGTTCCTCGCTCCCCCGCAGGGTGAGTTCATCCTGCCGACCGGCCCACGCCCGTTGCTGATGATTACCGCGGGCAGCGGCATCACTCCGGTCATGTCGATGCTGCGCACCCTGATCCCGAGGCGCCCCGACGCCGACGTCGTCCTGATCCACTGCGCCCGCAGTGAGGACGATGCACTGTTCATCGACGAACTGCGTACGATGGATCGGCAGTACGCCGGCCTGACCGTCGTCATCCACTTCACCGGCAACAACGGACGTATCGACTTCAGCAACGCGTCCGCGGTCGAGACCGTCTGCCCCGACTGGCGCTCGCGCAAGGCCTACGTGTGCGGCCCCACCGAGTTGCTCGACGACACCGAGAAGCTCTGGGCGAACGCCGGACTCCCGCAGGGCCTGCAGGTGGAGCGATTCGCACCGGCGCTGCTCGCACCGTCCGACACCGACGGTGGCACGATCACGTTCGCCAAGTCCGACAAGGCAGCCGTCTGCGACGGCTCCACCCCGATCCTCGAGGTCGGCGAAGAAGCCGGCGTCATCATGCCGAGCGGTTGTCGAATGGGCATCTGCCGCACCTGCCTGACTCCCCTCGTCTCGGGTCAGGTGCGCGACTTGCGCACGGGCGAGATCCACGCCGACGAGGGCGAACTCATCCAGACCTGCATCACGGCCGCTGTCGGCCCCGTCCATCTTGAAGTCTGAACCGTTGCACTTCACGAACCCCCTTGATAGTCAGGAGATTTCATGACGATCACCAATGCCTCCGTCATCGAACGTCGCACCGCGATCTACGACGACACCCAGAAGAAGCGCACCGGCGTGCTGCCCACCGAGGGCGGTGCACACACGCGTCCGAAGGCGGCCGCGCACCTCACCGACGAGCAGGTCAACGAACTCGGACGTGAGCTCGACGCGATCCGCGCTTCCGTACTTGCCGAGCGCGGCGCGGACGATGCGGCCTACATCCGCAAGGTCATCAAGGTCGCGCGCACCTGCGACCTCGCCGGACGCACGGCGCTGATCTTCGGCAAGCACAAGCCGATGTTCCTGCTCGGCATTGCCGGCGTCTCCATGGGCAAGGTCCTGGAGAACATGGAGATCGGCCACAACGTCCTGCACGGGCAGTGGGACTGGATGCGCGACCCCGACATCCACTCCACCACCTGGGAGTGGGACTTCGTTGCCCCGGCCCGCGGATGGCAGCACACCCACAACGACCTACACCACACGTACACGAACGTGATGGGCAAGGACCGCGACGTGGGCTACAACATCCTGCGGATCAGCGACGAGCAGCCGTGGCAGAAGCGCGACATCTTCAACCCGATCGTCAACGCCTTCCTCGCGCCGACCTTCGAGTGGGGCATCGCCTCCTACGACCTCGAATGGGACCAGGTGCAGACCGGTGCCAAGTCCCGTGAGCAGTTCAACAAGGATCTGGAGGCGCTGAAGGCCAAGGCCGTTCGACAGGTGCTGAAGGACTACATCGCCACCCCGCTGGTCGCCACCCTCACCGGCTCCGGCAAGTGGTCGCTCGCCGGAATGATCGGTGGGAACATGGTGCGCAACGTGTGGGCACACTCGGTGATCTTCTGCGGTCACTTCCCCGACGAGGTCGACGTGTTCACCGAGGACGTGCTCGACGGCGAGACCCGCGGCGACTGGTACATCCGCCAGATGCTCGGATCGGCGAACCTGTCGGGCAGCCCGCTGTTCCACATCCTCACCGGCAACCTGAGCCATCAGATCGAACACCACCTGTTCCCCGACCTTCCCTCGAACCGCTACATCGAGGTGGCGCCGAAGGTGCGCGAGATCTGCGACCGGTACAACCTGCACTACACGACGGGCCCGCTCGGCACCCAGCTTGCACAGACCTGGAAGAAGATCGCCAAGCTGTCGCTGCCGGACGAGTTCTGGGAGCGTCACGAGTCGGGCAAGCCCGGCAAGTGGCAGGTGCTGCGCGACGCGTGGAAGGGCCGCACCACCCCCAAGACGGTCTGAGCGACTGAATCGCCCGGGTGTCATGGGCACAGACTGCGAGCCGCCACGCCGAGCGAACCCACCCTGCTCGCCGGCCCGGCAGTGCTGGTGGCCGCGGCGTTCTTCGACACGCCGCAACGGGAGTTGCTGTGGATCGTGGTCGCGGTGATGGATCTGTCGGGGCCGGTCCTGGTCGGGACCAACGCCGGCGACGGACTGACGGTTGGAGCGTGACACCTGCCTACTTCGTGGAGCGGCACGGGCTGATCATCATCATCGCGCTGGGTGAGGCGATCGTCGGGGTAGGCGCTGGCGCCGAAGCCGCTCTTCCGCGCCCGAGTGTTGTGACGGCCGTGCTGGTCGCGGCCGGTCTGTGGTGGTCCTACTTCGGTTATCTGCGCGGCGGTGCCGAACGACGGCTGCGCGGCACCACTGGTCGGGAGCGGTCGAGGCTCGCGCGCGACTCCTACAGCTACCTTCATCTGCCGCTCGTGGCAGGGGTGGTGTTCTTCGCTCTCGGGGTGCACGAAGCAGTCGCGGCACCGGGGGAACCACTCCCCTTGTTGCCGGCCGTCGCCCTGGCCGGTGGCGTCGCGGTGTTCTACGTCGGCGACGTCGCCTACCGATGGCGCGACCACCACCAGCTCGCCACCGGTCGCCTGGTGGCCGCAGTGGGGGCTGCTTCCCTGATTCTGGTCGCGGTGGTGGCGCCTGCTTTGGCGGCGCTCGCCGGGCTAACCTTCGTCTGCTTTCTGCACACCAGCTGGGAACTCTGGCGCCACCCGGCGATCGGCCCGGGCGGCGACTCCTGATCGTCCAGTGCCATCGCCGCGCAGACTCTCGCAACTACGGCTTGGGACTACCTCACCGGACGGCGTTTCGCGGGGGCTCGCCGACGGAGGCACGGCGCAGTCGCCACGCGCGTGTCGCCAGGTGGAGGTTGAGTTGTGTCTCGACGTCGTTGAGGTCGTGGCCCGAGATCTCGGTGATGCGGCTGATTCGGTAGCGCAGTGTGTTGCGGTGGATGGTGAGCGTCGTTGACGTGTCGGCGTACTTGCCCCCGTGGTCAAGGTAGGCCGCTAGCGTGGAGACGAGCTCGGTGCCGTGGCGACGGTCGTAGCTCAATAGGTCGCCGAGCCAGTCCCTGATGAGGCGCTCGACTTCCTCAGCGTTGCCGTCGAGGGCGAGCAGCCGGTCTACTCCCAAGTCGGCGTAGGCGATGAAGCCATACGGATTGTGGGACTGCTGACGAGCCCTGAGTGCTCGTTGGGCTTGCTCATAGGCACGTGGGATCTGTTCCGGCGAGTTGGCCGGCTCCCCCTTCGCGATCACACCGTTGGTGTCGCCGTAGGCGCGCGACAAGTCGTTGAACAGGCGGCCCATGTCGACACCTCGATGGGCGAGGACGACGACCAGTCCCCGGTTCCGGACGACCAAACAGGGCAGTCGCTGACGAGCCATGGCCATCCGGAGGTGATCGACGTCGCGGCCGTGCCCGCGGTGACCCCGATCGGAGGACCATGCGCACACGATCAGGTCGTGCGGAACGCCAAGGTCGTGGCCCTGAGCGGATGCCCGGTCCACGGCAACGTCGGCCGGGAGCCCTCCAAGAAGGTCGTCGAGGAGGTCTCGACTCAGTCGGTTCTCCAGTTCATTCATCTCTGCGGCCTGAGCCCTCAGCAGCCCCAGTGCGACGCCCGCGTACCGCAGAGCGAATGATGCGTCGTCTCGGTCTTTGTCCGGTGGCACCTCCAGTTCGATCGTGCCGAGTTCGGGGCGTCCGCCGATGACCTCCTCGAGCGAGGTTCGCTCGAGGACCGGTTGGTACCGGCCGGCAACCGTGATCCGGGTCGACTCGTGCCCGAATCTGTCCCGCAGCACGACAGCGGAGCCGGTGAGCCGGCTGAGTGAGGTGGCCACGTCGAGCTCAGTCCCGGTCGTGGATAGTCGGGCGAACTCCTCAAGCACCCCCTCACGGTGCTGCAGCGCCGCGACGGTGCGCGCCATCTCGTTATTGGCTGCATCGAGTTCGTGGGCGCGTCGGCGGTGGCGCTCGCGCACCTGCGCATCCGCGAGCGCCGTCCCGAGGAGATCGCCCAACCGTTCGATGACGAACAGTTGTTCGGGGTCGGGCCGGGCGAAGCTGCGAAGGACCAGTTGGCCCGGGGCGCCGTTCAAGACCGCCACAGCCGTCGTCGACGTCCAGGAGTCGCCGTGGTCCTGCACGAATACCCGTTCACCGGTTGAGGGGCTCGGTTCCGCCGGCTTCGTTGGCTCCCCGGGGGGCAGGGTGATCCACTCCCGGTGCCGCTGGAAGGTGACGTGAACCAACTGGCAGCCGGTCACCGACTCGACCTCACGCTCCAGGACGTTGATGACCTCGTCCACGTCGTGATGTTGCATCATCGCCATGGACATCACCAGCAGCCCCTCGACGCCGGTGAGGGCACGCCGCAGATCCAGCTCGCCGGTTGGCACAACGGTTCCGGTTGTGGCGGGCTCGCAGACGGTCATCTCTTGATCCCTGGGCGGCCCGCCCGGGATCCCCCTGTGTAGGGACCCCACAGGTCGTCGCGCTGAGTGGCGACGCCTCGGTACATGCAGCACGGATGTATCCCGGGATCCAGTCCGAATCCGTGCGAGCTCATCGGTCCTCATCAACTCTCGGGGGCACCGTCGCGCTCACCGTACCCCTTGCCCAGCACACCCACCCGCGGGGAGTTGTGCACTCGACCCAAATCATGCCCCGGGACTTTGGCCTGGTGCGCCCATGAATTCTTGGTGGTCGGCGACGAGTGTGGACAGGTCGGAGTCACCGACACAACGATTGGAGATTCGCCATGAAGGCTGTCGTCTATCAGGGACCCAAAGATGTCGCGGTCACGGACGTTCCGGACGCCGAGATCGAACGGCCCACCGATGTGCTGGTCAAGATCACAACGACCAACATCTGCGGCTCGGACCTGCACATGTACGAGGGGCGCACCTCCTTCGAGAAGGGCCGGACGTTCGGCCACGAAAACATGGGAGAGGTGGTGGAGATCGGCAAGGGAGTAGAGAAGATCAAGGTGGGCGACCGGGTCGTGCTGCCCTTCAACATCTCGTGCGGGTTCTGCAAGAACTGCGAGCGCGGGCTCACGAACTACTGCCTGACAACGCAACCTGACCCGTCGGCCGCCGGTGCGGCCTACGGCTTCGCCGAAATGGGCCCGTACGGCGGCGGGCAGGCAGAACTGCTCCGGGTGCCCTTCGGCGACCACAACGCGCTGCGCCTGGGTGAAGACGCGCAGGACAAGGAGAACGACTACGTCATGCTCTCCGACATCTTCCCCACCGGCTACCACGCCACCGAGATGGCCGGCGTGATCCCGGGCGACAGCGTCGTGATCGCCGGGGCCGGCCCCGTGGGACTGATGGCCGCCCTGTCCGCGACGATCAAGGGCGCCGCGAAGGTGATGGTGGTCGATCGCCACCCCGACCGGCTCGCGCTGGCCGAGCAGATCGGAGCGATCGCCATCGACGACTCCAAGGTCGACCCCGTGCAGGCTGTGCTGGACGAGACCATGGGGCTCGGAGCCGACCGTGGCTGCGAGTGTGTCGGCTACCAGGCCCACGACCCTGAGGGCAACGAAGACCCGGCTGCCACCCTGAACATGCTCATCAACTCGGTCCGGTTCACCGGCGGGATCGGCACCGTCGGCGTGTTCGTCCCCGAGGACCCGGGGGCCAAGGGCGAATTGGCCAAGCAGGGCAAGGCGGCCATCGACTTCGGCACCCACTGGTTCAAGGGACAGACCATGGGCAACGGTCAGTGCCCGGTCAAGAGGTACAACCGCCGGCTGCGAGACCTCATCGCGGCTGACAAGGCGAAGCCGTCCTGGATCGTCTCCCACGAGATCTCGCTGGATCAGGCTGCCGACGCCTACAGGAACTTCGACTCCAGGTCCGAGGGTTGGACCAAGGTCGTCATCAAGCCCGGCATGTCAAACGGAAAGAAGGCAAACTGATATGGCAGCAGATCTTCAGGGCAAGAGGGTCGCGATCCTCGCCGCCGACGGCGTCGAGCGCGTTGAGCTCGAGCAACCCCGCGAAGTACTGGACCGCGCGGGCGCTCAGACCGAGGTCCTCTCGATCCACGACGGCGAGATCAAGGCCCGTGAGAACGACCTGGATGAAGCGGGCACGTTCACCGTCGACGGGCTGGTCGCAGACGCCTCGGTGGGCGACTACGACGCCCTGCTGCTTCCCGGCGGCACGGTTAACCCCGACCAGCTCCGGGTCGACGAGGACGCCGTTTCCTTCGTCCGCGACTTCGTCGAGAGCGGCAAGCCAGTGGCGGCGATCTGTCACGGGCCGTGGACGTTGATCGAGGCCGGCGTGGCCGCGGGTCGCACCCTGACGTCGTACCCGAGCATTCGCACCGACCTGCGCAACGCCGGCGCTGACGTCGTCGACCAGGACGTGGTGATCGACAAGAATCTCATCACCAGCCGCTCGCCGGAGGACCTGCCGGCGTTCTCCGAGGCGATAGTGTCCCAACTCGCAGGCACCACGACAAAGGAAGAGGAGAAGTCATGAGTGTGACCAAGGGATTGCTGGTCAGGTTTGACGCGTTGCCCGGCAAGGAGGACGACGTGAAGGAGTTCCTTGACAGCGGCCGTGCGCTTGTCGAGGACGAGCAGGCGACCACTGCGTGGTTCGCGATCCGCCTCGGGCCGACCTCGTTCGGGATCTTCGACGTGTTCCCCGATGACGCCGGACGTGACGCCCACCTGTCCGGCCCTGTTGCGGTAGCTCTCGGCGAGCAGACCGGCACGTTGTTCTCCGAACCGACGATCGAGAAGCTCGACGTACTGGGCTCCAAACTCCCCGCCTGACACCACAAACTGGGAGTACTGGCCCAGACAGGAGGGGTCGCTGCGCGCGATGACTTCGGGCTCACACAGCCCGCTGACGTCGTGGCAGCGGCCCCTTCTCTTGCGGCCAATCGCTCATCACGAACAGATCGAGGAACCGCGATGACAGGAACTGAAGACGGCGATGCCACGACGCGTTCACCCGAGGTAGCAGTGATCGGGGGCGGGATCGTCGGTCTGTCGACGGCGTACGCGCTGCGAGAGCAGGGCGTGGCGGTGCGCTTGTACGAGGCTGGTCTGCCCGGGACGGGTCAGTCCGCAGGCGAGTCGCGGATCTTCCGGCATGCCCACGACGACCCGCGACTCGTCGCTTTCGCGCGCGAAAGCCGCGGCGTATGGGATGAGTGGGCCGAACACTTCGACGTCGAGCTGGTCTCATCAGACGGTGTCGTGGCGATCGGAGACAGCGCCCTCGCGCGGCTGCGGGTGCTGGACCAGGTCGGCGGCGTGGAAGCACGCGAGATCGACGCGGCCGAGGTCGCCCAACGGATGCCGCTGCTCGCTGGGTATTCGGGGCCGGCGGTGCTTGACGAGTCGGGCGGCGCGATCCGCACCCGCGCCGCGATCACGGCACTCACGGGTGCCCTCGCAGATGCGATCACCACTGGTGAGGTCATCTCCATCGATCCCCGCGCCGACGGGACGGTCGAGGTGCGCAGCATCACCGACCGGGCTGTCTACTCCAAGGTGGTCGTGTGCGCCGGCCGCGAAACCGCCCGCCTGGCCCGCAGCGTCGGCCTGTCGCTGCCGGTTCGCCTTGCCGCACACGTCCGGCTGACCTTCGAGGTGAAAGCCGCCGCCCCGGCACGAGTCGCGTGCCTGCAGGACAGCAGCGGCGTCTTCGGCGAAGTCGGCGTCTACGCGACGCCGCTACCGGGCAACAGCAGCTATTCGGTCGGACTCAGCGACACCGTCGGCGTCCGCGACGACGGAACTTTCATCGACCCGGCGGCGATTCGATCGCTGGACGAACGCGCACGCGACTACGTGACACGAGCGCTGCCCGGTCTCCACCCAGAGCCGCGCGACTTCCTTCACTGCTGGGTGACCGACCTCCCGTGGAGTGAGGACGGCGTGGCCGTGTGGGAGGCAGGCTCTGTCTTTTTTGTGGCCGGTCACAATCTGTTCAAGCAGGCACCGGCGCTGGGTCGCGCTCTTGCCCGGGCTGCGACCGGCGGCGGTCTCCGCGACGAGCTCACGCCCGAAGCGCGCCTCGGCGAAGCCTAGGATTAGCGGGTCTGCGGCGCGGCACGCGGCGAGCACCTCCCGGCGTCCGGGCACTTCGCGGTGGGGACCTGCCAGGCCACGGTCGACGTGCGCCTCGGATCACGCTGCCCGAAGCGCCATCGACGAGCGTCTGGGATCTAGTGTGTTTTGTTGTCCAGTCATCCACCATGAGGAGTAGTCCATGAACCTGACACAGATGCCGCTGCGCGTCACCACCGGCGCCTTCATCCTCAACTCCGGGGTCGGCAAGCTGAAGGTCGACGAGGGCACGGCCGCGTTTCTGCACAACGGCGCGAAGACCGCCTACCCCGGCGTCTTCGACTCGATGGACCCGAAGACGTTCTCAAAGGTGTTGTCCTACAGCGAAATTGGAGTCGGCGCGCTGCTTCTTGCTCCGATGGTTTCCCCTGTAGTCGCCGGCGCTGCGCTGACCGGCTTCGGCGCGAGTCTGGTTCGGATGTACCTCAAGACCCCTGGTATGACCCAGTCCGACGGCATCCGTCCGACCCAGGAAGGCACCGGCGTGGCGAAGGACGTTTGGCTCGTCGGTGCCGGCCTGACCTTGCTCACCCAAGGCCTGACCTCGGCGACCAAGGCGGGCGCCAAATCGGTCGGCCGCGGTGTTCGACAGGTCACCCCGTTCGTCGAGAGCTGACTCCCCCGAGCTCGACGTCCCGCAAGGCTCGACCTGACAGCGTCAACAACGACGTGCGTGCGGCCGGGGCGACGAGCGCGAACATCGTCCAGGCTGCGCCGAGCGCAACGGCTCGGCGCAGCGCGGACTGATCGTCCGGTGCAGCGCTGCTCCGGCACGCGCACACCGATGGCGAAGATCGCGGGCAGTCCGGGCGCCCAAGATCAACCCGGCGAACTTGGACGCCGCACAAGGACGCTGAAAACGCGCATCGCGCAGTCGTAGTCTTCGCACAGGAAGTGCACAGACACCGTCGGCAGTCTCTTCTTCATGAACACCGCAGCCACCAACTCACTGTCCACCTCAAAGCGCGTCGGGCGCGGTGTTCTCGCCGCGACCTGCGTCGCGCTCGTCGGGGCGTCGGTCGTGCCGGCCGCCCAGGCCGAGGCAGCCGGAGCGAAGGCGACCGATTACGCCGTCGTCTCGCCAGCATCGAAGGCATCGATCGTCTCCCCCACCGACCTACCACGCAGCGATGGCAGATCGATCTCCTACCGGGTCGGTAAGGACGGCACCGTGCGCGCCGTCTGACCCGCCACCAGCCCGGTCGGTGCCGTCTTCTCATTCGGCTCCGACCGGTCACCGGGATCAGGCCCCTTCGCCCCAGCAGGCGAAGGGGCCTTGCGATCGCGCGGAGCCGGGCATCGAACTCACGGGCGCTCACCGGGGAGCACAAGATGTCGTCCGCACCGCAGGACGGTGACGGCAAGCGGGACTGCGCCACCAAGAAGGCCGGCGTTCGGGCGCCCGCGAAGACCCGCGCCTGACAGTGACATCCGCGTGGTCGTCAGCCGGCAGTGCCAGCCACGATCGCGTCCGTGTAGCCGTCGTAGATCGGCACGTAACCCTCGTCCTTGGTGAGCACGTACACTGCCTCGTCACCGTCGGCGAAGCCGAGGTTGCGCAGCTCGACCTTGCGCGACTTGAAGGTGGAGGTGTGTTCGAGTTCGTTGACCAGTCGCACGAACAGCGGCCGCGCATAGGCTGGGAGCTGCGAGCGCACGTGCTCCGCGAGCGCTGCACCGTCGAAGGCCTCACCGTCGGGCAGCACGACCGCAGCCATACCGGCCTTGCCGTCGCAACCCGGCACGTCGACGCCGTAGACGGTGGAGTCGACCACCTGAGGTGCGCCGGCGAGCGCTGCCTCCACCTCGGTGGTGGCGACGTTCTCGCCCTTCCAGCGGAAGGTGTCGCCGAGCCGGTCGACGAACGCAACGTGCGTGAGCCCCTGATTGCGCACCAGATCACCGGTGTCGAACCAGCAGTCGCCGTCCTTGAATCCGTTGCGCAGCAGCTTCTTCTCGCTGGCTTCGTCGTCGGTGTAACCGTCGAACGGAGCCCGGTCGGTGACCTTGCTGAGCAGCAGCCCGACCTCGCCCGTCTTCACCGTCGTGAGGCGCCCGGCGTCGTCGCGGGTGGCTGCACCGGTCTCGGGGTCGTAGGCCACGACCTTGTAAGGCAGCGGGCAGGTGCCGGCCGTCTGACCGATGTTGAACGCGTTGATGAAGGCGATGTTGCACTCGGACGCGCCGTAGAACTCGGCGATGCGACCGATGCCGAAGCGCTGCTGGAACTCGTCCCAGATGTCCGGACGCAGCCCGTTCCCGACGATCACCCGGATGTTGTGGTCGCGGTCGTCCGACTTCTCCGGCTGGGCAAGCAGGTAACGGCATAGTTCGCCGATGTAGACGAAGGCGGTTGCGTCGTAGGCGCGACACTCGTCCCAGAACTTGGTGGCCGAGAACTTCGGCGACACCGCGAACGCTGCGCCGCCCGCGAGCACTGCGCCGAGCGCAACCGTCACTGCGTTGTTGTGGTACAGCGGCAGCGGACAGTAGAGCGTGTCGGTCGGACGCAACCGGACGCCGAGCGCACCGAGGCCGGAGTACGACTTCAGCCAACGGTAGTGCGTCATCACCGACGCCTTCGGCATGCCAGTGGTGCCGGAGGTGAAGATCAGCAGCGCCCGCTCCTTGGCCCTGACCTGCTCGGCCGACGCGGGGTTCTCGCTCGGGCGGCCCTCGGCCAGACCGGCCAGCTGCGAATATAGGATCACGTTCTGCTCGTGAGCGATCTCGCCGGCACTGGCGAAGTCCTCGAGCAGGTCGTCAGCCATCACGACGAGTGCTGCGTCGAGCGTCCGCAGGCTGTGCGCGAGCACCTCGCTGCGCTGGTTGTAATTGATGAGGCCCGCAACGGCACCGAGCTTCACCACGGCGAGGATGACCAGGACGTTCTCGACGTCATTGGCCGAGTTCACACCCACGACGTCGCCGTGGTCGACGCCGCGCTCGGCGAACAGGTCTGCGTACTGGTTGATCAGCGCATTCGCCTCGCGATAGGTGAGCGTGCGGCCCTCCCCCTTGAGGAACGGACGGTCGGGGTGGCGTTCGACGGTGCGCTGAAACTGCTGGCCGATGGACGCAGTGTGCGTCGGCTTACGCAGCAGCAGACCGGGCGCCTCACGGGCCAGCATCGGCAGGTCGGGGGCGAAACCGAGCAGGCCCTTGCTGATGTCGGTCAAACCGACGCGACGGCGAGTGGCAGGACTCATGTGACTCTCCTCACGAACGACCGGGACAAGGTTAGCCAGGTTTGCTACCCACTGGTAACGAGCCGTCCCACGAAAACCGGTTGGCCCGCTCCGATCTCGTCCTTCAGACTGGATGCACCATGGAGAACTGATCGGATCATCGCCCCGCTCGCGGCCCTGCCCGGCGGCGCACCATGCCGACCCCTCCGAGGCCTCATGCCAGCCAACTCCTCCCCCACTCTCCTCCTCGAGGATCTCGCCGTCACCTACGACGGACGGTGGATCCTCGACGGCATCTCCCTGGCCGCGTCCGCCGGCAACCGCGTCGGGCTGGTCGGCGAGAACGGCTCGGGCAAGTCGACGCTGCTGCGCCTCGCCGCTGGTGTCGAGCCGCCGACCCGCGGCGCGGTGCACGCACCGGCAGATCTGGGCTACGTCGCGCAGGACGGCGGACTCGATCCGGAGCACACGATCGCCCGGGTGTTACACGACGCGCTCGCGCCGCTGCACGCCGCGGTACGCGAACTCGAAGAGCTGGCAACCGGATTGGAGCAACCCGGCGCCGCCGATCGATACGACGAGGTGCTCGCGTGGGCCACCCGTCATGACGCCTGGACGGCGACCACGCGGGCCGAGCGCACCGCCGCACTCCTCGGTCTCGAGCAGTTACCCCACGACCGGCCCGTCGGGACGCTCTCGGGTGGGCAGCGTGGACGGCTCGCCCTTGCCGCGCTGCTCGCACGCCGGCCCGACTGCGTGCTGCTCGACGAACCGACCAATCACCTCGACGAGACGGCCCTCACCTTCCTCGAGGAGGAACTGCGCACGATGAGCGGCGTCGTCGTCGCGGCGAGCCACGACCGCACCTTCCTGGACGGTGTGTGCACCTCGATCGTCGACCTCGACCGCACCCACTTCGGCACCGACGGCGAAGGCGGCCGCAGCTACACCGGCAACTACAGCGACTACCTCGCCGAGAAGGCCCGGTCGCGGGCGCGCTGACAGGAGGCGTTCGAGGCGCAACAGGAGGAGCTGAACGAACTTCGCGCCACCGCCCGCACCACCAATCTCGATGTGGCCCACGATCGTCCGCCCAGGGACGGCGACAAGTTCATCTACGCGTTCAAGGGGTCACGGGTGCAGGCCACGGTGTCGCGGCGCAGACGTAACGCAGAGCAGCGCATCGCGGCGATCGAGCGGGCGCGCATCAGCAAGCCACCGAAGACCCTGCGGTTCGGCGGCACATTCTCGGCCGACGGCGCGGGGTGGGTGTCGGCGCGTGACGCCGCCGTGGCCGGCCGCTTCCGGATCGGGCGGCTCGACGTGTGCGCCGGTGAACACTGGCTGATCACCGGGGCCAACGGCTCGGGCAAGTCGAGCCTGCTCGCGGCGATCGCGGGCGAGCTCGCCCTGGGTCACGGCACGCTCGAGGTGTCGGCCCGGCGAATCGGATTCCTTCGTCAGGAGATCAGCTTCGCCGAACCGCACCTCACCCCGCTGCAGGCGTACGGCGACGACGAGTCGCAGCTCGGCCTGGACGCACTCGGGCTACTGCCGCCGCGCGACGCCCGCAGGCCGATCGGACAGCTCAGCCTCGGCCAGCGGCAGCGCCTCGCGCTGGCGATGCTCATCGCGGGGCGCCCCGACCTGGTGCTGCTCGACGAGCCGACCAACCACCTCTCGCTCGGGCTGGTCGAGGAACTGGAGGCGGCACTGCTCGACGCCCCGGCGACGGTGCTCGTGGCCAGCCACGATCGGTGGTTGCGGTCGCGGTGGAGCGGGCCGACGGTGCTACTGGTGTCGTGAGTTGGTGCAGGAGCGGGAGCTCGAGCCCCCGCTCACCTGACCACCTCCCGCACCGACGTCAGATCAGCGCGCGCCCCGGGCCACTCAACGCACCTTCACGCGGTGCCCGCCGCGTGGCCACCATCAGCAACTCGAGCGCGGGGCCACGCAACTCCGGTCCCTGCCCGATCGCCAGATCTGCGTTGTCGGCCACGAAGCGCACCCTCTTGGCGAGCGACTTTGTGCCGTCGAAGGCATCGGGGGTGCGCAGTTGGTAGCCGATGGCCGGCACGATCGCGGCGACCGGATACTCGCGGACGATGCCAAGCGGGCGCCGGATGTCCTCACCGTGGGCGATCTCCTCGACCAACCGGCTCGCCAGCGGTGCGGGCGGGGTGTCGGTGCGCTCGGCCACCGCACGCAGTCGCTCGAGAGTCGCCTGCGGCGTGGCCCCCTTGGCGGCGCGCAGGCCGGTGTCGTTCTGCCGGTGGAAGTTGCCCCGGGCCTTCACCATCGCCTTGACCAGTCGCCAGGTGGTCGCCGTGGCATTGTCGACGAGGTGTGCGGCGACGTCGTGCACCGTCCACCCGTCGGCCAGCGAAGGCGCCTGCCATTGCGCGTCGGTGAGGCTCGAGAGGTCGTCGACCAGGGCGTGCCGTTCGGCGTGGACGAGGTTCCAGATGTCGCTCATGACTCCAGCCTCACATGTCGCCCTGACGGTGGCTGCCGGCACGGTCTCGCCGTCCGCCTCACGGAGTTGGTTGCGACCTACCATCGGACCCATGAAGCCGATGCCGAGCGGAACCGCGATCGCCTGGCGGGCGCCCATCGCCCCCGACCTCGCCGACCTCGCCGCGCAGGGACGGCTGCAGTTCACCGAGGTGGTGGCCGAGAACGTCGATCCCGACCGTCCGCCGGCCGCCTTGATGACCCTTGCCGAGCACGTCACGGTGATCCCGCACGGGGTCAGCCTGGGCCTTGCCGACGCCTCCACCCCTGATCCCGCTCGGCTGCAACGACTTTCGTCGCTCGCGATGCTCTTCGACGCGCCACTGGTGAGCGAGCACCTCGCGTTCGTGCGGGCCGCCGGGACGCCTGATTCGTTGCACGGCGATGTGCTCGAGGCAGGCCACCTGATGCCGCCACCGCGCACCCGCCGGATGCTCGACATCGTGGTCGAGAACATCGAGATCGCGCAGGCGCAGCTGCTGGTGCCACTCGCCATCGAGAACATCGCCGCCCTGCTCAGCTGGCCCGAGGACGAGTTCGACGAGCCGGATTTCCTTGGCGAGATCGTGCGCCGCACCGGCGTCCGGGTGGTGCTCGACGTGGCCAATCTGCACGCGAGCGCGGTCTCGCGCGGCACGGATGCCCACGCGGACCTACTTCGCTTCCCGCTCGACGCCGTCGCCTACGTGCACGTCGCCGGCGGCACCGAACGCGACGGTCTCTACATCGACACCCATGCCCACCCCGTGCTCGACGCGGTGTCGGAGCTGTTGAGTGCCTTTGTTGCACATCGGATTTCGTGCGGCGCCCCGGTGCCGGGCGTCATGCTCGAACGGGACGCCGACGTGCGGGCCGAAGCGGTGCTGCACGACCTCGACCGGATCGACCGCGCCGTCGCCCGGGGAGTCGCCCGTGTCGGCTCGTGACGAACTGGCCGCGCGCCAGAGCGGGGTCGTCGGCGAACTGCTGCGCGGTCGCACGCCCGAGGGTTTCGACGAACTGCGCTCCCGCCACACCGGTCGCATCCTCGCGATGAAGCGGGTCGACGGCATGACCCACGTGCGACCCGAGATCGCATTGCTCCCCCGCTGGCGAGACCGCGCGATCGCCTTCGTGCTGGCGACACCGGCGGGCTCGTGCGCCCACTGGGACGCCGAGATGTTCGTGGAATGGGTACGCGACCGCCCGACCGCGGACGACGGTGACTGGGTGGTGCTCGACGACCTCCGCGCCGGGCGGCGACGTATAGCAACGGTCGAGATGGCTACGCGTCGGCACCTGGTGTGGAGTCGGCGCGGACGCCTCCACGCCCTGCCTGCCCTGCCGAACTGAGCCTCGGGGGCCTGCGCTGCGGCGGCAAGGCCGTTTCGCATATCTGAGAGTCGAGCGGGAGGCCGGGACCGATCAATACCGCTGCCCCCGTCGTGACGCAATCGTGAGCCACCGCATCGACGGACGGTCACGTCGCGTCCACGGGTCGCCGCGGCGCCCTCCCGCTTTCGGTGCACAATGGTGATACCACATTGATACCATCATCCGCATGGCGATGACACTGCGACTGTCCGAAGCAGACGAGCGCGTCCTGGCGATGCTGGCAGAGGCCGACGGCATCAGCCGCCAGGAAGCGACGATCCGTGCGATCCACGAGGTCGCCGCTCGACGGGGCCATGAGCGGCGTGTCACCGACGCTTCCGCTCGCGCCCGGGCCCGTTACGCCGACGTCCTCGACCGCCTCGGGAAGTGACCGAGTTCCTGACGCTCGAGGATCTGCTCGGTCTCGTCGACGATCTCGGCGTCGGGCCGTTGCGGGACGTAGGTCTGCTCGAAGCGGCGGCGCACCGACCGACGACGGTGCTGTGGGGGCGCGAGGCGTATCCGACGCTGGAGGAGAAGGCGGCTGCGCTGCTGGAGTCCCTGGTCGGCAACCACCCACTGGTCGACGGCAACAAGCGACTCGGCTGGCTCGCCACCGTCGTCTTCCTCGATCTCAACGGCGCCTGGATCGAGGCTCCCGACGACGATGCGTACGACCTCGTCATCGCCACCGCGGCCGGGCGGATCGAGCTGCCCGACATCGCCGCAGCGCTCACCCGCTGGCACTGACCGCGTCGCCGTCGCCCACCGAGCGCCGCCGGTCAGCGACGGATCACACAGATGTGGAGCTGCTCCCGCTGCCCGCGCCGTCCGCGGGATCGTCGAAGGCCGCCTCCACCCGCGCCGAGCGACGACGCAGCAACCAGAACCCGAGGAGGCAGAGGAGGAAGCCGGCGAAGAAGCCACCGGTGAGTGCCGGCATGCCGTCGGCCTCCGACCCGCCCTTGGCCCAGACGATCGCGGCCAGCACGGTCACCACGAGGCACAGGCCGGCCACGACTGCCACCATCGCCGCCGCGACCCGCAGCGCGAAGATCCGGAACATGCTTGGCTTCTCACTCACGGCGCCCAAGGGTACGCGTAGGTTCGGACCATGGCAGCCTTACCGGGACGGCGCAGCAGCTCCCCCAAGGTCGAGATCGAGGTCGGCGAGCGCATCGTGTCGGTCTCGAACCCCGACCGGGTCTACTTCCCTGCTCGGGGCGAGACGAAGCTCGATCTCGTCAACTACTACTTGTCGGTCGGTGACGGCATCGTGCGGGCGCTGCGCGACCGTCCGTGCATGCTGCACCGCTTCCCCACCGGCGTCTCCGGGGAGAAGGTGCACCAGAAACGGCTGCCGCACGGCGCGCCCGAGTGGATGGACACCGTGCGCGTCTTCTTCCCGCGCTACAAACGCACCGCCGACGAGCTCTGCGTCACCGAGCTCGCACAGGTGATCTGGGCCGTACAGATGTCGAGCGTCGAGTTCCACCCCTGGAACTCCCGTCGTCCCCAGATCGAGAAGCCGGACGAGTGGCGCATCGATCTCGACCCGATGCCGGACTGCCCATTCGACCGAGTACGCAATATCGCGGACGTGTGCTGGGAACTGTTGGACGAGTTGGGTATTCGCGGTTTCCCGAAGACCAGTGGTGGCGCCGGTCTGCACATCTACGTCCGCATCGAGCAGGAGTGGGGCTTCTCGGACGTGCGACGGGCTGCCCTGGCGTTCGCCCGTGAAGTCGAGCGTCGCGCTCCGAAGGACGTCAGCACGACCTGGTGGCGCAAGGATCGCGACCCGGCCGCGTTGTTCGTCGACTACAACCAGAACGCCCGCGATCACACGATCGCATCCGCGTACTCGGTGCGCGGCAACGCCGATGCGACCGTCTCGACGCCGTTCGACTGGGACGAGCTGGCCGACATCGACCCGCGCGACTTCACGATCGCGACGGTCCCGGCCCGATATGCGGACAAGGGCGATCTGACCGCCGAGATCGACGACGTCGCGTTCCGACTCGACCAGTTGCTCGACTGGGCCGCTCGCGATGAGAAGGCCGGCGAACAAGCGCCACCGGAACCATCGGAGTGAGCAGGCCAGATGCGAACCTACTGATGCGCGGCCGAACCTACTGGCTGTGATGTCTCGTGACTTCTGGGTGTCCCGGATGTCATGACATTCGGGACACCCGAGTGTCGTGACATCCGGGACACTCATCAGGCATGGCTGATGAGATCTCGCGTGTTGTTCGTGATGCTGTGCT